>CAYMRB010000433.1:0-1408 GCA_964392615.1 uncultured Planctomycetia bacterium | reverse complement strand
GGGGGGGGGGGGGGGCGCGCATCTCCCCCCCCGTCGCGTCCCCCCGGGGGGGGTTTGTGTGTGGGGGGGGTAGGGCCGGGGATTGGGAGCGCCGATGGAGACGATGTCGTCGCCCCGCGGGAAGAGTCGGTTGGTGTCGTGCTGGCGGGTGGAGACGCCGGTCGTCGTGTCGAGCGTGTGCAAGGCCACCCACAGCTCTCCCCGTTCAGTCAGCCGTGCCCACCTTCTCTCTCTTGCCCCACGAAATCACGCGGCTCTGCGTCGTCGACGCCGGTAGGCGAAGCCGACTCCCACCATGCCGAAGACGGAACACATGGCAAGTGTCGAGGGTTCGGGCACCGGCGCTACTCCGTGGAGTTCGAAGCCGTTGAGGACGACCCCGAGATAGGTAGGAGAGAAGCCGATCTCCACGTCGCTGACGCCGTCAGCCGCGAATGTGATGGTGCTCGTGATCGGAGTGAGCGTGCCCGAGATGATGTTCTGCGCTCCCGAGAGGTCCGAGGCCGTCACCCCGGAGATGGAGCTAGCGCTGAATCTGAACTGTCCGGGAACCGCATGGTCGTTGTGGTAGCCGGTCAGAGTGTAGTCGCCTGCGGCCAGATTGGAGAACGTCAGAGTGGCGGCACCGACACTGAAGATGAAGTCCTCGATCACGTCGCCCTGCGCCGCCGCGATGTCGCCTCGATTGCGGGCTCGATCCAGGCTGGTATCGAAGCCGATCGTCGTGCCGGTGGCCGCGAAATCCGCGGTGAGCGCCAGCGGAACGAACGGGGCCGGGCCGTACGGTCTAGACGATTCAACCCAGCCAGCTTGCACGTCCTGCCCGGTCCAGCCGAAGTCCACCCGAACTGAGCCCCCGAACACGTGGGCGCTCGTGACGACGCCGACACACGCCAGAAGAACAGTCCTGCACACAGTGCATCGCATTTGATCCACCTCCCTTACCTTCCGCTAGAATTCTCTCTCGGACCCTTTGGACAGCACGACGCGCTCGGCAGTCTGTTGCGCCGTCTATACGGGTCATGGCGGAGGCAGAGGAGGTGCCGACAGGTTTTCTCGGGTTTCTTCGGCACGTCGGGATCGGATCATGGGTCGGCCCGACACCTGAGTCCTCCTTCGAAGAGGAATACGAGTGTCGGCGCGCTGGGGAGGTGGGATCTCCGATGGTCCCCTCGAACCCGCCCTCTCGACGGCTAAGTGCCGTGTTTCGCAAGTTCCTGTGCATATCGAGCGAGCAGATTCGTTCGCTGGCGCGGCGCGCGAAGGAGTCCATGCCGGAGGCGCATAGTCGACTGAGCGCAACAAAGCCAGCGGGCGTAGATGCCGCTCGTATGCACAGGAACTTGTGAAAGGCGGCACTAAGTGCCGTCGGTCAGAAGTTTTCGTGCAAATCCCTAAAGTTCCGAGA
>CAYMRB010000432.1:4463-8551 GCA_964392615.1 uncultured Planctomycetia bacterium | reverse complement strand
GCACTACACCTTCAGACGGTCGGCTCGCCTGAGCCTGCCTTACCTGCCGGATCGCGTCGGCGATTCCTCCGAGCGCGGATCCGGCGACGGGCCGACTCTCGCCGTGTGGGAAGGCGGCCGGTGGAAGCCTCTCCCGTCGCAGGTGGATGCGGAGCGTCGAATCGTCACCGCGGAGATTCCCCACGCCTGCTACTTCACGGTCCTCGCGAAGAAGGCAGCAAAGTGGGTAGCGAGAGGGGCCGGAAAGGGATCCTTCGTCGCGATCGGCGCGTACCTTGTCACCCGAGGCACCACGGTCGGCAGGCTGCGCTCTACACTCTTCTGGGGCAACTCCAGGGTATACCATACTCCCGAAGGGAACTTCACTCTCTATTACTACCGCGAGCCGCTCGGTCTGGGCGAGGCATCGCTGCGC
This sequence comes from uncultured Planctomycetia bacterium, assembly GCA_964392615.1. Classification (GTDB taxonomy): domain Bacteria; phylum Planctomycetota; class UBA8108; order UBA8108; family UBA8108; genus CAYMRB01. The sequence goes on along the minus strand of CAYMRB010000432.1, from coordinate 8,136 downwards.
CGACACGTCGTGTGCGACGACGCGACCTATCGTGCGAGCGTGCCTTCTGCGCCTCCGGCCGGAAGATCGAGGTCGAAACACCCCCTGTTCGTGCTCGAGCTGGGCCGCTTGCTCGAGTCCTGCCGGGCCGGGCTGGAGGCGGAGGGTCTGGCCCTCCCTCCCGCCAGAGCGCTGCGCTACCAGGTCTTTCTGCTCAAGTTGCCGGCCTACGGAGAGTCGCCGCTGGAGGGCCCCCTATTCCTGGCCGCGAACATGGCGAAGCAGGCGAAGGGGGACGGGCTCGATCTGCACCACCTGATGCGCGCGACCGTCGCCCACGAGCTGACGCATGTGGCACAGGGGGCGGATTTCGAGCGCACCAAGCTCTGGGGAAATCGGACCTGGTGGTTAGAAGCGACCGCCGCCTATACGGAATATTGGTATTGGAAGAAGGTCAATAATCCCACGAACATACTCGCCCGGCAGTACATAGCACCGATTCCGAAGCTCCTGCGTCAGGCGATGGACACCACGGGCAACCCCGAGTACTACGCATACGCCGTGTTCCTGCGCTGGCTGGACGACAAGCATGGCGATGCGGGAATGCGTTTCGTGAGGCACGCCAATTCGCAAGGCGACGTCTCGCTCGGCGGGCTCGACGCGGCCATGCGGGCGACCTTCCCCAAGCGGAACGGGAATGCCCTCGCCGACCTGTTCACCGAGTTCGCCATGGATTTCTATCACGACGACGTGTGGGAGGGCACGCTGTTCCCCGAGTTCCACGCGGGCCTGGAAGCGAGACATCAGGCCGCCAGGCAGCTTGCCGGCACAGCCACTATCGAGTCGCGCCGCTTCCGACAGGTGGCCCTTCGAACCGGGCCGCTCACTGCGAAGTGCGAACACTGGGCGGCACACACCATCGGCGCGCTGCCCCATCTCTCCGCACACGCGCTCTACGCCGACGTCGAATGCCTGCCCGAGGTGCGACAAGGCAAGTTGGTCGTCCACGTGGCTCCTCCCCGGATGCCGTCGCCCGGCCTGCGAGTCTACGTCGCTGCGGGCGATCTGGAGCTGACCACCATGGCGGGAACGCTGCCCTGCGAGGGCAGTCCCGGCGCGTTCGAGAGCATCGCGTTGGATCGCCACGAGGGATACACCAGAGTCATCGAGAAGGTGGGCCAGAAGGACGGGCCAAACCGCGCCACGATCCTGGCGCTGAACCGATCCCTGACCAAGAAGGCCGCGCCGCTCGGCATCGAACGCTGGCTGCTGCTGAAACCGCAGAACGTCCGCTGGCGGCGCACCGCGGACTACTCGATTCCGAACCACTGGACGATCGTCTGGGACCGCGTGGAGCTGAAGGACTTCGCCCCGGCGTTCGACGGCTACAACATCTATCGGCGCAAGTGGAGCGAGCCGGATTCGGCCTTGCAGATCGTCGGCCACACCAGGGACGAGGTCCATACCGACAAGGCGCCGAACGGCGAGGAGTACGCCTATGCCGTGGCTGTTGTCGATCGCCTGGGAAACGAGAGCGCGCCATCCGACATCGAGATCGTCGATCCGTTCGAGGGCACCTGGACGGGGGAGATCACGCTCGTCGACGGCGAGCTGGCCAAGCCGATCATCGCGGCGATCGACGCGGCAGGTCGCAGCATCGACGCCAAGGAGAGAGCGGAGATCCTGGGCCTGCAGGATCCCGCGGAGCGGGCCCGGGAGCTGGCGCGGTGGGAGAAGATCTGCGTGGACGCCCGGCAGTATCGGGACATGTTCGCCGCGCTACTCGACGAGGTCGAGTGGTTGGCGCGAGCGGGAACCCCGCTGAAGCTCCGAGTTCGATCCGAGGAGGAACGCTACGTCATACGGCTGACCGAGGTCCTGTGGAAGGCGGTCCTGCCACCCGACGAGTGGCCGTCGGACTGGGACTTCAAGCCCGAGCTGGAGGCTACACGGGTAGGCATGCGCACGCTGGCCGTGGAGAACCCGCCACAGCCGATTCCCCCCTTCAAGCTGCGGCTGCACCGCCTCGATCCGCTCGGCAAGAAGCCGAACGTGATCCGAGAGGACGGGCACGTGTGGGTGATCGAGACCACGGATGGACCCGTGGAGGCGACGTTCCGGTGGGACTTCTCGCGCCAGCCGCCAGTGGTGGACAAAGCCACCGAGTAGGCCGCCGTCCCCTGGGACCGCCCCTCGACGACGCCCTGGCTGCGGCCGAGATTCCGGGGGCACGTGAGCACGCGTTCTCGTACGCTGGTGCCTACCAGCCCGTTGGAGACAAACGATGCGCTCACGCACCCTGTTCGTGGCGGCTCTGGCGTGTCTCGTGATCGGCCCCGTCGCACTCGGCGCCGAATCCACGCCGGCCATCGCCCCTGGCCAGCTCGAAGCCGACTGGCGGCGCCAAGACGAGCTGCGCTTCGAAGCCGCCCGGTCCGTGACGAAGAAGAGCGACGCCGCCGGCGCCTGTGACGGCGTCAAGAACGGCCAGTGGGGCTTCCACACCCTGCACGAGAAGCAGCCCTGGTGGCAGGTCGACCTCGGCGACGTGCTGCCGCTGGGCCGCATGGTTCTCTACAACCGCTGTGGCGACTTCGCGGCGCGCAGTGCGCGCATCATGGTGCTGATCTCGGACGACGGCGCGTCGTTTCACCGCGTGTATCAACACGACGGCACGACCTTCCACGGCCACTCCGACGGCAAGCCGCTCGCGATCGATCTCTCGGGCCGGGACGCGCGCATCGTGCGCCTGCAGCTTCCGGGCACCGACTACTTCCACCTCGACGAGGTCGAGATCTTCGACCCGGAGGGGAAAACGAACCTCGCGCTCCGCCGACCGGCGACCCAGAGCAGCACGAGCCAGTGGTCGGTCGCGCACTCTCTCGGCGGCAGCTCGCCGCGGGACGCCGCGACGGACCGTGTGATCGAACGCGGCCTGCAGCTCGCCCGCGACCTGCGTCGACGCGGCGCCGATGTCGACGACGAGGTCGCCGCGCTCGAGAGCATCGCGAGGCGCTTGCGCCAACTGCCTGCGACGGCGGCGGATGACACGCGTCGCGAGCTCTACCGACGCGCGCGCCTCGCCGTGCGCCGCCTCGCGCTCGCGAATCCGCAGCTCGACTTCGACGAGATCCTGTTCGTCAAGCGCGCGCCGGGCATGTTCCCGCACGTCTCCGACCAGTACTACGGCTGGTGGTCGCGCGGCGGCGGCGGCATCTACGTGCTCAGTGGGTTCAAGGGCGATCGTCCGACCGTGCGCTGCATCACCGAGAGCTGGCCGCGCGGCAACTTCCTGCGCCCCGAGCTGTCATGGGACGGCACGAAGGTGCTGTTCGCGTGGTGCAAGCACTACCCGCACGTCGCGGGCATGGAGAAGGTCGACAAGGAGAAGCTGCCCGAGGACGCGTTCTACCACGTCTGGGAGATGAACGTCGACGGCACGGGTGCGCGGCGGCTGACGCGCGGCTACTACGACGACTTCGACGCGCGCTATCTGCCGGGCGGCGACATCGTCTTCCTGTCGACGCGCAAGGGGCAGGCGCTACAGGTGTCGCGGAAGAGCACCGCCGCGACGACCGCGTCCACACGCCCGGACAGCTACGTGCGCTGCGGCGGCGACAATCGCCGACCGGTCGCGGTCTTCACGCTGCACCGCATGAACCGCGACGGCGGCGCCCAGCGGCCGCTCACCCCC
>CAYMRB010000432.1:0-4453 GCA_964392615.1 uncultured Planctomycetia bacterium | reverse complement strand
GGGCGAGGGCGGCTACTTGCGTCCGTTCTCCGCGTTCGATAACTTCTATTGGACGCCTTCCGTCGCGGACGACGGCCGCGTCCTCTACGCGCGCTGGGACTACATCGACCGCTTCAACGGCCACTTCATGAGCCTGTGGTCGACGAATCCCGACGGCACGAGCTCGCAGCTCGTCTACGGCAACTACACGAAGAAGCCGCAGTGCATCTTCGAGGCGCGCTCCGTACCGGGCTCGCAGCGACTCCTGTTCACCGCCACCGCGCACCACTCGAACACCGGTGGCTCGCTCGTCCTGCTCGACCCTCGCGTGGGCAACGAGCTCGAACGACCGCTGACGCGACTGACGCCGGAGGTCTGCTTCCCCGAGACCGAAGGGTGGCCGAGCTCCTACTACGCCGGACCGCATCCGCTGAGCGAGGAGCACTTCATCGTCGCGTGGAGCGATCGGCGCCTTCCCGCACACACGCTGATGCAGCCCGACGATCCGCGCAACCCGCGCAACGCGCTCGGCATCTACCTGTTCGATGCGTGGGGCAATCTGACGCTACTGCATCGCGATCCGGAGATCTCGAGCATGAATCCGATCCCGATCCGACCGCGAGCGCGCCCCGCCGCGATCGCCGACACGGTCGATTGGGACGGTGCGCAAGAGGGGCGCTTCGTGCTCCAGGACGTGTACGAGGGCCTTGACGGCGTCGAACGCGGGACGATCGAGCGCCTGCGCGTCATCGGCGTGCCGCCGAAAGTGCAGCCACACATGAACCGGCCGTCGCTCGGCGTATCGCGCGAGGATCCGGGCAAGTTCGTCCTCGGCACGGTGCCCGTCGAGAAGGACGGCTCGGCGCACTTCCGCGTGCCGTCGGGCATCCCGGTGTTCTTCCAAGCGCTCGATGCCGACGGCGTCAGCGTGCAGACGATGCGCTCGCTGACGTACGTGCAGCCGAACGAGACGCTGTCGTGCGTCGGCTGTCACGAGTCGCGCGACTCGACGCCGCCCGCCGGACGTGTGCCGATCGCGACGATGCGTCCGCCGTCGCGGCTCAAGCCGGCTCCGAGCGGATCGTGGCCGCTGCGATTCGACGAGCTCGTCGGCCCGGTACTGAACGCGCGCTGCGTGTCGTGCCACGAGCCGGGCGCCGAGGACGCCGTCGCCGCGAAGCTCGACCTGACGCCGGCGCGCGCGTACGCGACGCTCATGAGCTGGCGCGACGGCGAGCTGCGCAAGCTCGCCTTCGAGAAGGACCGTTCGACCGTCGGCGACAGCCCGTCGCGCAAGAGCCGGCTGCTCGCGCTTCTGACAGCGGACGACGGCCACCACGGCGTGCGTCTCGACGCGAACAGCCGCGAACGACTGGCAACGTGGTTGGACACCTACGCTCAGCGCCTGGGCACTTACAGCGCCGAACAGGAGCGCGACCTGCGCGCGTTGCGGCAACAGCTCGCAACGCTCCTGGAGGAGTGACATGCCGAGCTTGACCGACCGGCGCATCGGCGCCGTCCTCGGTGCCGCGATCGGCGATGCGATGGGGCACCCGACCGAGTTCATCGGCTCGTTCGAGGAGATCCGCCGCCGCTGGCCGCCACACGGCGTCACCGGCTTCGAGCTCTACTGGGATTTCGGCGGTTCCGTTCTGCGACGCGGGCCAGCTCACCGTGCGTTTCACGGCGGGGGATCCGTCGCCGTTCCTGCGCTGCGACTCCGACGGCGACGGGGCGCTCGGTCTCTCCGACGCCGTCCACACCCTCGATTGGTTCTTCCGGCGTGGAGACGCGCCGGCCTGCGAACCGGTTGCGGATTGCAATGCGGACGGGTCGATCAACGTCTCCGACGTCGTCTATGCGCTCCGCTCGCTGTTCCTCGGCGGGGCGCCGCCCCCGGAGCCGTATCCCGACTGCGGACTCGCCGAGGATCCGGCGGAGCGCTGCTGGTCGCAGGAAGCGGGGTGCTGAAGGACTCTGTGCCAGGCTGACTCGCGGCTCCCCGGAAGACCGTTGACAAGTACGACAACCTGTCGTACAAGAACGACTGCCCGTCGTACTCAGCGGCGGGCGACGCGATTCGACGAGGTCTGGAGAAGGACGACGTGAGACCCGCTCTCGCCAACGCGGAGCTGGCGATCATGGATCTGCTTTGGCAGGACGATCGCCTGACGGCGCGCGACATTCGCGAACGGCTGTATCCCGATGCGACTCGAGCGCAACACGGTACGGTCCAGAGGCTGCTGCAACGCCTCGAGGACAAGGGCTACGTCGATCGCGATCGCGGTCTGTCCGTTCACTTCTTCTCCGCGGCGATCTCACGTCGAACCTACGCCGCTGCGCAGCTGGAATCCCTTGCCGCGAAGCTGACCGCCGGCTCGATCGCGCCTTTGATCACGCATCTCGTGGAGGAGAGGAAGATCTCCCGCGACGAGATCGACCGCATCCGCGCGATTCTCGACGAGCACGCATGCGAGGAGGGTGGGGCATGACGGAGTCTCTGCTCGAGATGGGGCTCAGCAATGCCGGCTTCTCGCTGATACTGGCGCTCGTCGCGGTGGTCGTCGGCATCGTCGCGAAACGCCCTCAGCTCACGCACCTGCTGTGGCTGCTCGTCTTCGTGAAGCTCGTGACGCCACCGATCGTCACGATCCCGATGGACACCGCGTCGGCAGCCCCGGAAACGGTACTCGCCGGCGGAATCGCACCGGCCGAATCGGCAATCGGTGCCGTCGGGGTCGAGACGAGTGCGAGCGAACTCTCGTTGATGACGCACGGCAGCCCTTGGTGGCTATCGATCTGGGCGCTGGGAAGCGCAACCGCGCTCGTCTGGTCACTCGTCCGCGTCCGCCGCTTCGGCCGCCTGCTGGCGTCGGAGTCCGAGACCGCTCCGCCGCAGGTGCAAGCCGTCGCCGAAGAGCTGGCGCGTCGTCTCGAGCTGCGCGTCATGCCGCAGATCTGCACGACGTCCGCGCGCCTGTCGCCCATGGTGTGGTGGGCAGGCGGCAAGGTACGGGTCGTCCTTCCGGCGACGTTGCTCGAGCGGTTGGAGGTGCGAGAGTGGCGCTGGGTCCTGGCGCACGAGCTCGCACACGTGCGGCGTCGCGATTACCTGGTCCGATGGCTCGAGTGGTCGGCGTGTGCCGTTTTCTGGTGGAACCCCGTCGTCTGGTGGGCGCAGCGGAATCTGCGCGCCTCGGAAGAGGTCTGCTGCGACGCGCTCGTCTTGTCGAGCTTGCGTCCGGGCCGCCGCACCTACGCTGATTCGATATTGAAGGCCGTCGAGTCTCTCGCCGCTCCGGTGCTCCGTCCACCGGCCGTGGCCAGCGAGATCAACAGTGGCGGATTCCTTGAAAGGAGATTCCAGATGATCGTGTCGAACGCGACGAATCGATCACTATCGCGTCCGCTGCAGGCATGCGTCCTGCTCGCCGCCCTCTTCGTGCTGCCCCTCGGCGTGGCTCGAGCGCAAGACTACGAGGCCGTCGGCAAGCGACTTCGGGAGGCCGTCCAGGCGGGCGAGTTGACCCCGGCCCAAGCCAGGATCATGCTGCAGGCGCTGCGCAAGGCGAGCGCCGGCGAAGGCGAGAAGAAGGCCGACCGGCTCGAAGCGATCGAACGAAAGCTCCGTGACGCCGTCGCCGCGGGCAAGCTCACCAAGGAGCAGGCCAAAGCGAAGTGGGCCGCGATCGAGAAGAAGATCGCCGCGAAGAAAGCCGCTGGCGCGAAGAAGCGCGGCGGCGAGCCTGGTGCGATACGCGAGCGCCTCCGCGCGCTGAAGGAGCGTCTCGGCGCCGCCGTCGAGGCCGGCGAGCTCACCGAAGACGAAGCCAAGGCCAAGTTCGCCGAAGCGATGGAGCGCGCCAAGGGCGCCGCCGCCGCGAAGAAGCCCGACGGCGACCGCGGCGCGCTTCGCATGCGCCTCGCCGCGCTGAAGGAGCGTCTCGGTGCCGCCGTCAAGGCCGGCAAGATGACCGAGGCAGAGGCCAAGGCCAAGTTCGACGAGGCCGTGAAGCGCGTCCGAGCCGCCGCCGCCGACAAGAAGCCCGCTGGCGACCGCGGCGCGCTCCGCATGCGCCTCGCCGCGCTGAAGGAGCGTCTCGGTGCCGCCGTCAAGGCCGGCGAGATGACCGAGGAGCAAGCCAAGGCCAAGTTCGAGGAGGCCGTGAAACGCGTCCGAGCCATCGCCACCGAGAAGAAGCCCGACGTCGACCGCAGCGCGTTGCGTCAACGCCTCGGCGCGCTCAAGGAGCGTCTCGGCGCCGCCGTCAAGGCCGGCGAGATGACCGAGGAAGAGGCCAAGGCGAAGTTCGACGAGGCCGTGAAGCGCGTCAAGCAGGCTGCCGCGGGCAGGAAGGCCGCTGCCGCGAAGAAGCCCGACGTCGACCTCGAGAGGATCGGCCGACGGTTGCGCTCGGCCGTCGCCGCCGGCCAGATGACGGCAGAGGAAGCCCGCGCCAAGTGGGCCGAATTC
>CAYMRB010000431.1:1282-8561 GCA_964392615.1 uncultured Planctomycetia bacterium | reverse complement strand
CGAGGAAGCCCCGACCCAGAGTAATGTGACAACCGACGACGACGCGACCGACGAACGCTCCGCGCCCCCCTTCTGACCACCTTCTTCGGTGCTCTGTCGCCTCTCGGCGGCTTCCGGTTGACGGCGGAGAACGACAAGCCCGACGCGGCGAGCAGACTTCGCCCCAGCCCTCGCGTCGAGTGACATCGCTCGCACCGCCTCACTGTCCCTTACGGCGACGCCGCGGCCGTGTGGTCGACCGTGCCCCCTACGGCGGCGCTTGGCAGCTCACGCCGTGCCGCACCCGCAACAGCCACGTTCCGGCCGGGAACACCGCGTCCCGCGCGCCGAGCACGTACTCTTCCCAGGCGTCGCGGTACTCGCTGAGAAACCGCTCGTTGGCCTGCAGCCGCTCGATCCGCACCCACTTGTCCAGCGCCGCAACGCGCGGGTTGATCTCACCGAGCGGCTCGCGCGGCGACGCAGGCGTTTGCGCGCGCGGCGTGCGTTTCACCTCGTCGGCGCCGACGAACTCCCGGCCCTGCCTCTTCATGTCCGCACGCTTCTCCGCCTCGCGCTCGTTGACGCGGTCGCGCAGGAGATCACCGAACTCGGCGTCCTTGACGCCGCTCCAGCACCGAGGCTTCGACACGCGCAGCGTCGCGTCCTTGGGCAGCGGGCCGTTCTCCCGAAAGAAGTGCTTCGGTCGTTCGACGGCCTTCCCTGCGGCTTCGTGCGCGCGGGGACCGGTGATCGCTCCGGGCCACTTGGCCCACGATGACACGAGGCCGGCCGTCACCGGATTCGTGATGACATAGACGATCTTCTCGAGGACGTCCTCGCGTGTGGCGAGCTCGACGCGACTGTACGTGTCCGCGCCGGCGAAGAGGTTCTCGCGGCGATCGAGGTGCGCATTCACCGCGCGTGCAACCGTGGCATTGAGCCACTGCACGAAGTTCGGCAGCTCGCCGCGCTCGTCCGTACAGACCGCATGCCAGTGGTTGGACATGCAGCAACACGCGTGGATTACGACGCCGTAGCGTTTGGCCGCCACGGCGAGGCAATACAGAAAGAGCTCGACGAGGCGCGGTGACGGCTGCAGCAGGAACTGACGCTGCGTGCAGCGACGAGTGACGAGGTAGGTACGTCCGGGGAAGACAGGGCGTGGTCGTGACATGACCCCACGTAGTGCAACGCGAGTGCCCATCCCGCATGCCTATGGGACGCGAATCCCAAGTTCAGGCCCCGAGGGGGCTTGACCGATGTGCCGCCGTGGGGCCAAGGCGTCGATCTCGTTGCCGGGAGTCATGGTGTCCGGAAACGACCGTTCGGGATGGCATCCCGAAACCGCAATTTGTTGCCCAGTATCGAGTGCGGGTCAGGACGCGACGAGTGAGGGACACGACACGTCGAACGTCGGCCAGGCGCATCGGGTTACGACCGCGGCGGATGTCGAGTTGGGGACGGGCGGGGGACAGACCGGGTCGAACGGCGGTCACGAACTCGCCCCAAAATGGCCCCAACGCGCCGATGCGGAGTTGGCGCGAGTGGTCGATGCGTGGTCGCGGTTGTCGCCCGAGAGTCGACACGAAGTCTTGGAGATCGTCGACCGGTCGGAGTGACTGCGACCGCCGCCGCGGCTCGCGCGAAAGCGCAAGAAGCGCTGAAACGAATTCGTTGCGACGGTTCCGACGGCCGCGACGGGAATTCGATGGAGGGTGGCACACCGTTATTCCACGGCGGTCGTGACTTCCAGGCGCCGTCGGCTGCCGAGCAGCTGTTCCGCGTCCGCAACGCGCGGTTCATGGTGGGGGCAGCGTTGCAGTTCCCGCATGACGTTGGCGGGGGCCGTTCCCGGGTACGTCCGGCCGACGGCGTCTGCTGCGATGGCGTTCAGGGGCCGCGAGGCCCGGATCGACCGGCGTCAGGACTTCGGTGTTCCTCGGTCCATTCACAAAGAAGGCGCGCGAGTCCGCGATATTGCTCGGCGAAGCGACGGAGTAGCTCCGGATTCGAGCGCCGCGAGAACGTACACTGCGTTGTTCGACAGCGATCGGCTGACAGGCGCTGCCACACATTCCGTTCCGCAGGATTCCGGCGGGCCCTCGGTGGCCAAATCGTGTCCTTAAGGGCTTGCGACGAGAGCCCGCCGGATCGCACCAGCTCGACGAGCTCGTGGACCTTGGAGCGAACGTGTCGGGCTCTCGCGCTATCCGGAACCGAAGGGGGGGATTGCGACAGCGCATCAGCGTACTTCTGGAGAATCTCGGCGTGCGCCAACGTGATGACGCGTAGCTCCAGGTAGTGCCAGATCTCGGGTTGGACCCTCGCAAGAGCTCGTGCGCGTACCGCGGTCCGCGTGGGCACACCGAGACGTACGACGAAGTCGCGGACGCCGACTGCGCCGCACCCGGCATCTTGGAGGTGTCGAATGGCGCGGCTACACTCGCGGGTCGTCAAGCGGTAGCGACCTCCGTCCCCTTTGCATGCGAGCACCATGGCGTCGACAAGGGACGCGCTTCTCGAGCCGTCCGGGGGTTCGAGGAAAACGGCCTCGACGCGCGCGGATCGCCCCTGCTCCGACGCCACGGCGTCCAGATAGTCGTGTCCCCGCACGGCCACGAAAGGGGGGGCATGTCGCCACAGAATCGGCAGCTGCGGCGGTGGGACGAGGTCTTGCGACGAAGGGTAACGCTTCTCGCTTCGGCCTTCTCGAACACGAAACGTCTGGTCGTCGAGGTCTACGTCGTGAAGCACGACGCTGACGACGTCGGGCGGTGTCGGCGCGGGGTTACGACTCGGCGGCACAACTGACGATTCCACGTTTGCTGCTCTCCTGGGAGCCGAGTATCGCGATTCCGGTCGACAGAGTCCAGGCCAAAGATTCCCCTGTCGGGTGCGCCCGTTGAGGGCGGGGGCCGCCCGAGGAGCGGCCGGAAGAGGGCGCCAATTGGCCGCTGGCGACGCGCAGGCGTACGGATCGATGTCTCCTGCTGCGCGCAGCAGCGCCGATGTAGCGTGGAGCCAAGAACTTACATGCGAAGTGCCAATTGGCGTTCCGTTGTTCGACACGGTATCAGGCGCTCGATCACCAATACCTTCCTTGACGATGCCTCCGGACTCTCGCTCGTCAGGGCGGTCGGCCCCACATGTGTCACAGCAGCATGAGACCCGCAAGAACAGGCGCCCCGCGAAGGACACGGCGGAGTGCGTGAAGCCACACCTGTCCGCGACAGACCGTAGGCCAACTGGCCTCGCAGCTCGCTGCTCTCGGTGTGGGCCTCGAGGAGTCTGTGCGGCCGGCCGTTCGGCCCGCCGCATATCGCAGGTTCTCAACGGATGTGCCAATTGGCGCGTTGCAGATTCGGGCGAGTTCCTTTGCGTTTGGCTGCTCGGGCTCTTCGCCATGGCCGACGAAAGGCCGACGATCGTCGCTACCACGGTCAGCGAGGAGAAGACCATGCTGCGATCCCACGGCCTCCGGACGTCGGCGAACGTGTCGAGGTGGTTCATCACGGGCGGTTCCGAACGGCTCCTGCTTGCCGCGTGCCTGCTGGCCGTGAGTTTGCCCGCACCCGTGTTCATACACGCGCAGGCGCCAACGCGGAACGAGATGGTCCGTGGCGGCGCGTCGAATCTCGTGTCCTGGATGGAGGCTGGGACCCACTGGATCTACAGCGACAATTCGCCGACGAGCTACCGAAGTATCGCCGTGACAGCCATCGCGGCGGAGGCGCTCGCTGTGGCGCTCGCGAAGGTCGACCTTGAAGACGACGAGGCGGCGACGCGAACCGCGATCACGAATGCGACGCAGTTCCTCACGGACTACTACCTCGACCCGATTACACCGTCAGATTGCAGTGATACGGGCGGGCTACCACACTACGCCCTGCAGTATCTCGTGCGGCTCAAGGAGCTGGGGCTCGTCCCAATCCTCGAGCTAAATCCGGCGACGATCGACGCCGCCGTGGCGAAGCTGATCGGGATTCTCGAGTCCTGTTTCGGTGCCTCGCACCAGGGGATGTCCGCGCCTGCCTACTGCGAGCTCCTATGTTGCGATTGCGATGAATGTGACCCTGGCGTGCAGACTTGCCCGCCGGGCGACTGCAACCAGACGACGTTCGAGACCGCGCCGGCGCTGATCGCTCTCTACCTCGCGCAGGAGAACGGGTACGCGGTCAACGGCGCCTCCGTTCAGAACGCGCTCGACGCGCTCCTGGCGGCGCGTGTGCCGGGCGAGATCGTCGGCAACGGGCCGTTCAACCTGCCCGGTCCACATGCGGGTGCGTTCACCTACGCGGACAGAAACCTCGTGTGGCCGCGCTCTTACGAGTGCGAACGAGCAACGGTCGCTGGTTCGGGTGCGCGCACGTCCGTCGCTGAGGCAGCACTGCACATCTGGGGGCGAACTCCGACGCCCGCGCGGTTGGAGAGGGCTGTCGACGTTCTCTTCAACGGCCGGGCGGAGGACGCGCAGGGTGCGGAGCAGGACATCTACGACCTTCTCAAGACGGCGAAGGACGAGCTCCGTTTCCATCACGCGCCCTACGGCATCGCGACGTACTACTTCTTCTTCGGGCTCTACGGAGCCGGCGTCGCGATCGAGCACGTTTCGAACCCCACAGAGAGAGCCAACCTGCGGTCGCTCATGCTGACCCGGATCGACGCGGCCCGGGGCTGCTTTGAACCAGCGACCGGCTTCTGCTGGAACGACCAGATGAGCCATGCATCGGATCCGCGCTACGGCCGTAACCACGGCACCGCAGCGGCCGTTCTGACGCTCCTGGCGGAGGACGTGTTTCCGGTCGGGACCGCGAACACCGTGGACTTCCGCCGCGGCGACGCCGACCTCAGCGGCGTCCTCGACGTCACCGATCCGATCACGATCCTCAATTGGGCGTTCAGCGGCATCGGCACTCTCTGGTGCCTGGACGCCGCAGATGCGGACGACTCGGGGACGATCGAGGTCACCGACGGTGCGTTCCTGTTCAACTTCCTGTTCTACGGCGGTCCGGCGCCACCACCGCCACCGATCGTGGGCACCGAGCCTGGGCCGGATCCGACTCCGGATGCGCTCAGCTGTGTGAGGTATCCGCAGGAATAGGAGGTTCGCGATGCGAGGAGTCACCGTTATCCTGCCGACCTACGAGGAAGCGTCGAACCTCCCGGTCATCCTGCCGCGGATCGCCGCGGCGCTGCGTCCGCTCGAGTGCCCGTTCGAAATCGTCGTCGTCGATGACAACTCCCCGGACGGCTCGGCGGGCGTCGCGGAAGATATCGCCGCAGAAGCGGCGCTGCCGGTGCGGGTCGTCTGCCGTCGTGACGAACGCTCCCTCGCGACGGCCGTTGTGCGCGGAGCGGTGGAAGCCCGCTATCTATGCGTCGCAGTCCTGGACGCCGATCTGTCGCACGACCCCGACAGCCTGCCGGCACTCCTCGGGCCGATCGTCAACGGGACGTACGACGTCGTCGTCGGCAGTCGCTACGCCGGCGGTGAGATCAGCGGTTGGCCGCTGCGTCGCCGTGTGACGAGCCGCACGGCGACGCTTTTCGCGCGGCTCCTGACCCGAGTGGCCGATCCGCTCTCGGGCTTCTTCGCGACCCGACGCGAGCTCCTGGACGGTAGCACGCTGGCGCTCAAGCCGCGCGGCTACAAGATCCTCCTCGAGCTCCTCGGACGCAGCCGCGGTCTACGCGTGTGCGAGGTGCCGATCGTGTTCACCGATCGCGCGTCGGGCAAGAGCAAGTTCGGCACGAGAGAGATCGTCCACTTCCTGGCCCAGTGTGCGGCGCTCGCCGCCGACGGGGTGATTCACAGAGCCTCGAAGCGACGCGCGATCGAGGCGGTCGGCGCAGGGAGCGCCGCAACCGAAGCGACCACAACAACGACAATCCACGCATAGAGGAGTCAACTGATGAAGAAGACCGCATCCGTCTTCCTGATCGCGGGCGTGCTGGTGGCAGGTTCGACCTTCTTCCTGTTCACGCCGCGCTCGCAAGGTCAGCAGCGTTTCGCCGAAGAGCCGCTCCTGATTCTCTACTCTCAGGAGGACTTTCAGGGGCACGGCGTCGAGATCACCGGCTCGGTGCCTGACCTGCCGATCGATGTCGACGCGCGAGCCAACGAGTTCGATTGGAACGACCAGGTTCGTAGCATCATCGTGGTGCGAGGTACGTGGCGGCTCTACCAGCACGGCCGCTGCAACACAGTGCTGGATGACACGCCGACCGAGCTTCTGAACGTGCGCGCGAAGGCGTCGCGAGCCGGGTGGAGCACGCTCGTGTCCGCAACGTCGCGCGGCGCGCTGGAGCTGCCGAACGCGGCTGCGGGTGGGTTCTACCGCGATATCTCATCGGTGGAACTAGTGTCGGAACAGAATCTCCCAGATTGGGCTGCGCCGACGCGCTAGCGGCATTGGAAGGCGCGACACCATGGGCGAGGTCGACACCCAAGATCTTCGAGTCTCTGTGCCTCTGTGGAGGGACCGGACACTCGTGTGGCCCGCCGTCGCGATCCTGGCCGTCAAGGCGTACACGTTCTTGATGCTCTACTTCTTCGCACAGCAAGTCGACGTCCCCGAAGACTACAGGGCGTTCCTGTATCTCGCGGAAGGGCAGACGCGTGCCGAACGCCTGGCCGAGATTCAGGAGAGCTTCCTCGAGCGTCTCGCGCCCTATGACGGGCAGTATTACCTCGACATCGCCGAGCGCGGCTACCGGCGCCTCGCGGCAGACGATCCGAACGTGCGCTCCGGACCGCGCGGCAACTGGGCGTTTTTTCCGCTCTACCCGCTCCTGAGCCGGGCCAGCAGGCTTGCGGGTCACCACGGTAGTCTTGTCGTGCTGGTCGTGCTGAACATGGCACTTTCGTGCGCGGCGGCGATCGGGCTCTTCGCCCTGTCGCGTCATCTTGGTATCCCGCCGTGGTGGAGCGTTCTGTTTCTCCTGACGTTTCCAACCGCGGTATTTCAGTGCGTGCTCTACACCGAGAGCGTGTTCCTGTTCCTCTCGGTTGTCGCGGCGTGGGCTGCTCTGCGCGCGCGCGCGGCGGCAGGTGCGCTCGCGAGCTTCCTCGCCGGACTGTGCCGGCCGCAAGGAGTCCTCGTCGGCGCGTTATGGGTCAGGGCGATCCTCGGTCGCTGCCAGGGCGGTCGCGCATCGAGCCCGCGACGTCGCTTGCGCGGGCTCGCCGTCGCGGCGGCGCCGCTTGCTGGTGTCGCGGTTTTCTGCACCGTGTTGGCCATCGCAATCGGCGAACCGTTCGGATTCCTCGGCATACAGTCGCATTGGGCGCGGGAGT
>CAYMRB010000431.1:0-1272 GCA_964392615.1 uncultured Planctomycetia bacterium | reverse complement strand
TCAGTTGGGAACCTAATCGGCGAGGTCGGCTCGCCCACGCAGTACGTGGGGCCGCCGTTTGATCTGGTAGCGCTGGCGATCGGAATCGTGCTCTTGCCGCTTCTGTGGCGTCACCTGCCAGCGCCGCTGGCGCTCTACGGGACGTTGAGCGTCCTTCTGCCACTATCGACAGGAACGGCACTGTCGTTCGGCAGGTTCCTGTCGGTGTCGTTTCCACATTTCTTGTGCCTCTCGAAGCTGCTGGAGCGTTGGAGAGTCGCGAGGGTCGTCGTGTTGACAGCCTTCGTGGTACTCGAGTGCGTCGTGGCCAAGGGGCTAATGGCATGGTTCTTCGTCGGCTGAGTGATGGTCGCCCGCGGGGCGACGAGAGGAGAAGCAAAGTGTCCCGTGACAGCAGTGCTGCTTCGACCGTGGCCTCCGGGCCGTCGACGTCCTATCTCGCGCGAGCGCTCTTGATCGTGCCGCTGGCGGCGCTTCCGCTGCTGCTTCTGCTGCTCGACTTCCACGCCGGCGCGATGTCCGGTTGCAGCACCTACGGCTACGGCTGTGCGGACAGCGCATGCTTCAACGTGGAGATCAGCACGGATTACGGCTCGTCGTGGGAGCGAGGGACGGTGTGGATCTATGGAGCTCCCGGTGCGCAAATCAACCTCTACGTGCGTACGACGATGTCGCTGTCGATCAATCAGGTTGAGGGATGGTCGCTCGGCGTCGAGCACGATGCCCCGACGCTCGAGCCGGGGGTGAACGGGGGCGACTTCGTCCTGGACGGAATCGACGTCGGATCTGGAATAGCGACGGTGCAAGACGGGGTGCCGCCGGACTTCGAGGTGACGCGCTACTGGGACTGCGGGTTCACGCAGGGCGTCGTCGTGGACTACGGCACGACAGACTACACGATCGGGCCGGTGACAGACCTCGAGACCGTGATCGCGTGCTACCGCGTGACGATACCGAACGACTGGCAGGCGCACACGGTGACGCTGTCGGTGAGCGATGAGGTCGGCGTGCCTGCGGTCGCGAGCGTCGTGTCACGGAACGCGCAGAGCGTGGATCCGTGTCGCGAGGATCTTACGCTGAAGATCTACCCGTCGACGTCGTATTCGACGCCGAGCTACTGTCCGTCGGTCTCGTTGGTGGATCCGGACATCTGCCCGCAGGGTGGTGTTGCGGGCGGTGTTGTCGAAGATGTGCGCTTCGTTCGTGGCGATGCTGCTGACGATGACGGCCGTCTCGGGATTGCAGACGCCCAGTACATTCTCGACTACGCGT
>CAYMRB010000430.1:0-8607 GCA_964392615.1 uncultured Planctomycetia bacterium | reverse complement strand
GGCTCGGCCTGTCGGGCTCGGTCCTGACGAGGGTTTCTTGGACAGCCTCCTAGGGATCCATGAAGAACCCGGGAAGCGCCCATCGCGGCGTCCCCGACTCGCGCGATCGATCGTCGGCAGGATCGCCTACGGGGCCCGCGGCAGCCCCGGGGGACCCACGACCGAGAGCCCCGGCTCACCCTCGACGGCGAGGTACTCGCGGTCCGCCTCGACGCCGGCTTGCTCGTCGACGACTCCGGACGGCCAGACGATCTTCACACCGTCGACGTGGGTCGCGTCGCCGAGCCCGACGTGCAGGACACCCGAGCCCGACGACAGGTAGCCGCCGCCACCGCGCCGCACGATCCGCATGCGAGTGACATCGCCGACCCGCACCTCGACCCGCGCACCGACGCCCCCGGGCGGTGACGCCGGCGCCAGTCCCGGCACCGAACGCAGCCGCAGGCGAATCCAATGGCGTCGATCGAGACGGCTCCAGTAGACCACGGGAGCCCGCGGACTCGCCGCCGTGACGACATCGACGCGACCGTCCCCGTCGAGATCGGCGCACGCGGAGCCGCGACGCGCCAGCTCGGTCGAGACCATGTCGCCGAAGAGCTCGCCGGGCTCGTGAAACGCGCCGCCGCCGCGATTCAGGAAGACGCGGGAACGCCCCCCGGGCGCGAACACGTCGAGGTCACCGTCGTTGTCGAGGTCGATGACGTGGACGCTCCGCGTTCCTGCGCGCCGCGGCACGTCGAGGCCGCAGACTCCCGCGACGTTGAGGAACTCCTCGCCGCTGCGCTTCAGGCACTCGAGCGACTCGCCGTCCGTAGGATCGACCGCGACCCACTCGACGCGTCCGTCACCATCGAGGTCGCCGAAATCCGCGCCGCTGCCCTGTGGAACCGATTCGTCCGCCGTCGCCTGCGAACCGCCGAGCACCTCGACCGGACCGAATGCGCCGTGCCCGTCCCCACGGCACAGCCAGCGGCCGCCCGCTTCGTCGAGCAGCTGCAGGTCGATCGCGCCGTCGCCATCGAGGTCGACGGCCGTCGCGGTGAGGCAGCCAGGTGAAGACCCGTCGCCGTCTCTCCGAGCGCGCCTCAGAACGACGACGTCGAACAGGCCGGGCGCTCGCTGCAGCAACACGCGACCGAGGACCACGGGCGCGCCGTCCTCCGCCCTGGCGTCCTCCACACGCGACGCGCCGCCCAGTCGGCATGCGAACACGTCGAGCCGGCCGTCGCGATCGAAGTCGGCGACGCTGACGCCGACGTGCCAGTCGCGAGTCGCCGCTTCGACGCCTGACGCGGCCGACACGTCCTCGAAGCCGTCCGCACGGTGGAGGAGGAGCGCGTCCGAGCCGCGACGCGCGACGTAGAAGTCGTCGCGACCGTCGCCGTCGAAGTCGCCAACGCCCATGCCGTAGCACGCGCCACCGACCGAGCCGAGGACCGGGTCCTCGTTCCACGGCTCGAATCGCTGCGCGCCCAGATTGCGCCAGACGACGAGCCCGGGGAGGCCGCGTTCGGCGACGCGGGATACGACGATGTCGTCCCGACCGTCGCCGTCGACATCGACGAGTGCCAGACCGCCGGACCGAAAACCGGGATCGCCGAGGCGCCAGCCCTGTGCGGCCAACCCCGTCGGTTGCGGCAGCGATGCCGCCCGCCACAGCTCGAACGCCGGCCGCGGTCGCAGCCAATAGCCGAGCGCGACGACGCCGATGACGATCAGCGACAGAGCGATGTTCCGCGACGCCGACATGACGTGGCTCCAGGGTCCCCACGGTTCGCTTCGATGCGCGACGAGCATACCGCGCCGACTCCTTGACTTCACGGTTCCCCTCGCCGACGCTCGAACCTGCTCGAGGACCGATCCGATCGAATCGCGAGGAAGACGAAACCCGAAGGTCCGTGTGATGACGACGATCCTCTTGTCCTGTCTCGCCATGCTGGGCGCGGGCGATGCTCTCGGGAGAGATTCCGCCGCGGAAACGCTGCGTCGTCTCGGCGCGAAGCTCCGCGACGGCGTGAGCGAGGACGATCTCCAGTCCTACCGACGCGTGTTCCGTTTCGGCGACCTGAACGGCGATGGCGTGCACAGCCGCGAGGAGTACGTCGAGAAGGGGCGTTACCTTACCCCGAAGGCGCGCGCCGGGATCTTCCGCGCGGCCGACTCCGACGGCGACGACTACGTCACGAGAGACGAGTACGTCTTGAATCGGATCATCACAGACGAGGCCAAGGCGATCGTGAGCCGCACGGACGCCGACCGGAACGGCATCGTCACGCGCGACGAGTTCGTCTCCGGATCGAACGTCGACGCCGAATTCGCCGCCCAGGTCTTCGATGGGATCGACACGAACGGCGACGGCGCGACGGCTCCCCCGGAGTACCTGCGCGTCTGGGGCCGTTGGGCACGTTCCGCCCTGCGGTTTCGAATGAACCGACGCGTCTCCCGCGAGGAGGTGATCCGGAGAACACTCGCTCCTTACGCGGGCCCGTTCCCAGCCGCGACCGAATCGACGCGCGTCGATCGCATCGATGCGACGACCCTGACGGGAAAGGTCGTCTGCGGCTACCAGGGCTGGTTCTCGTGTGACGGCGACGGCTCCGGCCGAGGCTGGAACCACTGGCAGAAACGAGGTCAGTTTCGACCGGGCATGTGCACCATCGATCTGTGGCCCGATGTCAGCGAGCTCGATCCGGAGGAGCGCTTCGCGACCCCGTTCCGCAATCCCGACGGTTCAGTCGCCGAGGTCTACAGCCCGCTGCTGCGCAAGACGGTCGTCCGGCACTTCAAGTGGATGGCCGACCACTCGATCGACGGCGTCTTCGTCCAGCGGTTCGGGGTCTCGGTCCGCGGTGCCATGGGTCTCTACCACTGCAACACCGTGCTCGCGAACTGTCGTGCCGGCGCCAATCGACACGGTCGGGGTTGGGCGGTCATGTACGATCTGTCGGGTCTGCGTCGCGACGGAACGCGCGGCGTCATCGACGACTGGAAGATGCTCGTCGACCACATGAAGGTGGGTCGCGATCCGGCGGACAAGGCGTACATGCGGCACGCCGGCAAGCCGCTCGTCGCGGTCTGGGGGATCGGCTTCGACGACGGTCGGCAGTACACGCTCGAGGAGTGTGAGCGACTCGTGGAGTTCCTCGTCGACGACCCGGTCTACGGCGGCAACACCGTGATGGTCGGCGTCCCGACCTATTGGAGGACGTTGCGGCGCGACTGCGTGAACGACCCGCGCGTCCACGCGATCATCCGCAAGGCCCACATCGTCAGCCCGTGGATGGTCGGGCGCTTCCGTACGCTGAAAGAATGTGCCGCCATCGCGCAACGGGTCTGGGAACCGGATATCGCGTGGTGTCGGAACGCGAAGCTGGAGTATCTTCCGGTCGTGTTTCCGGGATTCAGTTGGCACAACATGAAACCCGACTCGCCGCTCGGCAAGATTCCGCGCCAGTCCGGCCGGTTCCTGTGGAAGCAGTTCGTCGAGGCGAAGCGGGCCGGTGCCACGATGATCTACCAGGCGATGTTCGACGAGGTCGACGAGGCGACCGCGATCTTCAAGTGCACGAACTCGCCGCCCGTGGGCGAGTCGCCCTTCCTGGACTACGAGGGACTTCCCAGCGACCACTACCTCTGGCTCGTCGGCCAGGGAGGCCGCTTGCTGCGGGGAGAGATCGAGCCGACGGAGACGCTGCCGACACGTCGTCCCGCTCGCCCTTGAAGCCGCGCTGCGACCACCGGCCGGCGCTCACCGACGCTCGGGCGAGCTCGAGAAAGGGAGTCGTCACAGCATGAGCGCATCGGAAACACCCGCGGACCGCGACGAACGTATCGCTGCGCTCTTCGCGCGCGCGGCCGATCTCCCGCAGTCGGCGCGAGCGGAGTTCCTGCAGGCGCAATGCGGTGGCGACGACGAGCTGCGTCGCGAGGTGGCCGAGCTGCTGGGCCACGACGACCGTTCCGACGCGTTTCTCGAGACTCCCGCCGTCCTGCAGCTCGCCTCCGACCCCGCGGCCACGAAGGGTGCTCCGCCGATGGCGGCGTCCGATCGCGAAACGTCGCCGGAGCCGCGCGTCGGCCTCGTCGGCACGTCGATCGGCGCGTATCGCATCCTCGACACGCTCGGCGAAGGCGGCATGGGCATCGTCTACCTCGCCGAGCAGGAGAGCCCGCGCCGACGAGTCGCGTTGAAGCTCTTGCGCGGCGGCCTGGTGACGCCGTCGATGTTGCGCCGGTTCGAGCACGAAACGCAGGTTCTCGCGCATCTCGAGCACCCCGGCATCGCGAAGATCATCGAAGCGGGCACTGCCGATGTCGGAGGCCACCGCTGCCCGTTCTTCGCGATGGAGCTCGTCGACGGCGAGCCGTTGGGGGAATGGGCGCGGCGTTCCGGCGCCGACCGCCGACAGCGTCTCGAGCTCTTCCTGGAAATCTGCGCGGCGATCCAGCACGCGCATCTCAAGGGCGTCATCCATCGCGACCTGAAGCCCGGCAACATCCTCGTCGATCAGGACGGCCGACCGAAGGTCCTCGACTTCGGCATCGCGCGCGCGACGGATCCCGAGCTCGGCGTCGCGACCGCGCAGACGGCCGTCGGCCAGATCATCGGCACGATCCCGTACATGAGTCCCGAGCAGACGCTCGGGGTGGCAGACGTCGACACGCGATCGGACGTCTACTCGCTCGGCGTCGTGCTCTTCGAGCTGCTCGCTGGCCGCTTGCCGATCGAGGTCGAGCCGCTGCCGCTCACCGCCGCCCTCGCCGCGGTTCGCGAGGCCGAGCCGCCGCGTCTGGGAACGATCGTCCCGGAGCTGCGCGGCGACCTGACGATCATCCTCGCCAAGGCGCTCGCGAAGGAGCCGGCCCGGCGCTACCAGGCCGCGTCCGAGCTGGCGAGCGACATCCGCCGCTATCTGAACGACGAGCCGATCACCGCGCGCGCCGCGAGCTCGTTCTACTTGCTGGGTCGCTACGCGAAGCGGCACCGCGCGCTCGTCGGCGGTGTCGCTGCGACGCTCATCGCACTCGTCCTCGGCCTCGTCGGCACGTCGATCGCGTACTTCCGCGCAACCGATGCGGAACGGCTGGCCCAAGAGCGCTACGACCGCGCCGAAGAGGCCCGCGAGTACGCCCTGAGACAAGCGACGAAGTCGCGCACCATGCTCGAGTTTCTGCAGGCTGCCCTGTTCGCGGCGCAGCCGGATCGCGCGCGCGATCGCGACCTGACCGTGCTCGAGCTTCTCGATCGCGCCGCGGTGGGCCTTGACGATCTCGACGATGACGACGTCGCCGCGACGCTCGAGTACACGATCGGCAGGACGTATCACTCGCTCGACGAGATCGACAAGGCAGCGGCCCATCTCGAGAGAGCCCTCGATCTCCACGAACGCACGATCGGGCCTCTGGACGAGACGACGCTCGACGTCGCGCTGGCGCTCGCGAGCTGCCGGTGGCACCAAGACCGCCACGCCGACGCCGAGGCGCTCTACCGCCGCGCCGTGAACGGGTGCGCGCAGACTGTCGGCGCGAGCCATCCGCGCACGCTGCGGGCGCTCAACAACCTCGGCGTGTTCTATGCGCGGCAGGATCGCGTCGACGACGCGCTGCCGATCTTCCAACGCTTGCTGGAAGCTCGCCAGCGCAGTCTCGCCGAACGCGACGCCAGGGTTGACAGGACCGACGGCGACGGCGACGACGCAGCGGACGACGCGTACGTCGCGTCGCAGTCCTGGGTCTACAACTTCGCCGGCGCGCTGTTCAAGGCCGGTCGTCACGCCGACGCCGAGCCGCTCTTGCGCGGCATAGCCGCGGACCGCGAGCGCACGCTCGGACTCGACAACCCGAAGACGCTCGAAGCGCTGAACGCGCTCGCGGTGACGTCCGGCGAGCTCGGCCGACACGACGAGGCGGTGGCCGTGTATCGGCGGCTTCTGCCCGTCTACGAGAAGATCTACGCCAGCGATCACGAGAAAGCTCTGGTGCTGCGCAACAACCTCGCGTCGACGCTGCAGCGTCAGGGAAAGCTCGCGGACGCCGCGAAAGAGCTCCGTGCGGTGCTCACCGCGTTCGAGCGCAAGCGCGGCCCGAACCACCGCAACGCGCTGCTCGTCATGGGCAACCTCGCGGGAGTCCTCGCCGATCTGGACGAACATAACGAGGCCGAGCGGCTGCTTCGAACGTCGCTCGAGCGGCGTCGGGACGCGTTCGGCGCCGACGATCCGTTCACGCTGACGGCGATGAGCAACTACGCGGGGTATCTGCGCTCGCGTGACCGTCTCACCGAAGCGAAGGAGCTTCTCGAGGAGTGCGTCGATGGGATGACGAAGCAGCTCGGCGCCGGTCATCTCCGCACGCTGATCGCGAAGAGCAATCTCGCGACAGCGGTTGCACGAATCGGCGCCACGCAACCCGACGCGCTGCGCGCCGCGGAGAGGCTATTCGACGAGCTCATCGCCACGGCCCGCGAGTCGCTGCCGGAGGATCAGTGGGACATCCCGTACTTCGAGGGTCGCCGCGGCGCGTTCCTGTTGCGAGCCGGGCGACTGCGCGAGGCGGAGCCGGTCCTCCTCGCCGCCTACGAGAAGCTCCGCGACAAGCTCGGTTCCGACGACGAGAATACGGCGACGCTGCGCGCGGAGCTGGCGGAGCTCTACGACGCGCTGAAGCTCCCCGCCAAGGCGGCGCGATACCGCGATGCTGCTACGGACGACAAGCCGAAAACCGATTGACTGGATCGACCATGTACACGCTATCTGACCGAGCTCGACGCCAGGCCATCGCATCTCTCTCGATCGTGTGGCTCGTTTCAGCCAGCTCCGCCGCCGAATCGACCGACGACGCCCCGCCGACCGTCCCGAGCGGTTTCGGCGGCGGCGAGGGCTTCTCGCTGCACGATGCGGCCGATCGGTTGCAGATTCGCCTCGGCGATCAGCGCATCGCGACATTCCTGAAGCGCCATCCGAAGCTCACGCGGCGCGCGCTGGTCAACGTCATGACGCCGAGCGGGGTCCAGGTCACGCGTAACTTCCCGCCGCGACTTCCCGAAGACCGCACGCTCGGCCGGCGCGACGGTAGCGCCGATCACGCGCTGATGCACCCGGGCATCTGGATCGGCTTCGGAGATGTCGATGGCAACGACTACTGGCGCTTGAAGGCGAAGGTCGTGCACGAGGGGATCGTCGGCAAGCCAAGCGCCAGCAAGGACGAAGCGCGCTTCGCGACGCGCAACCGCTACCTGTCCGAGGACGGCAAGAGGACCGTCTGCATCGAGACTTCGCGCTATCGCTTCCTGCGCCGAACGGAGGGCGTCTACATCGTCGTCGAGGCCGAGTTCAGGTCGGACGAGCGCGACTTCTACTTCGGCGATCAGGAGGAGTCCGGGCTCGCGATCCGCGTCGAGTCGAAGCTGCGCGTCGAGGGCGGGCGCGGCGCGATCCGCAACGATCACGGCGATGAGAACGGCCGAGCGGTCTGGGGCAAGGAGGCCGCGTGGGTCGACTACTCGGGCGTCGTCGACGGTCGGCGGGTCGGCCTGATGGCGATTCCGAGCCCTAGAAACCCGCGACGCTCGTGGATGCACTCGCGCGACTACGGCGTGGTCGTCGTCAATCCATTCCCGCGACAACCGCGGGAGCGCCGTGAGCCGTACGTCAAGACTCAGGTCAAGAAAGGCGAACCGTACCGGCTGTCGTGGATCGTCCTCGTGCACGACCTGCCGGCCGATCGGTCGATCGATCACGACGCGGCGTACCGCGAGGCGCTGCGCCTCTTGAAGGTCGACGCCAAGGCGGCGAAGCCGAACTGAGGCATGGGCTGATCGCGAGGCAGCTCGACTCTGCGTCAACCCGCCGCGTCTCGATCCATGCGCCCGCGCAGCCAAGCCTTGGCGAAACGCCAGTCGTTCTTGACCGAGCCCTGGGAGACGCGCAGCACGTCGGCCGTCTCCGCGACGCTCAGCCCGGCGAAGAACCGCAGCTGGACGACCCGTGCCTGCCGACCGTAGCGCTCCTGGAACTCCGTGAGCGCCGCGTCGAGATCGAGGAGGCTCTGCGTCCCCGGATCGATAGCGGGTTGTGCGTCGTCGAGCGGTATGCGGCCGCGATCGCCGCCGCGCTTCAATCGCCCGACGCGCCGAGCACGCTCGACCAGGATGCGCCGCATCGCCTCGGCCGCGGCGGCGAAGAAGTGCGCTCGGTTCTGCCAGCGATTCGCGTCGCCGCGCACGAGGCGCAGAAACGCCTCGTGAACGAGAGCCGTCGGCTGCAGCGTGTGGTTCGCCGGCTCGCGAGCCATCTGACGACGGGCGAGCGCGCGCAACTCCTCGTAGACGAAGGGCAGGAGCCGCTCGGTGGCATCCTCGTCGGCGTCGCCGAGGTCCGCGAGGATTCGCGTGACGGCGCTGGCATTGTCGTCGGACATGGTGGCTACGGGACGGTTGAGAGATGGACAGAGTAGCAGAAGCGCCGCTCCCGGGCGATGGAAGGCGAATGTACTCGAACGGTAGGGGCCGCACGCACGCTGCGCGCGGCGGGGCCGGACATCGCCGGGAATCGGATTGGGTGCTCCTCTGGTTCTCCGCGTCAGGCGGCATTACTCGTACCGCCCACG
>CAYMRB010000429.1:0-8616 GCA_964392615.1 uncultured Planctomycetia bacterium | reverse complement strand
TCGATCGTTGACGGTGTTGCCGGATGGCGGGACAGCGGGCGGTGCTCGCCGCATCCCGTCAGGCGCCCTCGTCCGGCCTGACGAGCAGGTCTTTCTCCACCTGACGCATGGTTCGCAGCAGGGAGTCGAGCTCGGACTGGAGCGCTCGTCGGCCGGGGCTGCGGGCGTCTTCGGGCGTCGCCGGGTCGGCTTCCTGGAGCTCGCCCACTCGCTCTGCCAGACGCTTCGCACCGTAGATCAGCAGGGCGCCGCGCAGGCGGTGGGCCGCTGTCGTGACGGCAGCCTGGTCGCCGCGCTCCAGGCTCTCCCACAATGCCTCGAAGTCACGCGGTAGAAAATCGTGAGCCTTCTGGAGCAGACGCGCGGCCGCTTCGGAACTCATGCTCGTCACCAGCCGTTCCAAGCCAGCGCGCAGCTCGTCTTCTGGTGACAGCATCGGAGTGCTGTCGGCATGTGCCGAAGGAGACGGGAGCCAGCGCGTCAGGATCTTGCGCAAGCGGGTGATGTCGATCGGTTTCGCCAGGTAGTCGCTCATGCCGGAGGCGAGACAGTCCCTTCGTTCGGTCTCCTCGGCGCACCCGGAATAGGCCACGATGGGAAGATCGCGGAACCTCTCGTCGCGCCGGATCTTGACCGTGGCGGCGTGACCGTCGAGCACGGGCATGCGGAGGTCCATGAGGACCAGGTCGTAGGGCTGGCGGCGGACGGCCGTCAGGGCCTCGTTGCCATCAGCTGCGAGGTCGACCCTGCCGCCGAGAGATCGCAACAGCTCCCGCATGACTTCCCGGCTCAGCTCGTCATCGTCCACGACCAGGACCCGGAACCCGCCCGCGGGGAGGTGCGGCGGTGTCGCTCCGGTGGTGGCTGTCATCGGAGTCCGGATTCCGTGGCTGAGGTGTGCGATCGCTGCTAGGATCGAGATCGTAGGAGACACTGCCGCGCGACGCAAGGGCGAGCCTTGCAGGCAGCCACAGGATCGGGTGGAGTGACAGAGTCGACGCTGTCGACGATCTCGCGATTGCGTCGGCGATTCCATCGCGCCCATCGAGTCGAACCATGACCGAACGAATACCACTGGTCCGTCACCGCGATGAGACCGCAACGATCGAGTGTCCGTATGGCGATGTCGCACGCGTCGTCACCGGAGGCGATGGTGGCGTTGCCAACGTTCACGTCGTGCGTGTCACGAAGGGGACGGAGCACTGCCACGCCGGTTACGACGAGGTGTACTACGTCTTGTCGGGATGCGGGACGATCACGCTCGGGGCGGAGACTCACCCCTTGCGTCCCGGGACGGTTGCCGTGATTCCGCGAGGGCTCAGGCATTCGCTGGCAGCCGTCGAGGGCGACACGCTCGAATTCATCATCTTCGGCACGCCGGCGATGGCCTTCAGCGACGCGCGTGCCAGGCCGCAGAAGCCGGGCGACGGCGCCTCGACGAGACAGGAGGAATGAACCAGACTCGCTGCGAGCTCTGCGGCCGGATGACGCGGCGGGACACGACGCGTCATCACCTGATCCCCCGCACGGTTCACCACAACAAGTGGTTTCGCAAGCGATTCACTCGCGAGGAAATGCACGCCACGGTCGATCTGTGTCGCGAGTGCCACCACGCCGTGCATGACCTCATTCCCGACGAGAAGGAGCTCGGTCGGAGCTATCACACACTGGAGAAGCTCTTGGCGCACGGCGCGATCGCCGGACACATCGAGTGGGTGCGGAAGCGCCGCTGATCCTGCCCCTTGGAGCGACGATGAACACCGAAAGCCGTTTCATGAAACACGTTTCCGTGCTGGTCTCCTGTTCCCTCGTCTTCCTGTGCAGCTTCGAGGCGGAGCTCGGCGCCGAGCCGCCGAACTTCGTCGTCTTTCTCGTTGACGACCTCGGTGCGCGCGACCTGTCCGTCGACGGGAGCAC
Organism: uncultured Planctomycetia bacterium; assembly: GCA_964392615.1. Lineage (GTDB taxonomy): Bacteria > Planctomycetota > UBA8108 > UBA8108 > UBA8108 > CAYMRB01. Next base: position 6,699 of record CAYMRB010000429.1, on the reverse strand, counting down.
GTTCCACGAGACGCCGCGTCTCGATGCGTTCGCGCGCTCGGCCATGCGCTTCACTCAGGGCTATGCGTCCCATCCGGTCTGCTCGCCGACGCGTGCTGCGCTGATGACGGGCAAGAACCCCGCGCGTGTGCGGATCACGGACTGGATCCCGGGCTCCAGCTCGAAGAAGCATCGTCTGCTTGGGCCCGACGATCGACATGCACTTCCTCTCGAGGAGGTCACGGTTGCGGAGCGTCTGCGCGAGGCTGGCTACCGCACCTTCTTCGCGGGCAAGTGGCACCTCGGCGGCAAGGGCGCGTTTCCGGAGGACCAGGGCTTCGAGATCAACAAGGGCGGTCATCATCGCGGCTCGCCGCCGGGAGGTTACTACTCGCCGTATCGCAATCCGAAACTGGCTGACGGGCCTGAGGGCGAGTACCTGACCGACCGCCTGGCCGACGAGACCATGGCGTTCCTCGACGCGAGTCGCGACAAACCGTTCTTCGCGTTTCTGTCGTTCTACACCGTCCACACGCCGATCCAGGCCGCCCGCAAGCACATCGCGCACTTCGACGAGAAGCGCGACAAGCTTCCGGAGACGAACGCGCCGGCGCAGGTCCCCGAGCACAGCGGCAGCACGAAGACGCGCCAGGACAACGCCGCGTACGCGTCGATGGTCCGCGCGATGGACGAGAACGTCGGCCGTGTCATCGACCGGATCGAGAAGCTCGGGCTGACCGACAAGACGGTGGTGGTCTTCACCTCGGACAATGGCGGCCGCTCGACGTTGCACCGAAACGGCGGCCCGACCTCGAATGCGCCGCTGCGCGCTGGCAAGGGCTGGTGCTACGAAGGAGGGATTCGCGTTCCGTTCATGATCCGTGCGCCGGGCGTGACGAAAGCGGGAACGACGTCATCGACGCCGGTGTGGAGCGCCGACCTCTACCCGACGGTTCTCGCCCTGGCGGGGCTCGATTCGCGACAGGGCGAGCACCCGGACGGCGCCGACCTGACGCCGGTCTTGCGCGGCGCGGCGAAGCTCGATCGCGGCCATGAGCTGGTTTGGCATTACCCGCACTACCACGGCAGCGCGTGGACGCCGGGCTCGTCGATCCGGGTCGGCGACTGGAAGCTCGTCGAGCTCTACGACGAGGAGGCGGTCGAGCTGTACAACCTGGCCGAAGATCCGTACGAGAAGCGCGACCGCGCGCAGGACGAACCGGCGCGCGCGGCAGCACTGCGCAAGCGACTGCGGGCGTATCTCGAGTCGGTCGACGCGCAGATGCCGCGACCCAACCCGAGGGCGAGGAAGAGCGGCTAGACTCGAGGCTAACTCGAGGGGCGTTCGATCCGACTGCCGTCCTCGAGCTCGCGCGGCGCGTGCAAGATCACCTCGTCGCCCGGTTCGAGCCCGGACACGATCTGCGCCCGCAGGCCGCTGCGGCGCCCGACCTCGACGCCTCGCACTCGTGCGATGTCGTCGGTGCTGTCGCGCACGAAGACTGCCCAGGCCTGGTCGTCGCGCCGAAAGAGCGCGCTGGTCGGAACCTGCACGACATCGTCGCTCGCCCACAGGATGAAGCTCGCCTCGACGCGGTAGCCGTCTCCGAGCGCGGCGCGCTTCGAGTGTGGCGTGTCGATGTCGCAGATCACCCAGACGCGCTGCTCCTCGACGCCGAGCGCGGAGATCTTGAGGAAGCCACGGGGCTCGACGACCCTCACGGTCGCGTCGAGCGGCTCGGCGCCGCCCCAGCGGTCGAGACGAACCCGCATACCGGGTCGAATGCGAACCGCGTCCGCGGACAGGACGTCGACCTGGACCTCCAGCGCCGCCGGATCGCCTATCTCGACGAGCGGCTCTCCGGCGCGCACCACCCGCGAGCTCTTGTCGAACACCTTCAAGACCTTGCCCCGCACGGGTGAGGTCACGCGAATCGGGCGGTACTCCGGCAGCGCGTCGAGCGGCCAGTGCCTGAGTGACTCCCGGACGACCTCGACCTCGGAACGCGCGACCTGAACCGCGAACTCGGCCGACCGCCTCAGCGCTGCCGTACGCCGGGAACGCGCCTTCGCGGCATCGAGGATCTCCTCCGACACGGAGCCGTCCGCGCGCATCTCGACGACGCGCTCGAGGTCGCGCGCGGCGAGGTCGGCCTCAGCCGCGGCAGCCTCTACGCCGCTCTCGGCCCTCTGGCGGGCGGCCTCGGCAGCTTGCAGGCGCGCCTGCGCCTCCGCTCGCATGCGGGGATCGAGATCGGTCGTGGGGAGCGGGTGGATCTCGACGAGCACGGCCGCCGCGTCGATCGCGTCATCCGCGTCGAGGTCGATGCGGGCGATCCTGCCCGCGACGGGGGCTGACAGGACGTATCGATCGACGACGCGGGTCTCGCCCTCCTCTTCCACCGTGACCTCGAGCGGGCCGCGAGCGACCGGTGCGGTCTCCACCAGCACGGGCTGCGGAGCGAAACCGCTGTAGATTCCGAACGCGATCAAGAGGATCACGACACCGAAGATGGTCCAACGACGCCAGCTCATGGTTCCGTTCTACTCCCGCGTCTTGAGCACGGCGACGAGGTCCAGGTGATCGAGTTGGCGTCGCACGAACCAACCCGACACGCACGTGGCGACCAGCACGACGAGAGCGGCGAACGCGTACGTGCGAGGCTCGAGGATCAGGGGGAAGCGATAGAGGTCGTTCTCCACGCCGGTCACGACGAGCTGGCACAGCAGCCAGCCGACCACAAAGCCGATCGGAATCGCCACGAGAGTCAGTATGGCCAGTTCCCCGAGGAGGATGTACGAGATCTCGCCGCGAGTAAAGCCCAGAACGCGCAGGCTCGCGAGCTCACGGCTGCGTTCGGACAGCGTGATGCGGGCGCTGTTGTAGATCACGCCGCACGCGATCGTCCCCGCGAGAATCGTGTTGATGAACGTGAAGACGAGCATCGTCTCCGCCATCGTCGCGTAGAAGCTGTCGATCGCGTTCTGCCGTACCATCGTTCCGGCGACGCGCGGCATCGCGTCGAGCTGATGGTAGACCGACGCGCTGCGTTGCGAGTCGGCCGCCAGGAAGACGCCCGAGATCGTATCGCCCTCGCCCAGCAGTCGGTTGAGCGCGTCGATTCGCATGTACGCGCCGACACCGATGAACTGTCGTACGAATCGAACCACCGGAACCTGGAGCACGGGCCTCTTGCCTTCGAGTACCTCGACGGTCACCTCGTCGCCGGGCCGCACTCCGAGAATCCTGCCGAGATGTTCGGTGATCACCAGGCCATCTTCCGGAAGCTCGATCGGCTGCAGGTCCGTGTCGATGACCCGATGCAAGTCGCCGCCGTGCTGCACACCCACGAGCGCCACGCGGTAGTCGCGATGCTCGAAGCGCAGGCGAGCCGGCGCCGAGCGGAACACCTCGCCCTGCCCGACGCCGTCGATGGATCGGATCGAGTGAAGGGCGCGTCGCGAGGTCGGCTCGAAAAACGACACGCTCAGGTCTTCGCGATCCGCGATGCCGAATTGCACGTTGACGATGAAGTCGATTGCGTCGGCCTGGAAGCTGCCGACCATGAGAATCGCGCACGCGAACGCGACCGCGATCACCGAGAGCAGCGACTTGAGCGGTCGCCGCTCGAGCTGTCGAATGACCATGCGGGTCGGCTGGGAGATCCACCGGCGCAGGCCGAGCCTCTCGACGATCGAGACTCGATAGCGCGCCGGAGGCTCGGGACGCATCGCCTCGGCCGGAGGCAGTAGCGCTGCCGTGCGGACCGCGATCCACGCTCCGGCGACCGCGGCGAGCGTGCTGACCAGCACCGCCGCGACCACGTGGCGCGGCGCGAGTACGTAGTCGAGGTACGGGAAGCGGTAGAACTCCATGTACATCGCGCTGAGGCCCTTGCCGAGCCACACGCCAACGACCACACCGCCCGCGGCGCCGAGGACGGCGATCACGATCACCAGCTTGGTGTAGTGCCATCCGACGGCGAGGTTGGAGTAGCCGAACGCCTTGAGAATCGCGACTTGATCGCGCTGTGTGCTGACGAGTCGGCTCAGCACGACGTTGAGGAGAAACGCCGCCACGCTGAGAAAGATCGTCGGGAAGATCGTCGCCATGCCCTCGAGCTGGCGGAACTCTTCGCTCAGGAAGTGGTGCGAGAGCTGATCGGCGCGGGCATACGCGCCGAAGCCGCCCCAACGGTCGAGGAGGTCGTCGATGCGATCGATAACATCCTCCTCCGACGCGCCGCGGCGGAGTGAAAGCGCGACGTCGTTGAAAGCGCCGTCCATGTCGTAGGCGGCGCCGAGCGGCGTGCGCGCCATCCACAGGATGCCGTAGCGTTCGAAGTCCGGAATGATGTCGCCCGGTCGGATCTGGTAGGTGTACTCCGCCGATAGCGCGATGCCGACGACACGCAGCTTCTTTCGGCGCCCTGCAATCGTGGCGCTGATCGTGGCGCCGGGGCGGAACTCGTGGGCCGTCGCGAAGGCCTCGCTGATAACGACCTCGTCGTCGCGTCCAGCGTCGGGCAACCGCCCTTCGCGCAACCAGACTCGATTGAGCACGGACTCGTGGCGGTCCGGAATGGCGACCAGGCGCCCGGTGACCGGGTCAGAGTAGCCTTCGAGGTCGAGGGGCGCGGACAGCACGACTCGGGTCTCGACCTGATCGACGCCGTCGATGGCGCGGATGCGGTCCGCGACGCTCTCGGGCGCGCGTTTGAGCGACGCGAAGACTTCGGCGAAGCGGCTCTCCTCATAGAAACGGGTCTGCGTCGATCGAAGCGAATCCACGGTGCTCAGCGACATGATGAACGTCGCGATACCGCTCGTGATGACGAGGGCGATGGCGAGCGACTGGCCCCGTAGGTGCCACAGATCACGCCAGAGCTTGCGATCGATCGAGAGCAACGATCACCAACGCAGGTCGCGCGTCCTCTTCTTTTCGGTGTTGCGAAGGATCTCGCCGATTCGGCCATCCGCGAGGTGGATCACGCGGTCCGCGATGCCCGCGATGTCCGCGTTGTGCGTGATGACCACGGTCGTCGTGCCGATCTCGCGGTTGATGCGCTCGAGGGCTTCGAGGACGACGATGCCGGTCGACGAATCCAGCGCGCCGGTCGGCTCATCGCACAGGAGAACGGCCGGACGCTTCGCGATGGCGCGAGCAATCGCGACGCGCTGCTGTTCGCCGCCGGACAGTTGCGCGGGAAAGTGATCGCGGCGGGCCGAGAGATCGACGAGCTCGAGAGCACGGGCAGGCGTCAGCGGGTCGCGCGCGATCTCCGTCACGATGGAGACGTTCTCGCGGGCCGTCAGGCTCGGAATGAGGTTGTAGAACTGGAAGACGAAGCCGACGTGATGACGGCGGTACTCGGTGAGGTCTCGCTCTCGAGCGCCGGTCAGCTCGCGTTCGTAGTAGTGGACGTGCCCTTCGCTGGCCGTGTCGAGGCCACCGAGGATGTTCAGAAGGGTCGACTTGCCGCTGCCGGATGGTCCGAGGAGCACGACGAACTCCCCGGGCCAGAGATCGAGATCGACGCCACGCAACGCGTGCACCTGAACCTCGCCCATATCGTAGACCTTGGTCAGTCCACGCGCGTGGAAGACAGGCGGGGCGGACGAATCGGTCGCGGCGGGTGCGGTCGCGTCAGCCATGGGGGAGAGCGTACGCGGGAATCGAGCGCGTGTCGCCTTTCATCCGGCAGGCGAATTACGGCCTACGGCTGGTACGCCATCCGGTGCCTCTGACTCGAAGCACTCAGCGGCTTTCCAGTTGACAGGTGACCGGGTCGCGGCCTCTCATCGACAGCATGAGTGCGTCGCTGAGGTCCGCCAACCCGTCGAACGCTCTGGCAGCGCTGGGAGTGTTGTTCATCGCGATGCTTCTCGTCTGGGCGTACGACCGCGAGTACGTCGGCGCGGCGTTCGTTTCGATCGTGCTGATGGAGAAGGAGCGCTCCGTCGCCGCGGGTGTCGTTCGCTCCGGATCACGGCCGCCGGCGTCCGCTCCATCCGACGAGGCGACGAAGGCCGTGATCGAAAGCGCAGTGCCGGGAGCGGTTTCCGAGCCCGCGGGCTTCTGTCCGCTGCCGCTTCTGGGCGCATGGGCGCTGGCGTCGCTGGGCGCCTTCTGGCACGCGATGCACCATGCGTATCCGAACGCTCCCGACCCGTTCTCCGCGAGCGCGCTCTTCGCGTTCGGAGCGTTCTGCGGGGCCCTTTTGGCGGGATCCCGGGGGCGGCGTCGCGCGGCGACACGACGACGGCGATAGACTGGAACGACCCACATGCTGCGTTCGCGTCGAACGAACTGCCTCTCCCGTCGCGCCGGGCACCTCTCGACGGCGATCGGTATCGTTGCATTCCTCTGTGCCGTTTCGAGCCTCGCGCCGTGTGCTGCGCAGGACTATCCGGTGGCGACGTGGCGGGAGTGGTCGCGCCATGCGACGCGTCATTGCCCGGAAGCGACGTGGTCGGCATGGGCCTCGCCTGAGGGGGCCGGCTGGTCGAAGGAGCTGCTCGCCGAAGCGCGCGCGCACTTCGATGCGATCGGATCGGCCGCGGTCTTGGTCGCGTATGACGGCGCGGTGCTCGCCGCGTGGGGCGACGTCGAGCGACGCTACCTATGTCATTCGATGCGCAAGAGCCTTCTGAACGCGTTGTACGGCATCCACGTCGGCGCGGGGCGCATCGATCCGCAGAAGACGCTGGACGAGCTCG
>CAYMRB010000428.1:0-8623 GCA_964392615.1 uncultured Planctomycetia bacterium | reverse complement strand
CTCGAACCGGCTCGCTGTCGGCATCGCCGTGCTCGCCGTCGCCGTCGCCGCCGGATTTCTCGCCGGCTGGTGGCTCATGTCCCGCGAGCCGCAGAACGGGTCGCCGACGGATGCGTCGCAGGATCCGAAGACGCCGACCACTCCCCCGCCCGCGATGAAGCCCGCGTTCAAGGACATCACCGCCGAGGCCGGCCTCGCGTACCGCCACGAGGCGGGCTCGACCGGCAAGTTCTACTATCCGGAGGTGATGGGCGCCGGCTGCGCGTTCTTCGACTACGACGGCGACGGAAACCTCGACATCTACTTCGTCAACGGCAACCTCCTGCCACCCGACTCGCCGTCACCCGCCGTCCGCAATCGCCTCTACCGCAATCGCGGCGACGGCACGTTCGAGGACAAGACCGATGCGGCCGGCGTCGGCGACGCGACCTACGGCCAGGGCTGCTGCGCCGCCGACTACGACGCCGACGGCGACCAGGATCTCTACGTGACGAACTTCGGCGTCAACGTGCTGTACCGCAACCGCGGCGACGGCACGTTCGAGACGGTCGACGGTCCGGTTCGCGATCCCGGCTGGGGCCAATCGTGCGCGTTCTTCGACGCGAACGGCGACGGCACGCTCGACCTCTACGTGCAGAACTACCTGCACTACTCGCTGGAAACGCACCAGGAGTGGTTCGTCACGATCGATGGCCGCAAGGAGCTCGACTACTGCAGCCCCTCCGGCTACCGCGGGCAGCAAGATCGCCTGCTGCGCAACCGCGGTGACGGCACGTTCGTCGACGTTACGCAGGCGAGCGGCCTCGTCGTCCCCGAGGGCACGGGCATGGGACTCGCCTGCGCCGATTTCGACAACGACGGCGATGTCGACGTCTTCGTCGCGAACGACAGCCGCCCGAACTTCTTCTACGTCAACGACGGCAAGGGCGTCTTCACCGAGTCCGGACTCGAGTACGGCGTCGCCTACAACGAGGTCGGCAGCACGGAAGCGTTCATGGGCGTCGACGCCGGCGACTTCGACGGCGACGGCCGCCTCGACCTCGTCGTGCCGAGCCTGCGCGGCCAGGGCTTCAGCGTCTTCCGCAATGCCGGCGAGCTGTTCCGCGACGTGTCCGTCGATGCCGGCGTCGCGGTCGCCACCAGCTCGATCACCGGCTTCGCGCCCGTGTTCCTCGACTACGACGCCGACGGCGACCTCGACCTCTACTTCACCGCCGGCGACGTCCGCATGGGACGCGGCAAGACGGCGCCGGGCGCGTCGTTCCTCGACCGCTACGCGATGGCGGACGTGCTGCTCGAGAACCGCGACGGCAAGTACGTCGACGTGTCGGCGAGCGCGGGGCCGCACTTCCAGCGCCGCGAAGTCTCCCGAGCGTGTTCCGCCGGCGATATCGACAACGACGGCGACCTCGACCTCCTCGTGACGACGATGGACGGCGACGCGCGACTGCTGCGCAACGACACCGTCGGCGGCGCGTGGATCGGCTTCCGCCTCGAGGGCAAGACGCCGAATCTCGACGCGATCGGCGCGCGCCTCGAGCTCACGGCCGGCGGCAAGACGCAGATGTCGCAGGTTTGGGCCGGCGGCAGCTACCTCGGCCAGCGCGATCGCCGACAGCTCTTCGGCCTCGGCAAGGCGTCAACGACCGACCGGCTCGTCGTCCGCTGGCCGAACGGCGAGGAGACGACGCACACCGGCCTCGAGCCGGGCCGCTACCACACGCTGCGGCAGGGGGCGCCGAGCCCACCATCGAAATGAGAGGCCGGACTGCGGACTGTCGCTAGGACGCCTGGCGGCGCCGTCGCCGGACGACGACAGCCGCGGCGCAGAGCCCGAGAACACCGCAGAGGGTGATCGAGGCGGGCTCGGGGATCGGCGCGACGACGTTGTACTGGAACGTCGCGACTCCGAAGTTGTCGCCGCCGTTCGAGAACAACGGGTTCGCCCAGTTGAACGAATCCGGGTGTGCGCCAGCGCCATGCGACCAGCCGCCGACGCCGGCTGTCAGGCCGGCGCTCGAAAACTGTACCTGAGGCTCAGACGAGCTCATGTTCTCGTTGTAGTTCTGCTCGGTCGCGCCGTATCCGAAAGCCACCACCGTATAGCTCTGCCCGGCGAGGAGCGTGAGCGAGGTCGGCACGTCGAGGAAGCGGTGCGCGCCGTTCAGCGTCCCGGTGTTGCCCGTGGAGAAGATCTGCTGCAGCAGACGCGTTCGTCCACCGACGTTGCCGCTACCGCCCGTCCAGAGCTCGAAAGTGATCTGACGGTTGAGCCCATCCTGGTCGCTGTCGAAAACGCCGACGCTCGTCACCTGAATCGCCTGGGCGCCGACGGTGAAACTATCTCCGAGGGAAGCCCGAGAAGCTCTGATTCCCCGCGCCCGGAATGCCGGTGACGAACACGTGCCCCGCGGAAACGGTCGACCCGACGAACAGCAACGCCACAACCAGAACCCAGCCCATTCTCTTCTGCATCGTCCGCGTCCTTCTGAACAGACCCGAATGAACGACCACCCTGCAGCTTCTTCCTTCGCCCATTCGTTACACATCGATGTTACCGGATTGTCAACCGAAAAACAGCCCACCGAAACCGCAACGGCGAGCGACCGTGGCCGATTTCGAGGAGGCGCCGAGCAGCGCGCCCCGGTGAGTAGCCGTCCCTCAGTCCAGCGGCCGGGCGGAGTCGACCGGGCAGGGCTGCCAGTATCTCAGGCCGAGGAAGATCGCCGGCGCACGTTGGAGCCCGCGAACGCGGGCAGGATCACTCCATCGCCACGCACCAGCTCGAAGTGCCGCCACGGCGCCGCCCAGGAGACGGAGAAGCCTCTCGCCGGATCGGACTGGTCAGCAGCCGCGAGAAAGACTGCGACGCGCCCCGCCACAACCCGGTGGCTGTGGCGGGGTTACCTTGGTGGGCCCACCCCGACTCGAACGGGGGACCTTCAGATTATGAGTCCGCTGCTCTGACCGACTGAGCTATGGGCCCCGAATTCCTTGGCGACGAGCCACCGAGCCGGGTCGGCTCGCAGGCTCACCCGTCCAGGCGGGCGAGTATCTCGTCGTACAGCACCTGCTCCTCGTTCGGGAGGCGCTGCAGCGCGTGCCACTCCGCGGGCGCCGCGAGCGGGCGCGCGGTGTTCGGGCTGGCGCTCTCGGGATCGTACGCGCCGACGCGCGGCTCGTCGAGCTGCGCGGTCAGGCGCACCTCGATGGACGGCTCCCAGCCGACGTACGTCTCCTTGACCCAGACCGAGACCTGCTTGCGGGACTTCGTCGCCCCGAACATCTCGGTCGGCCCCAGAGCGACGATGCTGTCGCTTCGGGCCACGACGACGCTACGCGGGTAGCGCTCCTTGACCACCAGCGCCGCCGCCTCGATCACCGTATCTTTTTGCGGACCCACTTGGGGCGAGCTGTAGCAGCCGCTGACCGCCAGCCCGATTCCCGCCGCGACGAGCCAAAAACGCATGTCCACCTCCGATCTCGACGCGACCCCGCGTCATCGAAGCCGCAATGGCAGAGGGTCTTCCCTAGGCTGGGATTCTACGCCCGCGAACACCTTCGACACCAACGAAAAACCGTACCGCAGACCGAGTTGGCGGTTTCGTTCGCTCGCGGGACAGCGCGCCCCGATCAGCTGCCGGGGGGAACTCCGGGAGACGGAGGCGTCGACGCCCCCTCACCGCCGACGGCGGGCGGCACCGACGGCGTCGGCGTGAGCGGCGGCGTCGGGGAAGGCGTCGCCTCCATCGGCTGGATGCGCTTCTTCATCAGGCGGCCGACCTTGAACTTCACGGTCGTCTTGGCCGGCACCTCGACGCGCTCGCCCGTGCGGGGGTTGCGGGCGACCCGCTGGGCCTTGCTCTTCGGCTCGAACACTCCGAAGTCGCGAAACTCAAGACGGTTACCGTGTGCCAGCTCGTTGATGATCTCGTCGAGGAAGCTCTGGATGACTTCCTTGGCGCTGATCTGCTGCACACCCGTCTTCTCGGCGATCCTCTGAACGAGTTCGCGTTTCGTGACCGTCTGCATCCGAGCCTCCTGCTGGCCGAGACCCCTGACCCGCTGTCGCCTCTCCCGACTCAGCGACCCGGGCCCGCCGAAGTTCGGCGCGATCGTGCCGCTTCGGCTGTCTCGCACGTCCTATTGTCTTGCGAGGTTGTCATTTAGGTCTCGGAAGAGAATAACCCGGCCGCTCGGGGCTGACAAGCAAGAAATCGCAGATTGCCCGACGTAAAGGACACCCCGCAAAGGGTTTCCCGAAAACCGTCCGAAATCGGCACGGAATCGGAACTCCCGCCGTGGCGCCGTCGAACGAGGCTGCCTCAAGGCCATGCCGGGGCGCTGTCGATACCCTCGAAGGCCGGGGCGCCACGGGGTGTGGCGCCGCTGTTGCAAGACGAGGAGGAACCGCCATGCTGGAATCACTCTCGACCGAAGAGCTTCAGTTCATCAAGGCGATCGAGAAGTACAAGACCGAGAACAGCAAGCAGTTCCTGTCCTGGAGCGAGGTGCTGAAGATCTTCAAGGACCTCGGTTACCAGAAGGTCGCCAAGCGTACGGACATCGTGATCGGCCCGACCAAGCAGAAGCGCCGCAAAAAGCCCGCTCCGGCCAAGACGACTGCCGAGACGACTGCCGAGACGGCAGCCGAGACCTCGACCAAGAAGCAGCCCGAGGTCGAGACGACGACTTGACGCGATAGCGGCGGGCGGAGTCGCGCTCCCGCTACCCGTCCACCGCCTCGATCGCATCCCACCACAGCTTCTCGAGATCCTCGATCGAGCGACCGTACGTGCGCTCGAATGCGCGGCTGATCGAGTGCTCGTCGTCGATCGCACGCAGGAGCAAGCGCAAGCGGAACGGCTGGAACTCGGCCGCGAGGAACTCGACGAAGCCGAGGCCCTGCAAGTAGATCCAGCGCGCGAGCTCGACGTTTTCGACCGTGCCGAGCTGCGCGGGCATGTTCGCGAGCGGTATGCGTCGATCGCGCCCGACGCGCAATTGACGATAGACCTGCTCGGGCGTCGTGCGCCCCTCGAGATACTGCGCGATGCCCTCGTTGAGCCACGTGGGACACTCCGGCGCGATCGCCCGCACGAGCACGTGCGTGTACTCGTGCCGCACCACCGCCTCGAGCGATGCGAGCTGCGCTTTCTCGGCCCCGGCGCCGGAACTCTTCTTGGGAACCGGTACCGGGAACTTCAGCTGCCCGTCGTACAGCCCGCCGACCCAGTGCGCCATGCCGGTCGCGCGCCGGAAGCGACTCTCGCTGTAGAGAATCGCCGGCACGCGATCCTCGGGCCACACGCCGAGCCGGTCGCCGAGGTCATCCCACGCCTCGTCGAGCATCGCGGTGAGGCGCGTGCGCAAGTCCTGCGGCAACCGCGGGTCCGCGCGCACGGCGAAGTGGCGCGTACGCGTCGTCGGAAACTCGTCGGTGATGCGCATCTCGGTCGACCAGCGGTCGATCAGGCTCACCGTCTCGTCGTCCTTCGTGTCGAGAGCGCGCGCCTTGCGCAGCCGGCGCAGGGCCTCCTCGGTGTCGCCCTGGCGGTACTTCAGGATGCCGACCAGCTTGTTCGTGTACGCGTACTCGGGACGCAGCTGCAACGACGCCAGCAGATGCGTCAGCGACTTGCCGTCCTCGCGGCGCAGGAAGTACACGTAGCCGAGCCCGAATCGCGCGTAGTAATCGTCCGCGGCCTCGATCGCGGTCTCGAACGCCTCGCGCGCGCGCCTCGACTCGCCGCCATCGAGAAACTCGAACCCGAGCCCGGCGTGGGCGCGCGACAGATCGGACGCGATCGCGCCGCGCTCGTCGTCGGGAGCCTCGGCCAGCGCCTTCTCGAGCGACTCGATCGCCTGGAAATAGCGCCGGGCGCGATAGTGCGCCTGCCCCTCGCGGCGGTGCTGGCGGAAGTCGGGCGCGGCCAAGGCCGGGCGCGTCGCGAACCGAGCCAGCGGGGCCAGTAGCGCGAGCAAGGCCGCCAGCGCCAGCGTCGTCCGCGCGAGACGCTTCACGACGCGACCGCTCGCTTCCGCTGCGTGATCTCGGCCGCCAGCGCGCGAAAGTCCTCGGCGCCCCGAGACGACGGCGCGTAGTCGAGAATCGACAATCCGTGGCTCGGCGCCTCGGCGAGGCGCACGTTCGTGCGAATCACCGTCTGCGCGACCTTGGCGCCGAAGAACTCGCGGATCTCGCCGACGACCTCGTGGCTGAGGTTCGTCCGCGTGTCGAACATCGTCGCGACGATCTTCGTGACCTCGAGCTTCGGGTTGAGGCGCTCGCGGATCAGCTCGACGACATCCAAGAGACGCGCCATGCCCTGCATCGCGAAGAACTCGGTCTGCAGCGGGATGAACACCTCGTCGACCGCCGTCAGCGCGTTCAGCGACAGCAGACCGAGAGACGGCGGACAATCCACGAACACGAAGTCGAACGCCTCGTCCTCGAGATACGTGTCCAACGCATCGCGCAGCAGCGACTCGCGCCCGACCGCGCTGACGAGCTCGATCTCGGCGCCGGACAGGTCGATGTTCGCCGGCAACACCGACAGGTTCTCGATGACGTCGTGCACGACCGCGTCGGCGATCTTCGCTCGTCCCGTCAGGACCGTGTAGACCGAGTGCGTGAGCTCGTGAATGTCGACGCCGAGGTGGAGCCCGAGGTTGGCCTGAGCGTCCATGTCGACGAGCAGGACGCGAGCGCCGCCCGCCGCGAGCGCGGCCCCGAGATTCACGGCGCACGTCGTCTTGCCCACGCCGCCTTTCTGGTTCATGAATGCGATGCGTCGCATCGGTCCCAGGGTATCCCCCACCGAAACGTTGTCAACGTGTACACTGGGAGCCTGGGGGCGCCTCGCCCGTGGCGCGTTCCCGTCGTGATCCAACGCGTCGAAGCCGACCGAGCGTGACCATCGACTCCTCCCTCGCAACTCTTCTCGCTGCCGTGTTTGGCGCGTGCGCGCTCGCGCTCGTCGCGTCGCGGCGCCGACACGTGCTCGCGCCCGGCCAGGCCGCCGCGTTAGCCAACGCCCCGACGCACTGGCCCCTGGACGCGGGAGCGCCGATCGACGCCGCGCGCGTCGCGGCCGGTCTGCTCGTCGTGTTCGTCGCGCACCGGCTCGGCCGCTCGATGCGGCACGGCGGTTTCGGGCTGCCGCTGCCGGCAGCGGTCGTGCTCGCGCTCGTGGTCGCGTCCGTCGTGCCGTTCCTGCTCGCCGGCGTGGTGCGCAGCCTGCTGCCGATGCCGATCGGCGCGAGCGACGCGACGGTCGCCGCTCTGTGGGCGATCGGCCTCCTCCTCGTTCTCCCGGACGGTTCACCGGCGAGCGGGGAGCGACGCGACCGCGAGGACGGCGCGCTCCATGGGCTTCTCGCGCTGCTGATCCTGCCCGCGCTCTATTTGCTGCATACCTGGCGTTCGCTGCCCGGCGCGGAAGCCGCGAGTGGCGCGAACGGCTCGGTCTGGCCGGCGCCACAGCTCGCGGCGCTGGCTACGGCCGCCGCGATCGGCGCCGCGGCGGGCTGGGCTGCGGTCCTGGCCGGATCCCGGCTGCGCGGTGAGCTCGCCGCCTGGCTGACGCACCTGGGCGCGGCGATCGGCCCCGCGGCTCTCGCGGAGTGGCTCCACCCGGGCACCGCGGCGATCGCGGCCTTCGCGAGCGGCGTCGCCGCGCGCCTGCCGGCGGGAGCCTCGTCCGGGCTCCACCCCAGCGTCGACGACGACGGATACGGCGACGACTTCGGCGCCGACAGTCCGCGGGCGGAGCCGGCCGGATCGCCCGCGGAGCCGGCCTGGTTTGCGGTCGCGTGGGCCGTGCCGCTCGCGGCATTCGCGGCCATCGGCGGCGCCGTCTGGCGCACGGCGGAACCTGGCTGGCACGACCTCGCCGCGGGCGCGAGTCTCTGGGCCGCCACCCTCGCGCTGCGCCTCCTGGTCGCGGCGACCGTCGGCGGCGCCTATCGCTTCTGGCAGCCGACCCGGCTGGAGTGGCGGCGCATCCTCGAAGCGGCGATGCGGTCCTTCCCGGGCACCCTGGCGCTCGCGTGGGCGCTCCTCTTCCTCGTGCCAGCCGACGGCGCGGCCGAGGAGGCGCTCCTCGCCCCGCTGCTCCCCGCGCTCTTCCTGGCCCTCCTCGTCGAGGGAAGCCTCGTGCCGCTCATCCTGCGCGGCAGCGGCCGGCTCGACGGCGAAGCATCGTGGGAGCTCGCCCGCGGCCGCCTCGCCGCCCTCGGCTCCGCCCAGCGCGCGCTCGAGTTCTTGCGCGAGCGCGGCGACCTCGAGCGCCTGACCCCGATGGATCGCGAAGCTCTCGCGGCCGAGCTCGACAAACGCCGCCTGCTGACCGAGCTTGAGCTCGAGGAGCTGCTCTGGGCCCACCCGCGCCTCAAGCGCCGCGAGAAGGTCGACGTGCTCGACGAGCTCCTGCGCGCCACCCTCCGCTCGCTCGACGAAGCCGCACGACACGGCGAGCTGAGCGCCGCGACGGTGGAGAAGCTGCGACCGGAAGTGATCGGGTGGCTGGCGTGGGATGCGGACGCGGCGACCGCTGGGGAGAGGGGAGCCACGGACGCCGACCCCGACTCCGCCCCCGACTCCGACGCCGATACCGACTCC
>CAYMRB010000427.1:0-8678 GCA_964392615.1 uncultured Planctomycetia bacterium | reverse complement strand
CAGTATGTCCGGGCCGACTCGTTCACCCCGGCGTCGGGCTCGAACGGGAGGCTCGCCCTCGCGAGAGGCTGTTCGACGGAGACCAGATGACCCTTTCTAGGCCTATCGTGCCGACCGCCTGTGGCACGGCAGGCCACTTTTCTCTTGGGTCCGTTCCAGAACAGACAGTCCGGGGATCAGCCCCGGAATCTGAGCAACTTCCGGGGGATCGAGTCCCGGTGCCGATCATTCCTGGAATTCGCGGCACCTCTTCGTCGCGTCGCTACTCATGGGGGTCACCACTCGGAGTTCCGTCGGGAAGGTCCGACGGCTCGCAGTCGTCGCGCGCGGGTGGAGTTCACCTCTACCACGCCTGTTGCTGCACGTCTGGAGCGCGGATCTTTCGCCCTTCCTCAGCCTTTCTCCAAGCACCAGAAGCGCGAGGCTCCCGTCCATGGACTACGACGAACTGTCGATGAGAGCGTATCCGGGTCATTCGGAGCAACCAGATCGATGAGCCGATTCACTTCCGCATTCGCCGTGGCGATCTCGCTTCTCGCGCTCGTCGGCGTCGGCTTCGTGTTGACGAGCGGCCCGGACCGGCCGGATTCCGAGGTCGGTCGGGTCGAGATGGAGCTTCTCCACGCCCGTCTGAACGCATTGGACAAGCGCCTGGACAAGCTGGCTTCGCGCTCCGCCGATTCGACTCAGGCCGCGCCGTCGACAGCGTTGAGCGAGGGAACACCGGATGCTCGTTCACGGAGCGAGGAAGACCCCGTCGAGAACGGTTCGTCTGGAGACGGCGCGCTCCTGGCTCGGCTCGAGACACTCGAGACGCGCCTTCGCGGTCTGGAAGAGGATCCCATCGAACGAGCCTACGCGTTCTTGCGGTCGTCCAACGCGGATCTCCGCAAGCGCGGTATCCGCCAGCTCCAGTCGCTCGCGAAGACCGACCCCGAGGCGCGCGCCGCACTGCGCGAGATGCTCGCAGATCCCGATGCCGGCGTCCGCGCCGTCGCGTTGGACAAGATTGCCGAGATCAAGGATCAGGAAGCTGCTCCGATCGCTCTGAGTCTGCTCGATGACGAGAACGCCGACGTGCGCCGCAAGGCGGTTCACACCCTGGCGCGCCTCGACGCGAAGGAGGCCGCCACCGACATCGCCGGTTTCATCGCCGACGAGGACGACAAGATGCGCTGGCTCGCCGTCGACGCCATGGGCAAGCTCGGACACAGGGCGGCGTCAGGCGCGCTGCTCGAGGCGCTGTCCGATGAGAACATGGGAATCCGCGGCGAAGCCTTGCTGTCGCTCGGCGAGATCGGTGCGACGGAGGCACTGCCTCAGGTGCGCGCGTTCTACGAGGAGGTGACGGCCGAGGAGGGACCCGACCGCGGCGACCACAGGTACCGGGCAGCGTTCGCGATGAAGCAGCTCGGTGACGCGAGCGCGGCCCACGTCGAGATCGGTCGTCTTGGCCAGACCGTGCTTTCCGAGCAGGAGGACGGCCGCAGACGCATCGGTGCCCTGCACGGCCTGATCTGGCTCGGCCGCGACGAACTCGCCGCCCGCCAGGTTCTCGAGCAGGCGGCACAGGACTCGAACGAGTGGATTCGACGCACGGCACAGCGAGCTCTTACAGACGCACGGGAGAAGCGCGACGGTTAGCGCTCACCGAATCGGCTCGCTAACCACTCCGTCGCGGAATGTCGAGACGAACGAGACGCCTTCGGCCAAACCGAGACCCTGAAAACGCGAGTAGCCAGCATGCGCGAAACGCATAGTGAATTGGATCGGCGCGAGTTCATGAAACGAGGCGCCCAGGTGACGGCCTCCGCGGCTGCGGCGGCTGTGCTGAGCACGAGCAGCGCGCACGGATCCGTTCCGGAGGACAAGAAGATCACGTTCACGGATGCCATTCCGGCGCGGGTGCTGGGCAAGACTCGCGTGAAACTGCCGATCCTCGGCTACGGCGGCGCGGCCCTCCCGAAGAGGTCGGGCAACCACCTGTCGACGGAGGAGCGCGTCAAGGTGGTGCGCCACGCCTACGACAGCGGGATCCGCTACTTCGACACGTCGATCAGCTACACCTACGCCGACAGTCAGGCGATCATCGGACGCGCGCTGAAAGACGTCCGGGACAACGTGTTCATCACCACCAAGGTGGACTTCTGGAACGTGGCCAGGCCGGACGGGCGCATCGAGACGGTGAAGAAGGGGGAGGCCATCCGGCAGGTCAAGATGAACCTGCGCGAGCTCGGGTCGGACTACATCGACGCCATACTGATCCACGGTACGCCGGGCGTGGAGCAAATGACCGTAGAGCAGTCGATGGAGGTTCACGGCGAGCTCGTCAAGGCGCGCGATCAGGGTTTGGTGCGCTTCGTCGGTTTCTCCGCGCATCACTACTTCGACAAGGCACTGGCGCTGATTTCCACGGGCGAGTTCGACCTGTGCATGCTGGCTTACGGTTACCTGCCGCGCGGGTACTCCCGACTCTTCTCGCCCCGGACGACGGAGCTGCGCAACGCCTGCCTCGCCAAGGCCCATGAAGAGGGCATGGGCATCGTCGCCATGAAGGTCATGGGGGCCGGCATGCTCGGTGGGTTCGGGCGCAAGGATCTCGCCAAACTGCCCGGTGCCGCGTGTCGCTATGTACTTCAGGACGAACGCGTGCACCTCCTCACGATCGGGATGCGTTTCCCGCACGAGATCGACGCCAACGTCAAGACCTTCGCGGGCGACACGACGTACACCAACGAGGATCGCGGCCTTCTCGCGGGTGTGGGTAGCGCCGTCCTCAGCGACGAAAACGTCCAGAAGATGCCTGTGGAATGACGGGGTTTTCCAAACCGAGAATGACGGAGACCTGAAATGAGAACCTGCATCTGTTCGACTCTCGCGGTCGCTCTACTGGCGACATCGGCCCGCTCACAGCCGATACCGGCTGGCGACAAGCCCGAGACCGGCGATCTCGTCGGCGCCCTGATCTCCGCCGCGAAGGACGGAGACAATAAGGGAATGAAGCGGCTCCTGGCCTCTGGGGCGAAGGTCGACGCCAAGGGCGAAGGCGGCGTGACCGCGCTCTTCGTCGCAGCTCTCCACGGCCAAGCCGGTGCGGCCGAGTTGCTCATCGAGAAGGGAGCCGACCTCAAGGCTGCGAAGGGCCAGGACGGATCGACCGCGCTGCACGCCGCGGCCTTTCTCTGCCACATGGACACGGTGAGGCTGCTGCTGAAGAAGGGCGCGGACATCAACGCGCGCAACCAGCGATCGGAGACGCCGCTCGACACGGTTGCAGGAGCTTGGAGTGAGGATCTGGGCCGGTTCTACGGCGGCCTCGCGCAAGCCATCGGCTTGGAGCTGGACGTGAAGAAGGTCGAGGCCACGCGTCCCAAGATTGCGGCTCTGCTGGCGAAGAAGGGTGGCAAGAGCGGTAAGTCAGAAGCGAAAGGCACGGTGTATCGGGGGTCGTATTTCCGTAACGGCGAAATCCACGTCAACGAGTATGGCACACTCGACGGCAAGCCGCTGACGTCGGGACACCAGGACTTCAAGCCGTCCTGGTCGAAGACCGGTGACATGCTCGTGTTCTTCCGCAGGCTGAAGAACGATCCGGTCGTCACGAACTGGAAGACCGCGATCCACGTGATCCACGTCGACGGTACGGGCCTGCACCCACTGAGCGACGGCACCCACACGGACTTCAACCAGACCTGGACGCGCGACGGCACCAATACGCCGATATGGAACCGGAAGCACCCGGAGAGGGTCAGCTTCCAGGTGATGGCGAGCAAGGTGGGCAACAAGCCCGGCCAGGAGGTCGCGCTGACGGACAAGAGCTACCACACCTGGGCGTACACGTGCCTCATCGACGGCCGCATTCTCGTACAATGCTCCCACCCGAAGCACGGCTACGGCTATTTCTTGATGACGCCTGATCCCGGCGGCAAACCCCGTTTCGAACGCATCGACTGCGAGATGGCGAAGAAGGGAATACTCGATCGTGTCAGCATCTCGCCGAGCGAGACGAAGGTCTGCTTCGAGTTCCAGAGGGGGTTCCGGTACAAGAACACGGGACGCACGCTCTACATCGCCGACTTCGATGCGAAAACGCCCTCGATCACCAACGCGAAGCCCTTCGCCAACGAGGAGGGCGCGAACCGCTGGTTCGCGTATCCGCGGTGGAGCCAGGACGAGAAGGCGATCGTGTACCAAGCGAGCCCGTCGCTCTATCTCTACACGTTGGAAGACGGGACGACCGTGAAGGTGTCGACAAAGGACGGCGCCGACTACCGCTATCCCCATATGGAAGCGACCCCGAAGTAGGATCGGGATGCGTGCGTGATCGTTGGCTACGACAACTTGGAGAGTTCGTGGATCGAGGCTGTGGATGGCGAGACACGCGAGCGAACGAGGAGAGAGAAAAACGCCGTAGCCCCGGGTGCGACCCATCCGTTCTGTGAGCAGACAGCTCGAACCCAACTCGGTTTCCCGTCGTCTCGGCGCCCCCCGTTCGGGACGACGGGGACCGATCTCTCTTGAGGTGATTCTCGAGCGAAATCCCGCCGCTGCTGCGAACCGTGCTCCTGGTGTCGATCGAAGAGTAGCCGTCGACGGGAGGTCGTCCTCTCCCGGCCTCACTGCTCGCGATGGCGATGCAGCTCGACTCGCCGGATGACAGCCGATCGCGAGTGGCTCGACAGTCCGATCGAACCCAGTCGGTGTCCGGCATCTTCGAGTGCGAGAGTCGAGCCATCGGGGCGAGGGTCGCCGGTTGGCCAGACCCGCAGCTCGACAGACTCTCCGACGCTGCGCATCTCGATCTCCACGTCGGATTCGACCAGCCAGTCGACCTCGATCTCTCGGTGCTCTGTGACCCTGCCGTACTCGAATCGTCCGAGATAGCACCGGTCCTCGTCGTCGCGTCGGGACACGCCACCGAAGTACAGTGAGACCGTACCTAGATCGACGTGAAGGCTGGCGGATACCTCCTCCGCGCCGACGTCCGCCGTGGCGCGGAGGGTCTGCTCGCCGGAGAACACCTCATCGGTGACGATCCAACCGTTTCGGACACCCGGTTTTGGTGCCTTCGCGAAGCGGAGCCCATCGGACGTCACTCGCAATTCTGCGGGACAACACTCGCTGATGACTCGCCAGTCAAACGGTCGGCCGTCGTCGAATCGCCCGTCCGAGAAGTCGTCGACCAGAACCCGTGCGCTATCGCTCGGCAGGTGCAATCCGATCCCTGTCGCGGTCGACTCCAGCATCTCGATCGCCGACTTGGCAACCTCATCGGAGGGGTGGCCTCGCAGCACTTCTCGCGCAGCTCTGAGGAGGTAGCGCGACCGCCGACTCTCCGGGTCGAGATCGATCGCGCTCCGGCAGGCCTGCGCCAGGTCCTCGGCGACACCGGAATCTCCTGCGACGAATAGCTTCTTGACCAGCGCAGCGGTCAGAAGCTGCCGCGGCACGAGTCCGTTCGGATCGGCCTGGACCGCTTCCTCGCTCGCGTAGACCGCGTCGTTCCAGCGCCCCAGCCGCAAGCAGAGATAGGCGGCGAGTCGAGCCTGCAGCGCACGATCGCGGACGAGTCGCGCCCAGTGGAACGCCTCGAGGACGTTGCTCCGCGGCGTCGAGAGGTATACGGACACGACCCAGAAGGGCACGACGTCGTGCTCGGAACGCGCGCGGAGGCGATCGAAGGCCTCGCGAGCGGCGTCCGGCCTTCCGGAGGCGAGGTAGATCCGCCCGAGCAGGAGCTCCGACGCCGGACCCTTCGGGTGAAGGGCGCGAGCGAAGACGCAATCCTCCGCGGCGAGATCGTAGTTTCGGAGTTCGAGGCGGATCTTGGCACGAAGCAGATAGCATTCGGTCAGGAAGCCGGTGTACGGAGGCTCGTCGGTCTCGAACCTCGCGATCAGCTCGCTCACGGCCGTCTCGGCCTTCTCCTTGCCTTCCGGATCGCGCTGCCAGGCCAATCGCTGGGCAGTCCGCCAAGGCTCGATCCAGCCACCGGCGAGCCTCGCCGCGTCGTAGTCCTTTCGACGCGTCACCTCGGCGTGAAGAGCCGCAGCGGGAACGAAGGTTGAGTCGGCCGCCAGAGCTCGTTCGAGCTGCTGGACCGCGTCGTCGCTGCGCCCGACCGCGATCAGTCCACGCGCGAGATGGTAGTACGCCTCGGGCTGCTCCGGGACGCGCAGTGAGAGCTCCTGGAGATCCTCCATCGCCTCGGTGACGACGTCGCTGCCGCCGATCTCGACCACGTCGCGAAAATCGTCGGCCTCGAAGACCTGAAAGTCGATTCCCGGGGTGTCCAACGGGCGAGAAGCCGCGTGGAGGATCCAGCTCCCGGAATCGAGGTTACCGACGGCTGCGCGGATCCGCCCCGGGTAGAGGGCCAGCTCGCGGTCACGCTCTGCTCTTGATCGCGCCGCGATCAGCCAGATCAGCGCGACCATCGCCGCGACGAACGTGAGCCCGACGATGATCTTGACACGCTGCCGTTTCAGGCGGCGCGCTCTTCGGATCCAGGCGCTCTCCGGCCGCGCCTCGATCGGCTCCCCCCGGACGAAGCGGAGTAGATCCTGCGCCATCGCCTGCGCGGTGCTGTAGCGAGAGCACGGGTCCCGGCGCATGCTCTGGAGCACGATCGTCTCGAGGTCCACCGGCACCAGAGGGGCTCGCGCGCGCAACGACGTCAGGTCGCCTTCGACGATCTGCCGCAAGATGTCGTGGCGGTCCGCCCCCTCGAACGGCGCGTGCAGCGTCAGCACTTCGTAGAGCGTCGCGCCGAGCGAGTAGATGTCCGCGCGGTGGTCGACGGAGATCGACTCACGCCGAGCTTGCTCCGGGCTCATGTAGAGGGGCGTGCCGACGATCTCGCCGGTCAACGTCAGCTTGGTCATGCCTTCGAAGTACGCGAGTCCGAAGTCGACGATGCGCAGGCGGTCTTCCGCGTCGAGCATGAGGTTCGACGGCTTGACGTCGCGGTGGGTCACGCCTACGCGGTGCGCGTGGTGAAGCCCTTCGGCGACCTCGGCGAACGCCCGGGCGACGGCGAGGTAGTCTGTCTGACTCCGGCCGGGCGGAAAGAACAGCTCGGCCTGAGGCGACTCGCCGCGGCGACGCTGCTCGATGATGCACCCGAGCGTCTCGCCCTCGACGTGCTCCATGGCGTAGTAGGGCGTCTCGGCTTCGACGCCGAGCGAGTACACGCCGACGATTGCCGGGTGGCGGAGCTTTCCCGCCGTCTGCGCCTCGCGCAGGAAGCGCAGGAAGGCCGCGCGATCGGCCGCCACGCCGGCTGGCAGGATCTTCAGGGCGACCGTGCGGTCCATCGACTCCTGGTGCGCCTCGTAGACGACTCCCATCCCGCCGCGCCCCAGCTCGCGGACAAGGCGGAAGTCGCCGAGGCGTTTGACCGGTCGGTGGACGGCTTCCGGCACGAGGCCGACGAAGCTCTGCAGTCGATCGAGAACCTCGTGACCGATACCGGGGTGACGTGCGAGCACTTCCAACTCGTCGAGCTCTTCGCCACGGTTGAGGCGGTCGACCCAAAGAGCGACCGCCTCCTCGATGGCAGCCTCCGGAGATCGCCGTCCGACTACCGGTTCGTCACGACCAGGCTCATTCGCCATCGATCGACTCCCGCGTCGGAAACGGCGAGACCATCAGCAGGCTTCCCGTCGTCTCTCCGTATCGCTTGCGCAGCTGCTTCAGGGCCCGTCCGAGCAGTTTCTTGATCGCGTTGGGAGTTCGCCCCATCGCTTCCGCGACCTCCGCGATCGAACAGCCCTCGAGTCGCGTCATTCGGATTACGCGGCGGTGGTCTTCGGAGAGGTCCGCGATGGCACGCTCCAGCCGTTTGGTCCTTTCCTTGCGCGATGCGCGGGTCCTCGGCGTGGTGCGATCGTCCTCCGTGACCTCGACCGCGAGCTTGAGCGAGGACTTCTTCTGGCTCGCCTTCCAGATGACGTGTTCCGCGATCCGGGCGAGCCACCCAAAGAACGCCTTCTCTCCGTTCCAGACGAAGTTCTGGATGGCTCCGCAAGCCTTGAGCACGGTCTCCTGGAGCACGTCGTCGCACTCGATGAGACCGCGCACGCGATGGCCGAGCCGCCGCTCGACGTGCTTCTCGAGGCGCCCGAGCTGGGTGCGGATCAACTGATCGAAGGCCTCCGCGTCGCCGCGAGCGGCGCGGTCGGCGAGCTCTTCAAGTGGGGGAGCCATGGTCAGTCCCGTGCACATCACGCGAACGACCGGTACAAGTAGCTGGTCGACCGGAAGGTGCCGCGGGATTCCCGTGCCGCTCCCTCGGCGCCCGGGAGTGTCTGCCGCCCCTGATCTGCGCGCGTGTTCAGCGATTTCGGCGGGTTACCCGGCGGCCCCGGACGGCTCGGGGCGGAGTCGAGGGACGATCCCGCATTCCCGGAGGCTCTACGGCGTGCTGGGAGGAGTTGGAGTCGGCCTAAGGCGTGTTGGCGTTGGCACGGGGAGGGGGGCGCTTTGTGAGCTGCGACGAATCGAGTTCCCTCGTCGACATCGGCCACGCGATCTCAGGAGCGGACGCGCGCGGACAGGCGGGGGACGAGTAGCGCTAGCGCGTGCGTTCGCGCTGTCGGCGCCTCTCCGCGTTTACGGCTTCTCGCCGTACTGCGGCTCGAGGGCCGGGCGGACGACCCATTCCGCGAACATCGGCG
>CAYMRB010000426.1:0-8695 GCA_964392615.1 uncultured Planctomycetia bacterium | reverse complement strand
CGAATGAAGAACGAAACCGCTTCGCGGTGACTGGCTCGTCGCGAAGCGACGACCACCTCGACGAGATCCCCGGGGCCGAACGACTCTCCCGACGCAACGCCCGGTTCACGGAGAGCGGGCTCCGACGGTTCAGGCACGATCGGGCGATGATCACTACCCCCCGCCCACGAAAAAACCCCCCTGCAACTCGCGGTCGCAGAAGGGTTTGTCTTGGAGCCACCTATCCGATTCGAACGGACGACCTGTTCATTACGAATGAACTGCTCTACCAACTGAGCTAAGGTGGCGAATGTCTTGATTCGTCGCCCTCGGCCAGGCCGAGGCTCCAAAGCATTCCGTCAAGGCGGCCACTTGTCAAGGCCCTTCTCTCGGGGCTCTTGAACAACGGGCCCCGATCGGTTCGGGAGACGCTCACCGCCAGCCCGGGCCGCTCGATTATCGCCCCGCGAATCGCCACAAGCCCGCCTCCTGCGCCGCCTCGACGGCCGCTCGGAGCTCGGCCGCCTCCGGGGGTCGATCGATGTCGCGGAACTTCGGCTTCCCCTCGCGCGTCACCGCGCTGCCGACCTCGTGAGCCGGATCATACTGCCCCATGACGTTGACGAACGTATCGACCGAAACCTCCCTCGCCAGCCAGCCGAAAATCGCCGCTGTCTCGTCCCCCTGCCCGGGCATGACCAGGTGCCTCACCAGGACCCCGCGCCGCGCGAGCCCGTCCGTCCCGAACCTCAGCGCTCCGACCTGTCGGTGCATCTCGGCGATCGCCTCGCGCGCGCGCTGCGGGTAGTCCTTCGCTCCGAGCAGCCGCACGGCGCTGTCCTCGCGCCAGAACTTGAAGTCCGGCATGTAGACGTCGATCAGGCCGTCGAGCATCGCGAGCGACGACCTCGCGTCGTACGCGCTCGTGTTGTAGACGATCGGCAGCCGCAGCCCCGCCGGCACAGCCAGGGCCAGCGCCTCCACCACCTGCGGGACGACGTGCTCCGGGGTCACCAGATTGACGTTGTGGCAGCCGCGCGCCTGGAGCTCGAGCATCATCGCCGCGAGCTCCTCGGCCTCCACCTCCCGACCGCTGCGTCGCTGGGAGATATCCCAGTTCTGGCAGAACACGCAGCGCAGGTTGCACAGACCGAAGAAGATCGTTCCCGATCCCCGCCAGCCGCGGAGGCAGTCCTCCTCTCCCAGGTGCGGCCCGCAACTCGAGACGACCGCTCGCCGCCCCGTCGCACACACGCCCGTCTCGTTCGCCGCGCGGTCGACTCCGCAGTCCCGCGGACACGCCCGACACTCCCCGAGCTCCGCGCGCGCCTCCTCGACTCGTGCGTCGAGTCCGCCCTGACGCCACGTCGCCAGGTACGCCGGCTCGAAGTCGTCGCCGACGACGAAGCGCGCCCTCGGATCGTCCTGCATCGTCAAACCCCCTCTCGTGTGTCCTGAGCGATCAGCATAGCGCGTCGATTGCCCGACTCCGAGACCTCCAGTAGGATCGCGCGCATGCCCCTGAACCCCGCATACCTGGATCCCCAGTCGTGCCCCGCTGAACGGCCGCCGATCGCCGACATGCACGACGCCTCCCGCGACTTGCACGACGCGATCGACTCTCGCATCCGCGAACGCGGCATCCCGTACCTCCATCCCGACGGTGAGACACTGCAGCTCGACCTCCTCGGATCGCCGCGGATGATCGCATGGCAGGAGAACAAAGCGGCGTTCCTGTTCGCCGCCGAGGGGTGTTGGTCGTCGCTGCCGCAGGTGTACGCTCGCTACGGCACGGAGACGACCCGCGCACTGCTCGCCACCGTTCGCGAGCTCGAGCACGCCGAGGCCGCCGTGCTGACGGACTGCGGCATGCAGGCCTGCGCGCTGCTCTTCGACGTCCTCGTCACGCGCGGCAGCCACGCCGTCATCTGCCGGCAGTGCTACAACAAGACGAAGACCTATCTCGACGCGCTCACGAGCCGCGTCGGTGCGTCGATGTCGATCGTCGACGACGGCGACCTCGACGCTCTCGCCGGCGCGATCGACACGAACACCTGTCTCGTCTTCGCCGAGACGTTCTCCAATCCGCTGCTGCGTGCCGTCGATCCGGATCGACTCGGTCAGCTCCTGCTCGACCGCCGCGCGGCCGGCTGCCGCCGCGTCCGACTGATCCTCGACGATACGATCGCGACGCCTTGGGGGCTGCGCCGCCCGCTTCTCGACTTCCCCGGCGTCGACTTCGTCGTCGCGAGCGGCACGAAAGCCCTCGCGGGCCAGGACCTCGATCTCTGGGGCTATGTCGCGTCGAACGACGTCGACAGGCTCAACGAGATCATGGACCTCCAGGCGATGCGCGGCGGCATCCTCGATTGGCGCCGCGCGGCCGCCGTCCTCGAGCACCTGCCCCGAGCGCGCGCCGATCACGAGCGTCGCTGCGCCACCGCCGCCCGCGTGGCCGCGTTCCTCGAGTCCCACCCGCGCGTCTCGGGCGTATTCCACCCGTCGCTCCCCGGCCACCCGGACCGCGCCGCGATCGACGCGTGGTACGCGCTCGGAGGGTCGCTTCTCAGCTTCCGGGTCGACGGACTCGACGAGGACGCCACACGCCACTTCTGCGACGTCCTCGCCACCACGGTCCTGCCGCGCTACGCCCTGAGCTTCGACGGCCTCGCCACGAAGCTCAACCACCACCGCACCGTCTCCGAGTACTTCACTCCCGTCGAGGAGCTCGAACGCGCCGGCCTCGACCGCCTCGTGCGCCTCGGCGTCGGCCTCGAGCACCCCGACGACCTCGTAGCCTGCCTGAATTGGGCCCTGTCGAGCTTCGAGCGGCTGGGCAGCGCGGATCTCGACGCCTGGCGGCTGGAGCGAGAACGCGGACTGGGGATTTACGACGACGGCGCCCACGGATAAAATCGCGGGCTTCCACCTCCGGGACGAGCGCCGGGGAAACGGGACGCCGGAGCCCGACACGACAACGCTCAGGCGGAACCAGGAGCCGCAGGATGAGCCAGCTGGTCCTCGAATATCACAAGTGGCGCAAGATGAAGTGCGACGACGAGCACGAGCTCGCCGCCATGTACCTCTTCAGTCTGCTTCCCCGCGACGACTACGAGACGGGCAGGCGCCCGACGCACAACGAGTGCTTCTGGACGGAAGTGTCCCTCTCGCTCCACCTCGCGGAAAGCGAGGGCTGGAAAGGCCTCAGCAAGCGCGACAAGTACCGCGCGATGTTCCAGCATGCCGTCGACGGCATCCGCACCGCCGGCCGCATGCTGCGCCAGGCCCCGCTGTTCTGGACGTGCGCGAACGGTCTCGACAAGGGGCCGGCCTGCGACCTGTCGCAGGTGCAGTTCCCGAAGCCGAAAATGAGCCCGATCCTCATCGACGCGCAGGACCAGAGCTTGACGCACAGCGCTCGCGCCGGCGCCGGACACTGACGGCCTGCTACCTCCCCCAGCGCCGGACGGACGCCTCGAGCTCGGTCCGGATGCCCGCCGGATCCAGCCGCAGGTACTCGCCGTCGCGGTAGAGGATCTCGCCGTCGACGACCGTCAGCGCGACGTCTCGCCCCGACGCCGAGAAGACGATCGCCGTCTCGACGTCGTGCACGGGCTGCGCCCACGGGCCGCTCAGGTCGATCGCGGTCAGATCGGCCCGCTTGCCGATCTCGAGGCTGCCGATCTCGTCGTCGAGCCCCAACGCCTCGGCCCCGCCCAGCGTCGCGAGCCGCAACGCGTCCGATGCGGTCGGCTCGGTCGGCTCGGTCGGCTCGGTCGGACCCGCCGGCGACTCGACGCGAGACGCCGCGTCGTCGGCCGGCGCTGACGGCCGGCCGCCCCGAACCCGCGCGGCGAGCGCGGCGAAGCGCGCCTCGTCGATCAGATCGCAGGTGTTGTTGGACGCGACGCTATCCGTGCCGAGCCCCGTCCGCACGCCCCGCTGCAGCATCGCGGCCAGGGGCGCGATCCCGTGCCCGAGCTTCGCGTTCGCCTTCGGACAGTGCGCGATCGAGCCTCCGGCCGCGGCGACGCGCGCCAGGTCGCCTTCCGACACATCGACACAATGCGCCAGCAGCGGCCGCGACTCGAGCGCGCCGAGCGCCTCGAGGTACTCGATCGTCGAGCCGCGCGGCGGCGTCCACTCGATCCCCCGCCCGCGGAGGAACTCGGCGAACGCGCCGCGGCCGTCGCGCACGAACGATCGCTCGGCGTCCGACTCGGCGGCGTGGATCGACACCGGGCTGGCGCCCTCGAGCGCGTACGCCGCCCCGAGCCCGAAGCGCCGCGCCGACACCGTGTCGGGCGCGGGCGGCGCGACTACGACCCCGACGCGCCCGGCGGCCGTGTCGGCTGATAGACGCAGCGCCGCGAGCTTGTCATCGAGCTGCCGGAGGCTGTCGTCCGCCTGGGCAGGATCGGGACCGAAGACCTCCTGATAGACCACGGCGCGCAGCCCGGCCTCGACCAGCGCCTGGACGGACACCCCGATGTCGGCGATGTCGGCGATCGTCGTGATTCCCGCCCGGGTCGCCTCCAGCACGCCCTGACGCGCCGACGCGAGGATGTCGTCCTCGCTCATGCGCTCGTACTTCGTGCGCGTCAGGCGACGGATCCACGCGAAGAAGTCGCGCTCCTCGAGCGCTCCGCGCAACGCGGTCAGCTCGAGGTGGGCGTGGGTGTTCACGAGCCCCGGAAGCAGCGCCGCGCCGCGCAGCTCGACCCTCTCGTCGCACGCCTCGCCAGCCGCTAGCACGTCGTCGCGCGAACCGACGGCCGCGATCCGCCCGTCAACGACGCGCACCGCGCCGTCGCGGAAGGGAGGCGCCGCGATCGGCAGGACCCAATCGGCGGTGAAAACGCGGCTCTCGCTCATGGCCCGCCATTCTCCCACGGGCCGCGAAAAAGGCCCATAGTCGACTGAACGCAACGAAGCCAGCGGGCGAAGGCGCCGGCGATCTGCACAATGATCTGCGAGAGGCGACGCCAAGAAAGGGGACAGCCTCCGTGCGGAAGCTGCCCCCTCGTTCATGAGGTGCGGGAATTCGTCGGCGGTCGACGCGGCTCAGGCGCGCGTCAATTGCGGGTCACCGGCCCGCCGGAGGCCGAGAGGCCGAGCACGTCCCAGGCCTCCTGCAGCTCGGGGTGCTCCCGCATGCGCGTCAGCGCCTCTCGCTCGATCTGCCGGATCCTCTCGCGCGAGAGGTTCAGACGCCGACCGATGTCCTCGAGCGTCTGCGGCGGATCGCCGTCGAGACCGAATCGCCGCAGCACGACCTCGCGCTCGCGCGAGCCCAGCTTCTTCAGCGCGCCCGCGACCACGCCGGGGATCTTCGTCGTGTGCAGCTCCTCGGTGTCCTCGGCGGCCGACGGATCCGGCACGATGAACGAGTTGCGGTCGCCCGAGTCGTCCGACTCGGCGGCCGAGAACAACATCGTCTCGCTCATGATCCGGCGGACGCGGGCCGTCTCGGCTGCCGACAGCTTGCCGCGATCCTTGCGGAGCTCCTCCTGCACGGCCTGCGGCACGCGGATCAGCCGCGACTTGTCGATCAGCGACTTGCGGATCGCCTGACGGATCCAGTACGTCGCGTACGTCGAGAACCGCGTCCCGTGGCCGGGGTCGAAGCGGAAGACCGCTTTCTGCAGCCCGATGATTCCCTCTTGGAAGAGGTCGCTGCGCCGCATCCCCGTCGGGTGGTAGCGGAACACCTCCTTGAGAACGAGCCGCAGGTTCGGCAGGACCATTCGATCACGCTCGTAGTCGAGCCGACGCACGACTCGCGTCAGCAGTCGGTGAATCTTGCGACCGCGCGGCGTGGCGCCCATCGGCCCTCTGGCGAACCGCCGCTCGTGCTGCGGATCGACGGCCTCGCGGGCCCACTGGTAGAGCGTCTCGGGATCGAGAGGGTACGTCTCGAGGGCGCGCACACCGCGATCGAGCTCCTTCCACGCAGCATCCGGATCGGACGCGACCCGCTTCTCCGCCCTCCCGAGGGCGGCGGTGGCGCGGTCGAGATCCTTCGCCATGCGCTCGCGCAGCGCGATCCACGAGAACATCGTTCCGCCACCCACGCCGACCTGGGCCATGCGAGCGAGAAACCGCCGGTAGGCACCGGGGTGACGCGGCAACAGCACGGCGAGCCGCGCGAGGGCTGCGCGCACGATGGTCCCCGAGCGCCGCTCCTGGTCGCGCGTCAGCAGCGCCTCGACCGGAATCTGAAGGTCGGAGAACGACAGCGGCGTTCCGCCCTTCCCGGGAACCGTGTGGTTTGTCTTGTCAGGTTGGACCTTCATCGGGTCCTCCTTTCTGTCCGACCAGTCCGCGGCGTACCGCGATGGCATTCGGACCTTCTCTCCATCCATATCAACGCAGCAGGCCGACCGAGCATTCCGTCCGCTGCGAAGAAAAAAGCGCGCGACGGAAACGGCCGGTCGAGCATGGGTGCCCCGGCGTAGAGCAATCCGCGTTCCTTCAGCTTCCGTGGACCTGCCGGGGCACGCTGCCCACCAACAGCGTCATCCTACTAAGACGAAGAAACCGCCGCGGTCATTGCAAAAAAGCTCGGCGGCGGGGAGCCGAACGGAAATCGCTCGGACGAGCGATCGAGTCGCCAGAAGACTCGAGTCGGCCCCGCTGCTGACCGTCAGCTTGGCAGGAAAGCGCGCAACAGACGGTCAAGGTTGCAGTTCTTCGACGCGCTGCCGGTTCGTGAAAAAGCGCGCGAATCGTTGACCGCGACGTGACCCGCGCGGGCGGGCGACACTTCGTGAAAAACGGCACGAAGTCCCGCGCGCGCCACGGGCTCGGCGGTTAGCAGAATGTCAGCAGCACACGTGAACGCGACGGCTGGCGTGGAGACTTCCGACGTACGGTCAATACCGTACCGTCTCGTCGATCAGCTTCTCGATGCCGTCGACGGTCGGCAAGGACGCCTCGATCAGCGTCGGATGGTAGCCGATGTGCACGTCCTGCCCGCCGAGCCGCCCGACGGGTGCGTCGAGATGCTCGAACAGTTCATGCGCCGCGCGGGCCGCGATCTCGGCGCCGAAGCCGAACGACTTCATCTCCTCGTAGACGACGCAGAGGCGACCCGTCTTGCGGACGGACGCGGCGACGGTCTCCCAATCCCACGGGACGAGCGAGCGAAGATCGATCACCTCGACGTCGGTGCCGCGCTCGGCCACGCGCTCCGCCGCTTCGAGCGACCTCTGCACCTGCGAGCCGTACGTGACGACCGTGACGTCCTTGCCGTCGCGCACCACCTTCGCCTTCCCGAACGGGACCACGTAGTTCTCGCCGGGATCCGGCGCCCGCGCATAGCTCTGCCGATACAGGTGCTTGTGCTCGAGGAACAACACGGGATCGTCGCTGCGGATCGCCGTCCGCAAGAGCCCGGCCGCATCGCGCGCGTTCGACGGCATGGCGACGTGGAGCCCCGGACAGAGCGAGAAGATCGACTCAGCCGTCTGGCTGTGATAGATCGCCCCACCGCGCACGTAGCCCCCGGCGGGAGCTCGAACGACGACCGGGCAGGTCCACACGTTGTTCGAGCGCCAGCGCATCAGCGCCAGCTCGCTGCGAATCTGCTGCATCGCCGGCCAGATGAAGTCGACGAACTGAATCTCGACGACCGGACGCAGGCCTCGCACCGCCATGCCGACCGCGCGGCCGACGATGCTCGCCTCGGCCAGCGGCGAATTGAAGACGCGGTGGCTGCCGAACAGCCGTTGGAGGTTCTTCGTCGCGCCGAACACGCCCCCCTTGCCCTTGAGCTCGTCGAGGTGCTGCTGGCGCGAGCAGTCCGCGACGTCCTCGCCGAAGATCACGACGCGGGGATCGAGGCCCATCTCGACCTCGAGCGTGCGGTTGATCGCCTGGATCATGTTGCGCGGAGGCCCGACGCGAGCCGGTTCGGTCTCGACGACGGCCGGGGCGTCATCGTCGAAGATGAATCGCGTCACCGACTCCGCGGTCGGATCCGCAGCCTGCAGCGCCGAGTCGGCCGCGAGCCGCACCTGCCCCCGCAGGGTCGAGCGGATCGTCTCGAGGCCATCATTCGTGACCAGCCCCGCTTCGAGCAGCCGCGCCTCGAAGAGGCTCACCGGATCGCGCGCCAAATCGGTGCGCTTCTCCGCCTCGGTGCGGTACGCGCTGTCGTCGTCGGAATCGGAGTGCGCACCGAGCCGCGCCACCTTCGCGTGGACGAGCGCGGGACCGCGGCCGCTCCGGCAGTGCTTGACGGCGTCCTCGAGCGCGGTGTGGCTCGCCAGGACATCCGTGCCGTCGACATCCTTCACGAGCAGGCCCGGACAGCCCTGGAAGACCTGCGAGATGCTCCCGGCCGGGGTCTGCTCCTCGACCGGCACCGAGATCGCGTACTCGTTGTCCTGGATCAGGAAGAGAACCGGCAGCCGCTTGATGACGGCCGCGCTGATCGCCTCGTAGAACTCGCCCTCGCTCGTGGAGCCCTCGCCGCCGGATACGTAGACGACCTCGTCGTCGCGAAACACCGGCATGACGCTCGAGCGCGGCGACTGCGCCGCGATCCGGGCCACCTCCGCGGTCCCGACAGCCTGCAGATACTGCGTCCCGGTCGGGCTCGACTGGCTGACGATGTTGAGAGGCCGATTGCCGTAGTGATGCGGCATTTGACGTCCGCCGGAGCTCGGATCCGACGCCTTGCCCATGCTGAGCAGGAAGACGTCCCGAGCCG
>CAYMRB010000425.1:0-8695 GCA_964392615.1 uncultured Planctomycetia bacterium | reverse complement strand
CGCGGTCGGGCGTCCCGTGCGCGTCGTGTGGACCCGCGAGGAAGACTTCAGGCATTCGTTTTACAGGCAGGCCGCGTGTCTGTCGGTGAAGGCGGGAGTGAGTCGCGACGGCCGGCTCATGGCGTGGGACTACGCGATGGCGTCGAGCGGCAATCGATTCAGCAGCACGCGAGACATCGTGTCATTCTACTCGAGCGACTTCCACCGCACGCGGTTCGGGCTGATTCCGGGGGGCGTGCCGACCGGGTCGTTCCGCGGACTCGGCAGTCCGATTCATGCGTTTGCACGCGAGTCGTTCATGGACGAGCTGGCGTTCGCCGTCGGTGTCGATCCGCTGACGTTCCGACTGCGGGCATTGGGGGACACCATGCCGCGGCTCTCCGCCGTGTTGCAAGCCGTCGTGGCGCGAGCGGGATGGAAGCCCGGAGTTCGCCCGCGACGCGACGGTCGCGGGTTCGGGCTGGCGTGTTGTCTCTACCGCGAGAAGACGTACGTCGCGACGCTCGCGCAGGTGCGCGTCGAAGACGAAGGAGCGACGATCCGAGTCGAGAAGGTCACGACCGCCGTCGACTGCGGCCAGGTCGTCAATCCCGATGGCGTGCGGCGCCAGGCGGAGGGCGGCGTGACGATGGCGACGAGTTATGCTCTCGGCGAAGCGGTCGAGGTCGACGAGTCGATGATGCGCAACGCGAGTTTCCGCCGATACCCGATTCTGCGCATGGGCGAGCAGCCGGAGGTCGACACGGTTCTCGTCGGCAGCCGCGACAACCCATCGGTCGGCGTCGGAGAGCCCGTGACCGTGCCCGTGGCCGCGGCGATCGCCAACGCGGTGCTGGACGCGACCGGCGTGCCGCGCCGTCGCCTGCCATTGGGTGGATGAAGAGTCGAAGCCAGGAAGCCGGAGGACCCACCGCTGACCCGCGACGGGCTGCTGACGGGCTGCTGACGGCGACATGGAGACGTCCTTCGAGTACGATGAACCGTCAGAGTTCAGGTCAGGCCCGGAGCGAGAGAAGAGCGTCATGAGCGAGAAGAAGGACAGGGCGGGGATCGAGCGTCGCGAGTTCGTCGCGGCGATGGCCGGTGTCGCAATCGGAGCGGGCTTCACGGGAGTCCGCGCCGCGGAGCCGACGCACGTGGACGAGTCGATCCCGCGGCCACCGCAGGTGCCGCTCGGGAAGACGGGCATCACGATGTCGCGCGTCGGCCAGGGCACCGGCATGCGAGGGGGAGGCCGTCAGTCGAACCACACGCGCATGGGATTCGAGAAAATCGTGTCGCTCTTCCGGCACGACTACGAGCGCGGCGTGACGTTCTTCGATCTCGCGGATCTCTACGGCACGCACGTCTACTTCCGCGAGGCGCTTCGGACGATTCCCCGCGAGAAGGTGGCGATCCTCACCAAGCTCTGGTGGCGGTTCGACAAGCCTCCCGCTGAGACACGCGTGGATTTCCAGCGCCGGACGGCGCGTGTGACGCTCGAGCGGTTCCGTCACGAGATCTCGACGGACTACCTCGACATCGTGCTCCTGCACTGCATGACCACGCCGAAGTGGGAGAAGGAGCTCGCGGGCTACATGGAGGCTCTCGACGAGGCGAAGGAGAAGAAGCAGGTGCGGGCGGTCGGGGTCTCGTGCCACAACCTGGAGGCGATGAAGGTCGCGGCGGAGTCGCCCTGGGTCGACGTGATCCTCGCCCGGATCAACCCTCACGGCGTGAAGATGGATGGAACGACCGACGAGGTCGTCGCCGTCCTGCGCCGCGCCAAGGAGAACGGCAAGGCGCTGATCGGCATGAAGATCTACGGCGAGGGGCAGCTGGCGGATCGCCGGGACGAGTGCATGCGCTTCGCGCAGAACCTCGGCCTCCTCGACGCGATGACGCTCGGCGCCGAGACGAAGGACCAGATGGACGAGACGCTGCGGCTGCTCGCCAAGTATCCGGCCGCGGCGCAGAAGATCGTCGGATAGCGGCGCGGGCGATCAGTTCCCGTCCAGGACCTTGACTCGAATGTCGCGGAAGTGGACCTCGCACTTCGGGTCGTGAGCCTGGAGGGCGAAGGTGCCCTCGGATAGCTTGCGCTCCGAGAACTGCGGATGGCCGGGGCCGCCTTCCGGCTCGACGTACTCCAGCAGCGTCTCGCCGTTCACCCGCGTCGTGATCGTGCGACCCTTCACCGCGATGCAGTACTCGAACCACTCGCCGTCGGCGGTGGGTGGCGCGGCGAGCCGGGTGTTCGCGCCGACCTTGGGAGGCTGCCGGCCCGGCTCGAGCACGTTGAGGTTGACGACGCCGAACAGACTGCCGGTCTTCGTCGGATTCCTGTGGGTCGAGTTGACCTGGCACTCGTACCCGGCGTTCGGCCAGCCCGTGTCCTGGTACTTCGTGTGGATGTAGACGCCGCTGTTCGAGCTCTGCAGGGTCTTCACCTGCATCTTCAGCTCGAACTCCTTGAAGGAACCAGCGTTCACGTCTCCCGTGTAGAACAGGTGGCTGCGGCCTCCCTTGAGGATCAGCGAGCCGTCCTCGACGAAGAACGAATCCGGGTTCTCCTTTGCGGCTGTCCAGCCGGTCAGGTCCTTTCCGTTGAAGAGCGGCACGAAGCTGTCGTCGGCCGTGGTGGCGCAGGATACGAGGGAGCCGCATCCGAGAATCAATCCGGCGAGTCGTGCAGTGTGGTTCGTTTTCATGGACGGCATGATAGCGAAATCACGGCTTTTCAGCCCCACGTTTGTTAGCCCGTCGCGTATCGTTTGGCTCATGGGCCATCCTCGCGATGCGCTGCTGGACTCCGGAGGGACAGGAAGGAAGACATGGATCTGGGACTTGGCGGCAACACCGCACTGATCACAGGCGCTGCCAGCGGGATCGGATCGGCCACCGCGCGAGTCTTCGCGGAGGAGGCTTGCTCGTTGCTGCTCTGGGACATCTCCCCACGAGTGCTGGAGGTGGCCGAGCAACTGCGCGAGCTCGAGGTCGACGTCGAGGCGGCGGTTGTGGACATCGAAGACCTCGACGGCTTGAGCGCCTCTGTCGCGCAGTTCCTGCAATCCGGGCGATCGATCGATCACGTCGTCCACAGTGCGGCGATCGGCTCGGGGCACTTCGGGTTTCCGTTCACCAACCTGAAGCCGGCCGACTGGAAGCGAACGGTTGAAGTGAACATCCTGGGCACGGTGAACGTAGCCCATGCCGTCACTCCGCACCTCGTCGACAACAAGCGGGGCACGTTCGTGTTGCTGGCGTCCGTCGCCGGGCAGATCGGCTCGCCGACAGATCCTCCCTATAGCGCCAGCAAGGCGGCGAACATCAACTTCGCTCAATGCATGGCCAAGGATCTCGCCGTCCACGGGATTCGCGTCAACGCGGTCAGTCCGGGAATGGTGCGGACGCCGCTGAACAAGTCCGTCTGGCAGGCCTGGCACGACC
The DNA here is from genome assembly GCA_964392615.1 of uncultured Planctomycetia bacterium. GTDB lineage: Bacteria > Planctomycetota > UBA8108 > UBA8108 > UBA8108 > CAYMRB01. Next base: position 5,266 of record CAYMRB010000425.1, on the reverse strand, counting down.
GCACCCCCGAGGAGGAGCGGCTCAGCTACGAGGAGTGGACGGACCAGAAGATCAAGAGCGTTGTTCCGCTCAGGCGCTGGCAGTCCTGCGAGGATCTCGCTGCGATGATCGTCTTCCTGTCATCGGACCGCGCGAAAGAGGTGACCGGACAGACGATCAACGTGGACGGCGGATTCGTCATGCACTGGTAGGATTTCCGGCGCTACCGGATCACGACAGCGAGTATCGTGTGCGTGGGAAACTGGAGGAACCGTCCGACGATGAGTAGCTCAGGCTCTGTTGCGGCGCGTTGCGTCGCGTGGCTCGTCGTGATCGCGCTCGGGATCCTGTCCTCGGTCGCTGCCGATGGACCGCCTCGGCCGAACGTGATCGTCATCATGGCGGACGACCTGGGCTACGGTGACACCAGCGTCTACGACGGTTGGGTCAAGACGCCGCATCTCGAGCGCATGGCTGCCGAAGGGTTGTTGTTCACGGACTTCCACGCAAACAGCTCGGTGTGTAGTCCGACGCGAGCCGCGTTCCTGACCGGACGATACCAACAACGCGTCGGCATCGTCGACGTCGTCGCGCGCCATCTCGACACGCCCGGCCTCGAGCCAACGGAGCTGACGCTTCCACGGCTGATGAAGAAGGGCGGCTATCGGACGGCCCTCTTCGGCAAGTGGCATCTGGGAGAGGCTCCGCAGCACAATCCGATACACCACGGATTCGATGAGTTCCGGGGATACCTGCGCGGCTACGTCGACTACCACACTCACGACAGGTCCTGGCACGACGGAGCCGAGACGAAGGATCAGCCCGGGTACACCACGCACATCATCACGAAGAACGCCGTTCGCTTCATCGAGGAGAACAGGTCGCGGTCTTTCTTCCTCTTCGTCGCTCACGAGGCCGTGCACCTGCCGTTTCAGACGCCCGACGATACGCCCGACAAGCGAAAGCCGATCCCGAAGGACCAACTCTGGAGTCGCGCGCGAATTCGCCCCAAGTACAAGGTCATGCTCGAGGTGATGGATGAGGGCATCGGCGAGATCCTCGATGCGGTGAAGCGCACGGGGCTGGCAGAACGAACATTCGTGTTCTTCTGCTCGGACAACGGAGCGATCGGCGCCGGATCCAACCGACCGCTTCGCGGCGGGAAGTTCAGCCACTACGAGGGGGGACACCGCGTGCCCGCGATCGCCTGGTGGCCGGGGAGAATCCGACCCGACTCGAAGACCGCCGCGCTCACCATGGGAACGGACCTGCTTCCGACGATTGCCGAGCTGGCGTCCGTCGAGGTTCCGCGTGATCGCACCCTCGACGGCAAGAGCCTGGTCGGTCTCCTGCTGAAGGAGGCCGAGTTCCCGATGCGGAAGCTGTTCTTCGGGTACGAGCCGAAACTCGGCACCGCGATGCGGGACGGCAAGTGGAAGATGATCGTCAAGGGCGGAAGGGCGGAGCTCTACGACCTCGAACAAGACATCGGCGAGCGTGAAAACCTGATCGAGAAGCGACCCGAACGCGCTCGCAGCATGAGGGAAGCGATCGACGCGTGGAAGAGGGCGACGGCGCCGCGTCCAGACATCCGCCGCGATCCGGGTAACCGGCGATCGTGACCTCGCTCAGGAGATGGCTTCCAACGCATCGAGCAGGTCGTCGGCGTCAGCGAAGCGTCGGGCGGGGTCGTGGTCGAGGGAGCGGGTGATCAAGTCGCGGTAGGCGGGAGGCAGGCTTTCGGGGAGGGAGTCGGAGGGTTGCGGCGGCGGTGAGCCCGTGAGCATCTCGAGCAGGATCGATCCGAGGGTCCAGACATCGGAGCGGGGTGTCCGTGCCCCTTGCTCCGCGACCTCCGGCGCCGCATAGCGAAGGTCGTCGAGCTCGCCCTCGACGCGCTCGTCGACGGTCACGATCCCGTCGCTGGCTATCCTGATCGACCGCGGTGTGAGCGTTCCGACGACAAGGCCTCGGCGATGACGGCGGCCGACCTCGGAACACGTCCGCCGAAACGCGAGAATGAGCGCCTCGGGGGCACTCCTTCTCGCGTGGAACAACTGGCTCAAGGTCGAGAGATAGGGCTCCGCGGGGAGACCGTTCTCATTGGAGCGATCGGGGCCCGACGGACTCCGCTCGAAGCCTCTGCCACGGTCCAGCCTGGCGACTCGGGGCGACGAGGCCTTGCCTCGATCCTCGTGACGGCCCGCGCGATTTCGTATGCGGCTGACCCGGGCCTGATCCTTGTCGCCCGGTCCGGCTTCGACTTCGAGTGCCTCTGCCGCCTCTCGCCATCGTCCGAGACTCGCTGCGAGTCGTTCGCGGATCGTGGCACGGCGGGATTCGTCTTTCCTCAAACCGCGATTTCCGGAGCCGCGGCCTTCCTGGCCTCCAAAGTCGCCGGGATCCGTCATGGGTGTCTCTCCAGGCGGGCAGCGCAGCTCGAGAGTTTCTCGAGTGCCCGGTCGTGGTGTCTCTGAATGGTCCCTGGGTTCTTGTCGAGTGCTCGAGCCACTTCGCTGACGGTCAATCCGTCGAAGTACATTCTGTCGATCACGAGTCGCTGAGTGCGCGTGAGGTCGGCCAGCTCCAGGACCCGCTCCACGAGGTCGCTCTCGCCGAGCGCGTCTCGCTCGGCCGTCGGCACGAGTTCCGGTAGCTTCGTGCGCGCGACGCCGTCGAAGAGGCGCTGCGCGCGCTCGAGCTGGCGGATCCTGTCGCGAATCAGATTGCGGAGCGCCGTGGCAGCGTACGCCAGCGGCGAGCGCACCCCGCGCCGGTCGGACGAGATCAGTCGGAGGAGCACCTCGGCGACGAGGTCCTCCCTCGCGACGGGGAGATGGCCGAAGCGAGCGACCTGCTGTTCGAGCGAGGCTTTGACCTCGACGAGCAGGGCGTCGCTCCACAGGGCTTCTGCGGGAATGTCGTCTTCGGATGCGTCGGTCACGGGAGCTCTCCCCCGGTCTCGTTCGACAGGAACTACGCTGGACTCATACTTCCACATCAGACGACGCGGTCGAGGGAGTTTTGACGCGCCGTTGCGACTTTCTGTCCTTTTTCCCGGCCGGGTACCTCCCGCGGCGCACGCTCGCAGGACTTTCGAGAATCGATGTCAAGAACCGCGCGGCGTCGCGCGTCAGAAGAGGTGTCCGCAGCGAACGACAGCCAGTCGCCTCGCCGCGGCCGGGCACCGTCGCCCCGCTGGGGCGCTGCTTCGTTCGACAGTTCGGCGCGTCGGTATGCAAGCGGCAAAGCATGCGGCCTGTAAAGCCGTCGTACCTCGGTACTGCGTCAGTTCGAGTCTGACCCGGCGCACCATGAAGTTTACCCAGATCGATACGCGGAAGTATTCGGAGTAGCTCCGTACCCCAATTGGCAGAGGGAGCGGTTTCAGAAACCGTCGAGTGTGGGTTCGACTCCCACCGGGGCTACCAACCTCCCGCGTTCTCGCCAATCGGATTCGTGGACCTGTAGCTGAGATGGTCTAGCGCCGGTTTGAAGGACCGGAGACAGGGATTCGAGCGCCCTCGGGTCCACCAAGTTCCCTCCAGATCGAATCGAATTCTGCACTCGAAGAACATCCCGTCCCGGGTACTGAACGTCGCTTCAGGAACTGTCTCAAGCGCAGTGTCCACTCGCATGGAGTGTCGCCAGCGACCTTCGCCCTTGCCGGGAACGGGAATCGGACGCCGGGGACTCGCGCGTCAATACAGGTAGCTCAGCAGGTAGAGCAAACCGTTTCCATCGGTTCTGTCGGAGGTTCGATTCCTCCCCTATGTCTCTTGACCCGCACCTTTCCCCGGCTCTTTTCTTCCGCGCTTCGCGCTCTTCGGAGACGTTCCAATGATGCTCCAGACGGCCTCGCGACTCTCGACGACGGGCGCTCTCACGCGGCTCCGCCAGCTCGGCGAGCGCGAGCGGAGCGTCCTCCCCGCCGTCTTCGGCGCATTCCTCGACGTCGCGGCCGCCGACCTGGCGCGAGCGACGTTCTACAACACGCGTGAGGAGCAAGTGGCAGCCGCGATCGCGGCGCATGACGCGCTGTTCGCGATCGACCGTGGCGTCTACGCGGTCGCCCTCGCGCTTCCGGGCGTGACGGACCGCACGCGTCAGCTCGGCGTCGGCCGTCTCGTCAGCACCGCCTTCAGCGAGTCGCTCCTTTCGGCCGACGTCGAACGCTCGGTGGTCACGCGGCTGATCGCGGACATGCCGCCCCAGCGTGTGCTCAAGATCTTCCTCGACCTCCGCGCTGAGCGCTGCAACAACGCGCGCACGCGGAAGCTGATTCTCCGTTACGTGCTCGGCAGCCGGGCTTTCGAGCTCTGGGCGGTGAAGTACCGTCGTAAGCTCGCCGCCTGCCTCAGGCACGCGTGGGGTTGCCGGAGGGCGAGCGTGATCCGGGCCGTGCTCTCGAAGAAGGAGAGCGACCGAAACTCGCGCGAGGCGCAGCTCGTCGCGCGAGAGCTCGGACGCTTCGTCCCGGGCGAGGGCGATCGGCACGCGACCGTGCAGGAGTGCGTGCGATTCGTGCTCGGCGACGAGTCGAATCTGACGCTCCCACGGCTGCAAGCGTACCGCGAGGCACGCGAGGACCTGGACCGGGGCCGCCGCCTTCCGTACGAAGTGCTAGAGGGCTTCCGAGGCCGGTTGCACAAGGAGCGAACGAGCGCTGAAGTACTCGAGCTCGCGCGGGGCCAGCTCACGGCGGGCCAGCGAATCGCGCTGCAGCGAAAGGCGGAGGACGCGAGCGTCGAGGTGGCGTTCGATCCGCGCGACTACGACGCCGTGCGACTTTACATCTACGCGTTCGAGCGCGGCCTTTCGGATGAGATCCGGAACGAGCTCGAGCGCAAGGCCAAGGCTGCCGCGGAGCGCCTTCCGTTGCGATTCGACCGCGTCGCGGTCGTGGTCGACGCTTCGGCGTCGATGCTCGGAGACGAAACGCAGCGTCGTCGACCGATCGCGGTCGCGTTGGCGCTTCGCGACATGCTCGTGTGCGCATCGGAGGAGGCCGAGGTGTTCACGGCGGATTTTCGTCCGGCGCCGAGCGCCGCGCTCATCGAGCCGCAGGGCGATACCTCGCTCGCGGGCGCGATCGTCGCGCAGTTCCCGGACAACTTCGCCGACTGACCTGACGTCGGCCGTCCCGCCGGTCCGTCCGCCCCGCGCGGGCGGGCCGGTTGGGCGCCTCCGGGCGGCTTCGCCGCCCCCGACCGGGTCGTCCCCACGTTCGACGCCGGGCGGGTCGACGCCGGCCCGGTCCGCGCCGACTCGAGCCGGCCCCGCTCGG
>CAYMRB010000424.1:0-8703 GCA_964392615.1 uncultured Planctomycetia bacterium | reverse complement strand
GGGGTTGGCAGGCGGGCTACGAGCCTAGCTTCGAGAACATCGCCGGCTTCAGCCACATTCATGAATGGACCATGGCCGGCGTCTCGATGATGCCCACGGCCGGCCCTCTCCGAATCCATGAAGGCAAGGAGAACGATCCCGATTCGGGCTACCGCTCCCGTTTGAACAAGGCAACGGAGCAAGCGCCCATCGGCTACTACTCGGCAGACCTGACGGACTACGGAATCAAGGCCGAGCTGACATCGACCACCCGCTGTGGCTTTCATCGCTACACCTTCCCGCAGGACAAGGAATCACGAGTCCTGATCGACCTGCAGTTCGGCTCGGAGTACAAGCTCGACATACGGGAAGCCGAGATTCGCAAGGTCGGCCGTCACCGCCTCGAAGGCCTGAGCACGTATCATTCGGTCTGCTGGGGCAGGGATGGCGTTCAGGACTACACGGTTCACTTCGTCATCGAGTTCGACCGCCCGATCAAGGCACTCGGTGTCTGGCACGACGGTGAGATCGAGGCAGGCACGACTCGCCTTCGGACCGAAGCCGTCCGGGACGCTGGCGCGTACGCGGAGTTCGACACCCGTCACGAGTCCGTCCTCCAGGCCCGTGTCGGCATCTCGCTCGTCAGCGTCGAAAACGCGGCCCTGAACCTGAAGTCCGAAGTGACCAATCGTTTCGACTGGAGTTTCGACGCCGTCCGCGTCCATCACGTGAAGGCCTGGAATGACCTGCTCGGCCGCATAGAGATCCAGACCCCGGATCGCCGCGAGAAGGTCCGTTTCTACAACAACCTCTATCGCTCGTTCTGCCGCAATACCTGGAGCGACGTGAACGGCCAGTGGGTTGACGGCACGGAGCGGGTCCGGCAGCTTCCGAAAGGCGATCTCGCGCTCGGCTGCGATGCATTCTGGAACACCTTCTGGAACCTCAATCAGCTCTGGAATCTGATCACGCCGGAATGGTCGAGCCTCTGGGTCAGATCGCAGCTCGCCATGTACGACTCACTTGGCTGGCTCGCTAAGGGGCCCGCCGGAATGGAGTACGTCCCGGTCATGGTCGCCGAGCACGAGATTCCCCTCATCGTTGGTGCATACCAGATGGGCATCCGTGATTTCGACGCCGAGAAGGCGTTTGCCGCCGCGCGGAAGATGCAGACCACGCCGGCCGAGAGAGTCGGCGGCTGTCTCGCCGGCAATCGCGACCTGAAAGCCTACTTGGAGCACAAGTACGTCCCCTACGACAAGGGGCGCTTCTCCAATAGTCTCGAGTACGCATTCGACGACTGGACCGTCGCACAGCTCGCCCTCGCTCTGGGCAAGAATGTCGAATACGAGGAGTTTCTCGAGCGCTCGACCTGGTGGCGCAACACCATCGATCCGGAGACGGGCTATGCCCGGCTTCGCAAGTCGGACGGCACCTTCCTCGAAGACTTCGACTTCTACCGATCCGGCGCGAACAAGCACTATGTCGAGGGGAACGCTTGGCAGCTCACCTTCTTCGTCCCTCATGATGTTCCGGGACTGGCCGAGGCCATCGGTATCGACCGCTTCCGGCAGAGGCTCGAGTGGGGCTTCGAGGAATCGTACAAGTGGCGCTTCAATGCGCCGAATGATCAGTACTGGGACTACCCGGTGATCCAGGGAAACCAGCAGTCCATGCACTTCGCCTTCCTGTTCAACTGGGTCGGACGCCCGTGGCTGACCCAGAAGTGGAGCCGAGCTATCCTTGACCGCTACTATGGGAACGGCGTGGCAAACGCCTATCTCGGCGACGAGGATCAAGGGCAGATGAGTGCCTGGTTCGTCATGACCGCCATCGGGCTCTTTCAGACCGATGGCGGCTGCCGCGCCCGACCCGTGTACGAAATCGGCAGCCCACTCTACGAGAGAACCATCATCGACTTGGGGCAGCGATACGGTCGCGGCAAGAAGTTCACCATCGAGGCGCGCAATGCGTCCCGCAGGAGCCGATACGTCCAGAGCGCGGTGCTGAACGGCAGGAAGCTCGACGCCTTCTGGTTTCCGGCGAGCGAGCTGCTCAAGGGCGGAACGCTCGTTCTCGAGATGGGCTCGGAGCCGAACAGAGACTGGGGGCGCAGGCATCGAGGCGGACCGGAGCGTTGACCATGTGTCGTTGCGCGTAGGCGCGAACCTCTCTCGGCCGCTTCATGAACCGCTCGCGATCACTCCCGTCAGCGCGAAGAGGTTGATCGTCGATCGGTCGCTCGCGAACTTCGCGCCGGCCACATCGAGCGTGAGCGCCCGCAGCTCCCGCCTCGGATCCGGGGCGATCAGGCACTCGAAGAGCGCCGGGTCGTTCGCGTCGTGCAGCTTCCCCTCGACGAGACGGTCCATGCCGTTGCGCACCGCGGTGACCGATACGCCTCGACGCGGCTGTGCCTCGTCGAACCAGTCGGGCGCGATGAGGCGGGCCGCGCCGGCCTCGCCGCTCGCGTACTCGAGACGCACGGGAAGGCTCGACTCGCCGTTGGCCCCGACGACGAGTACACGAAGGAGACGATAGCGCCCCGGCGACGCCTCGAGCCGGATCGGCGCCTCGTCGGTCGGGATGATCTGTATGGCGTTCGGCCCGTCATACGCGCCGAGGCGATGCACGCCGACGATCCGATCGCGAGGCAGGCCGCGAATCGCGGGGGCCAGCGCGTCGGCGTCGCCAGGATCGTCGATCGTCAGGCTGCTGCCGTGGTCGCCGTCGATCGAGTCCGTCGCCGTCTCGCCCGGATGGCCGACGAGATCGCGCTGAAACCACTTGTCGAGATCGATACGGCGCAGGGCCGCGCGAGGCGTGCCGCCCGCAATCGTCCCTTCCGCTCCGAACGGCGACGGGAAGCGATTCGAGCCGACGTAGCGCACGCGCCAGGAGTAGATCTCGCCATCGAGAAGGAGCCCCGGCGGGATCGGCAATCGATCGAGGTGCTCTGCGGACACGACATCGAGCGTCGGATCGGAGTCGTAGTCGTCGCCCGCCCTGCGCAGCTGCCAGTGACTGAAGATGTGCTTCACCGCCGCCGCGCCGTGCTCGAATGGCGACGCGGCCAAGATGAGCTGCATCGATCCGTCCGGAGGCTCAGCCGGCGATACCGGCTTCGGCGGCGCGGGCGCGACCGGCTCGAGCGAGGCCGCGATGTCCTTGCGCCCCGTCCTCTCGAACAACGTCTGGAGCCGGGAACGCGCGAGCCGAGTGCGCTCGCCGCGCGGCCCCTCCTTGCGGATCGCGCGCGCGTAGCTCTGCTTCAGGAGCGGCTCGGCCCGAGCGAAGTCCTCGATCTCGAGGTAGCAGCGCCCGAGCCACGCGGTGACCTCGCGAAACAGCGAGTGCCGCTGGTGACGGCCGGGCGTGTCGCGCCACTTCGCAAACAGCTCGGCCGCGTCGCTCCACCGCCCCTGGCGATACGCGAGCTCCGCGAGCTTCTCCTGCGAATCCAGCAGGTCGACGTGCTTCTGGCCCAGCGTGCGAAGCTGCCCCGCGTAGGCATGCTCCAGGTGCGGCCGCGCCTTGTCGAGATCGCCGAGCTCGAGGAAGGCCGTCGCGAGGTTGCTGTACTGCTCGAGCAGCATCGGGTGGTCCGGCGGACGGAACTCCTCCTGAATCTCGATCGCTCGGCGGATGTGACGCTCGGCGTCCGCGAATCGATCGAGCCCGTGGTAGGCCGCGCCGAGGTTGACGTGGACGCTCGAGAAGACGCGCATCTCGAGGCGCTCCTCGCGGAAGACCGGAAGGCCCGCGATCTCCTCGAGCACCGCCCGAGCTTCGTCCGGACGTCCGTCGTGCACCAGCAGCCCGCCCAGGTTGCTCTTGCTGCGGAGCGTCTGGTAGTCCTCGGGACCGCGTAAGCGCGTGAATCCGGAGATCACCTCGCGGTACATCGCCTCCGCTTCGCGGTGCTTGCCCTGCTTCTTCAGGATGATCGCGATGCTGTTGCGCAGGACATAGGCCCGTTCGGCCTCTGGCCCCTCGAGCTCGACGACCAGCTCGAGTGCCCTCCGATGGTGCTCGAGAGACTTGTCGAGCACGTCGAGATAGAGATACGCCATGCCGACCGTCCCGGCGAGCGACGCCTCGATCTCCGGCTCGCCCGCAAGCTCGGCGGCGGTGTCGGCGGTGAACTCGTCGAGTAGCTCGCGAACGGTGTAGTCGGGCCCCTTCGTCTCGTAGGGGCTGGCCGAGCGGAACATGCGCTGGACGAACTTGGCGGTCCGCAACGCCTTCGTCGCCTCGGTTCGCGCTTCGATCATCAACGCCACCGAGACGGTCGTCGCCGCGCAGAGAATGACGACGAGAGTCGCCAGACCGCCGACCAGAAGTCGATTGCGCCGCGTGAACTTGCGGATCAGGTAGATCGTGCTCGGAGGGCGCGCGGCGATCGGCTCGTCAGCGAGATAGCGCTCGACGTCCGCCGCGAGAGACGCGGCGGAGTCGTAGCGACGATCCGGCTCCTTGGCGAGCGCCATGCTGACGATCGTCTCGAGATCGCCCTGCAGCTCGCGATCGCGCGTCCCCAACGCGACGGGCGTCTCCTCGCGAATGACGCGAAGCGCCTCGAAGAGCGTCTTTTGCCCGAGATCGTGGGGCGTGCGCCCGGTCAGCATCTCGTAGAGAACAACGCCCAGCGTGTAGATGTCACTGCGCGTATCGAGCTCCCGCCCCTGACGCTCGGTCTGCTCCGGACTCATGTAGGCGAGCGTGCCGACCAGCTGCCCCGTGCCCGTCTGCAGGGTCATCCACGCGTCGTCGGCTTCGACCGTCCGCGCGATGCCGAAGTCGAGGATCTTCGGCTGGCCATCCGGAGTGACGAGAATGTTGCTCGGCTTGAGGTCGCGGTGGATGATCCCCTTCTGATGCGCGTGGTGGATCGCTGCGCAGATTCTGACGAACAGCTGCAAGCGCTCCGCGCGGTCGAGCACCGCGCCGCGAACGTGGTCGAGAAGCGGTCGCCCCTCGACGTATTCCATCGCGAAGTACGCGTAACCATCGTCGTCCGCCGGATGGGCCGCGTGGATCTGCCCGATGCCGGGGTGCTGCAGGAGGCCGAGGATCTGTCCTTCGTACTCGAAGCGCCGCCGCACGTCCGGTGACGTCAGGCGCTGATTGACGACCTTGAGGGCGACGCGACGACGAGGGTTCTCCTGGACCGCCTCGTAGACGATACCCATGCCGCCGCGCCCCACCTCGCGGACGATGCGGTAGTCTCCGATGCACTCGGGCGCCGACGTGGCCGGCTCGATAGCCTTCGAGCCGTCGAGCAGCTCATCGACCGGCACCTCCGAGCGCAACGACGTCAGGGGAGGCCCGTTGTCGTCGGCCTGCAGGAGACCACGCAGCTTCGCGCCGAGCTCGGACTCTTCGGCCTCGAGGCGATCGACTAGTCCCTCTCGCTCCGTCGCGTCGAGCTCGAGAGCTTGGTGAAACAGGTCTTGCAGTCTGCGGTGCGAATCCGACAAGGGAAGAACCTCGCTGCGGGATCAGGAGTGCCGGGGTTCAGGACGGGTCAGACAGGCGGTCGACGAGCCAGGCGCGGGCGAAGCGCCACTCCCGCTCGACCGTTGTGACGGAGACGCCGAGCGCTTCCGCGGTCTCCTTGATCGAGAGACCGCCGTAGAAGCGCAGCTCGACCAGACGCACCTGACGCGGATCGAGATGCTCGAGCTCCTCGAGCGCATCCTCGAGATCGCCGAGGTCGAGCGATTGCCGGTCGTCGGCGAGCGCGATCCCCGTCAGCGTCAGCTTCTTCCAGGCGCCGCCGCGCTTGCTCGCGTTGCTGCGCCGGAAGTGGTCGGTGAGGATCTGCCGCATGGCGCGACACGCGACCGCGAGGAAGTGGGATCGATCGCGCCACTCGGCAGAGGTCCGATCGACGAGACGTAGATAGACCTCGTGAACGAGAGCGGTCGGCTGAAGCGTGTGGCCCGGGGGCTGGTCGCCGAAGCGGTGGCCGGCCAGACGACGAAGCTCGTCGTAGACCCGCGCGAAGAGCTCGTCGGCCGCCGCGCGATGGCCGTCGCGAATCTCCTGAAGAAGCTGCCGCGTCCTCTGTTCAGCCATACCGATACCGCACCGCGCCGGGAGCTCCGCTCACGCGTTCGTTCGTCGATCGATCCCTCTCGGGCGGACTCGGGGCGCCGAGATGCCGCGCGAGAGGCCCTACGGAGACTGCGACAGCACGGCGCAGCACGGCCCATCAGGGGGCCTCGCGGTCAGCATACCAGAGCGACGGGCGGAAGCGCGGGAATACCGGGAGACTTGCCGCAACGCGGGGAACTTGCTACCCATCGGGTATGAGAAACCACCGCGCAATCCACGTCGTGTCTCGTGCCGTCACCTTTGCCGTCGCGATCATCGCGTTGGTCGCACTCGACGCGCTGCGGGACTCCCGCGTCGCGGCAGCCGATGAGGCACGACCGCCCAATGTCGTCATCGTCTTCCTCGACGATTCCGGCTGGGGCGACTTTCGCCCGTTCGGCTCGCCGAAGTATCCGACGCCCAACGTGGCGCAGCTCGCCCAGGAGGGCTGCACGTTCCGCAACTTCTACGTGCCGCAAGCGGTGTGCTCGGCGTCGCGCGCCGCATTGCTCAGCGGCTGCTACCCGGGCCGAACGAAGGTCTTCGGTGCGCACGGCCCGAAGGCGCGCGGGCTCGACCCGAAGTACGCGACGCTGGGCCAAGTGCTGACGGCTCGCGGCTACGCGACCGCGGTGTTCGGCAAGTGGCACATCGGCGACCAGCCCGACACGCGACCGGCGGCGCGCGGATTCAGCGAGTCATGCGGGCTGATGTACTCCAACGATATGTGGGAGTTCCACCCGGAGAACCCCGGGTACTGGGGCCGCTTCCCGCTGCAGTTCTGGAAGAACAACAAGGTCACGATCGAACGGGTGACGAAGAAGCACCAGCCGTTCCTGACGACCTGGTACACCGAGCACGCGGTCGACTTCATCCGCCGCCACAAGAACGAGCCGTTCTTCGTCTACGTGCCCCACTCGATGCCGCACGTCCCACTCTTCGTGAGCGAGAAATTCGCGGGCAAGTCGGGCACGGGCCTCTATGGCGACGTGATGATGGAGATCGACTGGTCGGTCGGCGAGATCATGAAGGCCCTGCGTGAAACCGGCGCGGAGAAGAACACGTTGGTCGTGTTCACGTCGGACAACGGCCCGTGGGTCTCGTACGGCCATCACGCCGGCACGACGCCGTACCGCGAGGCCAAGGGCACGAGCTTTGACGGCGGATCGCGCAGCGCGTGCATCATGAAGCTGCCGGGGCGTATCCGGGCTGGGTCGACCTCCACGCGGACCTTGTCGACGCTCGACATTCTCCCGACCGTCGCTCATCTGACCGGTGCCGAGTTGCCGAAGAACCCGGTCGACGGCAAGAACGTCTGGGACCTGATCGTCGGCAAGCCGCACGCGAAGAATCCGAGCGAGTACTATCCGTTCTCGATCGGCGGTCGATTCGAAGGCCTGATCAGCGGCGACGGCAAGTGGAAGCTCCACCTGAAGCACGCGTACCGCACGCTTGTCACACCCGGCAAGGACGGCATGGCCGGGAAGTACAGGCAGGCGACGATCGAGCGTTCACTCTTCGACATGCAGAGCGACCCGTACGAGACGACGAACGTCATCGACAAGCACCCGGAGGTCGCGGCGAAACTCCTGAGACTCGCCGAGCGGCACCGGGCGACGTTCTACGCGAAGAAGAGGAGGAACGCGAAGCCGCGCGACTGAGCGCTACCGCCCCGCCCGCCCGACGAAGAAGGGCCCCCACACGTGAGTGCGGGGGCCCTGCGTCGTCTTGAAGCGTTGTCAGGAAACAACTGACCGGAGCCCTCTGGTGGTTGAAGGGGGTGTGGGCTCCCGGTACTCGCTCGGCAGCGTCGCTGCTACGAGCCTGCGATCCTTCCGCAGGAAAGAGCATCGATTGTCGGATCGACGCCGCGCTCCACGGTCGGCGGAGGCAGCGGCGAGCCACCGAGGAACAGCGTCGACAGGATCGCGGTCGGGTCGGCAATGTCGACCGTTCCGTCGTCGTTCGAGTCGGCCGCGTCCATGCACGACGGCTGTGTGCCGCCGAGGAAGAGGTACGACAGGACGAACACCGCATCAGTGATGTCCATGGCGCCGTCGCCGTTCGCCTCGCCGCGGATGAATCCGACGCTGAGGACCAGCTCGTCGACGATCGCGTCCTCTTCGTCCTCGGCCTCGTCGGTCTCGCCGGACTCGCAACGAGCCGTGCGAGCAGCCTCGTGCTCTTCAGGGCTGATCTCGCCGTCGCCGTCCGTGTCGATCTCGGCCAAACGCGCAGCGTGGAATGCGTCGCGCTCTTCCTCGCTGACCTCGCCGTCGCCGTCGGTGTCCATCTCGGCGAGACGCTCTGCGTGACGAGCCTCGCGCTCGGCCTGACGGGCCTCGCGTGCTGCGGCGAGCTCCTCCTCGTTGAGCTCACCATCGCCGTCGGCGTCGAACGCGGCGAGGATCTCGGCGCGGCGGGCTTCGACCGCCGCAGCGCGCTCCTCCTCGCTGAGCTCGCCGTCACCGTCGGCGTCGAAGTCGATCAAGAGACACGGGAAGACGCGACCGCGCCGACCGTGATGACGCCCGCCCGGACCCCGCGGGCCGTCGCCGACACCACCAGGCCCATCGCCAGGACCATCGCCAGGACCATCGCCAGGACCATCGCCAGGACCATCGC
>CAYMRB010000423.1:0-8711 GCA_964392615.1 uncultured Planctomycetia bacterium | reverse complement strand
GCGGCAGCGGATCGCGGAAGCGGAACGTCTTCGCTTCCCGCGGCTGCGGCTTGCCGCTTCCCTCGACGAGAACGACGCGACTGCCCGCCGCGACGGTGCCGAACTCCTCGACCTTGCCGCCGGGCCAACGGACCGTGACGCGAGCGTCCGCGTCGCTGCCGAGGCCGAACATGAGCTGCGGCGCGCTCTGCGACTCGAAGCCGGAGCCGCACATGAGCGCCTGCGCCTGCGACGCCTCGCCGCGCGAGACGACGACGGTCGCGCCGATCGCGGCCGGGTGGCCGGAAGTCGCGCGCAGCCGAACCTCGACGAATCCGTTGCCCCCTCCCGCACCGACGTCGTTGCGGTAGAGCAAGTGCTGCTCGCGCTGGATCGCGTTGACGAACAGGTCCGGATCGCCATCGTCGTCGAAGTCGGCCACCACGGCCGCACGGCAGTCGCCCTTCGAGTCCGCGCCCGAGACGTCCGACAGATCGAGGTACTTCAGATCCCCACGGCCGAAGAACACCTTATTGCGCTCGAAGCCGCTGAAGGAGAGCCCCTGCTGGAAGATCTCCGCCATGTGGGTGTTCTGGTAGCGGTCGCTGCCGGGACGCTCGATCGCGATCGCCGCCTTCTCCACCACTGTCTTCGCCTTGTCCTCCGTGCTGTCACCGATCGAAGACGCCACCACGTGGCGCCAGTAGGTGCTTCACGTGTCCTTGAGCGAGTCGCCGGAGATGAAGCCGTTGGCGACGTAGACGTCGAGCAGACCGTCGAGGTCGATGTCGAGAAGCGCCGGGCTCCAAGCCCACGACGCGCCGACGCCCCCGTTCGACTTCGGCATCTTCTCGAACGTGCCGTCCTTCGTCTGGCGGAAGATCGTGTTGCCGGCCGCGAGCTTCAGCAGGACCTCCTCGGCGTCCGAGATGCCCGGCTTGCCGCCGCCGGCCGGGCGACTGCCCTCCGCCGGCTTGGCGGGCGACGAGAATCGCTTCAGGATGCGGTTGCCCGCCGAGGACGACATGTTCGACACGTAGAGGTCGAGCCGACCGTCGTTGTCGAGATCGCCCCACGTCGCGCCCATGCCGTTTCCCGTGTCGAGAACGCCGCGCTTCGCCGCTTCGTCCACGAACGTCAACCCGCCCTGGTTCACGAACAGGCCGTTGTCGCCGTAGTCGTTCGCGACGTAGAGATCCTGGTCGCCGTCCGCGTCGAAGTCGGCAAACGTGGCCGCATAGGACCAATCCTGACCGGCGAGGCCGGCCTGTGCGGCGATGTCGACGAACCGCTTGCCGCCCTGGTTGTGCAGCAGCAGGTTCGGACTGCCATTCGTCGCGCGGTACCACGAGTTCGGATACACCGCGTCGAGGCGGTGGTAGTTGCACACGAAGATGTCGAGGAAGCCGTCGTTGTCGACGTCCGCAGCGCACGTGCTGAACGCGTTGATGTACGTGTCGGCGATACCGGCCGCCTCGGTCACATCGGTGAAGCCGCCCTTGCCGTCGCCGCGGTAGAGGCGAAGCGCCTCGCCGTGCGGCACCCCGTCGACCTTCCAGCCGACGTAGCCGAGGAAGAGGTCGAGGTGACCGTCGCGGTCCCAGTCGAGAAACAGCGGTCCGGTCACGCCGGGAGGCGCGTCGATTCCCGAGCGCTCGGTGATGTCCTCGAACGTCCCGTCGCCGCGGTTGCGATAGAGCCACACGCGCGTGCTCGTCGACGTGAACACGTCGAAGAGCCCGTCGCCGTCGACATCGTCGGAGATCGCGCCACGCCAATAGAACTTGTCGTTGCCCGGCGTGCCGAGGCGCGGGCCCCGGCTGGCGACGCCGGCGGCGGTCGCGACCTCGGTGAAGATCGGCGCGGGCCGCGTCATCGTCTGCATGCGATCGATGATGAAGCGGCGCAGAGTCCACATCGGCTCCGCGCTCCCCCCGGCGCTCGCCGATCCCTCGCTCGCCGGCGCGCGACGGACGACTTCCGCGTGCGCCCACGCGTAGAGCGCGTAGGGACCGGACGCGCTGTTGCCGATGACTTGTGTCGTCATGCGGAGCAGCGCGCGGGACTTGTCGGCCTCGAATTCGGCGCCACGCGTCTTGAAGAACACGTAGTCGATCGACTCGAGTGGAGCGAACGTCGTCTCGAGCGACGCGACGAAGGCGGCCCGGTCGACACCGGACGCGCCCTCGCCTTCGCCCTGGAAGCTGTGCTTGGTGACGCCGAGAGCCAAGCTCTCGGGGGTTCCCTCGATCTTCCCCGGGCCGAAAGCGGTGAAGCTCGTGCCGCGGAAGTCGGGGGTCAGGTACTTCGCGGCGCTCGCGAAGTCTCGTTTGCGGACGTGATCCGAGAACTCGATCAGCCGGTTCGCGACGATCTCGCTCAGGGTCTCGACCTCCTCCATCGTCTTGATGGTCGAGCCGAGCGGTACGGGCTCGAGGGCCGTGCTGGTCGCAGGAGAGGAGGAGGTTTCGTGCCGACAGCCGACCGCGAGCGCCAGCGCGACGCAGGTCAGCGCTGCGGCGATGGACGCGGGACGTAGAAACAGGAGTCGGCGACCCCCGGACGATGGATCGATTCGCATGGAGAGCTCCTGAGCTCGGATCGGACTCGGCACGTCGCCGGGTTCCCCCCGACAGCCCGTTCTCAACGGACTGCTGGGCGACGACGGGGACTCGTCCCTAGATCGGTCCCCGGCCGAGTCGGCCTTGCGCGTTCCGCAAACGGACGGCCATCCGGCGGCCCCCGGCACTCTAAAACGCCGAAACTCCAGCGTTGCCGAGACTTACCGGAACGCGACGCGACGCCAGGCGCCCTGGGAGTGCCGGTAACTCGCGTCGATTCGCGTAGAGGATACGGGCCGCGCGGAATCCGGACGCGGCGCGCGTCAATCCGGTCGGATCAGCACCTTCGAGAAGAACCCGACGCGGTCGCGGATCGCCTCGAGCGTCGGGATCGCCTCGGACAGCGGCACGCGGTGCGTGATGAGCGGCTCGAGATCGAGCGTGCCGTCGGCCATCGCGCCGAGGACGGTCGTCCAATCGTCGTCGTTGCCGCAAGCGCTGTATTCGGAGTTCCACGTGCCGAGCAGCGACACCTCGCGTCGCATCAGCTGCGACAGCAGCGGAGCCGGAACGGTCACGTCGGCCGCCGGGTTGCCGAGCAGCACCACACGCCCGCCGCGCCGCGCCGCGCCGAACGCCGCCAGGAGCGCCGGTGGCACGCCCGCGCCGTCGACTGTGACGTGCGCGCCGCGACCGCCGGTCAGCTCGCCGATGCGCTCGATCGGATCGACCTCGCGGCTGTCGAAGGTCAGCTCGAAACCGAGCTGCTTCGCGAGCTCGAGCTTCGGCGTGTCGATGTCGAACAGCGCGACCTGACTCGCGCCCATCGCGCGAGCCCACTGCGCGACCATGACGCCGATCGGCCCGGCGCCGATGATCGCGACCGTCTCGCCGACGGTCACGCCGCCCGCTCGCTTCAACGTGTGGAGCGCGACCGCGGCCGGCTCGGTCATCGCCGCAGCCTCGAGCGACACGCCGTCCGGCACGCGCACGAGATTGCGCGTCGGTGCGACGACGTACTCGGCAAACGCGCCATCGCAGCGCGAGCCGAGGTAGTCGTAGTCGGCGCACTGCACGTACTTCCCCTCCTCGCACGCGGCGCACTCACCGCACCACAGAAGAGGGAAAACCGCGACGCGGTCGCCGGGGGCGAAGTCGGTCACCTCGGCGCCGCACGCGTCGACGGTGCCGGCGAACTCGTGCCCGCACACCGTCGGGAAGCTGTACGTCCCCTTCTCGAAGATGCGCGGGATATCCGAGCCGCACACGCCGCAGAAGCCGATCCGCACGCGGACGCTGCGCGCACATGCGGGGCTGTCGAGCTCGGGACGCGCGACGTCCTCCACGCGCTGGTCACCGACACCGTGGAGCACCAGGGCTCGCATCGTCTCAGCCGTCACGTCGTGTCACCTTTTGTCAGGACGCCGCTTGAACACGGGCTGCCAGACCTTCCGCGACGACCTCACGCGTCCGGGCGGTATTCGACTCGCGCGTTCCTTCGCGGTGATACATGCTGCTCGTGCCGGCGACGAGGATGTCGGCCCCCGCCTCGACCATCGCCGGAATATTGGCGAAGCTGACGTTGCCGTCGACGCTGATCGCCGCCGCGCTGCCGCGCTCATCGAGGAATCTGCGACAGGCCGCGATCTTGCGCAGCGCGGACGGCACGAGGCTCTGACCGGCAAAGCCCGGGTTGACCGTCATCAGCAGCACGAAATCGAGTCGTTCGACGACGAACTCGATCGCCTCGAGCGGCGTCGCCGGGTTGAGCGCCACTCCAGCGAGAATGCCGCGGTCACGAATCGACGCGAGAGTGCGGTCGAGGTGCGTCGACGACTCGACGTGCACCGCGATCTGCTCGACGCCGATCGCGGCGACTTGCTCGACGAACCAATCGTTGTTCTCGACCATCAGGTGGACGTCGAACGGCAGCTTCGTCCGCGGCCGCAGGGCCTGCAGCACGCCGAGGCCCATGGGCATGTTCGGCGCGAAGTGCGCGTCCATGATATCGAGGTGGACGAGATCGGCACGGACGGCTTCGAGCTGCTCGATCTCGTGCGCGAGCGCGCCCTGGTCGGCGCACATCAAAGACGGCGCCAGACGAACATCGGGTGGGGTATCGTTTCTCGGCATGCCCGAGAGGGTACCATTCCGACGCCCGTCTGACACCAGGGGAGGAGTTTTCTCGGGTCCGGCGTGAAACCCCGGCGCGTCGCGGGAGTTGCGCGGCTCATCCGCATCGTGTCAGACTGGCCCGAACAAGCGCCGGAACCACGAGGAGCTCGAAGGCCGATGTTCGTACAGCCAGTACGCCGCAGCACGGCGGTGAACAGGTATTTCGTCGCGATCGCGACCATCGGCCTGCTCGGCGTCGGTCGCTCGGCAGCCGGTCACGGCGGTCGCGATGACGCGATCGGCCGCGCGTGGACCGTGCTCGGCGGCGCCGATCACATCGACCTCGCGGTCGATATCGATCTGCCGGGACGCGCCCTGCACGATCTCCGCGCCCGCATCGACACCGACGCGGACGGCAGGCTCTCCGCCGCGGAGTCGGACGCCTGGGCCGCATCGCGATCGCGCTCGAAGGACGGCATCGCACTGCGCGTCGACGGACGCGAGGTGACGCTGTCACCGCTCTACCGCGCCGAGATCGACGCGTCACCGCGGTCGCGTCGCGGCAGGCTGCGTCTCTCGTGGTTCGCGAGCACGCCTGCCGGGTTGCGCGCTGGAAGCGAGATCGCGATCGACGACCGACTGTGGCCGCATGCGCCGTCCGTCTGCCGCCTCGTCGTCACGGGCCGCGACGGACTCGAGTGGCAAGCGCAGGCGGCGGGCGAGGTCGAGTTCGCCCCGCAAGCTCGCCGCACGCTCCTCGCGAGGTGTCGATCGGCGCCGAACGCGCTCAACGCGCGTCAAGCGGTCGAGGTGACCGCTCCACCGGCTGCTGGCCCGACGACGATGTTCGACGGAGCGACGCGGCTCGCCGAACGCCTCGCGCTTCACTGGTCCGCAATCCTCGACGATGCCGGACGCGCCGGAATCGCCGGGCTCCACCGCGAGCTGCGCGCCGCCGGCGAACGCGTTCGCACCGCGACGCACGACGACGCGAGGCGGCGCGCCCGGGCCGACCGGGCACGAGCGTGCGACAAGCTGCTCGGCTGGCTCGAGGCGTTGCGACACGCGGTGCGCATCGACCTCGCGAAGCCCGCCTCGAAGCCGCTGCCACCGGTGTCGATTCCGGGCGATGCAGGCGCGGTCTTGCTGCGCGTCGTGGCCGGCGGGGTCGCCCGACCACAGCGCGCCATCGTGCACGCGCACGACTTCTCGGTCAGCGAGTTCGCGACGCCGGCCGCGATCGGGCCTCTTGCTGCCGGCACGCACTGGGTGCTCGTCGAGCTCGCGAACGTGCCGCACGATACCGTCGGCCTGACGGTATCGCTCCTGACGGCGGACGGCGCGAAGCGACCGGTGTGGCTTCGCGTCACGCCGCCGCGTCCGGCTCGCCTGCGCGTCTCCGTGCTCGACGACGACACGGGCCGACCGACTCCGGCGATGGTGCAGCTCGTGTGGAAGACGTGCGGCCTCGACCGGCGTCCGTCGACGGCGATCGACCTGACGCCGCAATTCAACGGCCAAGGTCGGTTGACGAGCCAGCGCCCCGCGATCCTCCCCGGCGCGCTCGCGAGGAGCTACTGGTGCGTCGACGGCCCGTTCGACATGGCCGTGCCGCCGGGTGAGTGGGAGATCGCGATCCGACGCGGCGCCGAGCACACCGCGATCATCGAACGCTTCACGCTGCGAGCTGGCGAGCGCGAGGAGCGGATCTACCGTCCACGTCGCTGGATCGACATGCCCGCGCGCGGCTGGTTCTCGGGCGACGATCACGTGCACTGCCGCATCCTCAGCGATGCGGATGCCGATCGCCTGATGAGCTACGTGCGTGCGGAAGATATCTGGCTCGCGAACGTCGTCAAGATGGGCGACATCCGGCGCACGTTCTTCGAGCAGCGCGGCTTCGGGCGCGACTTTCGGGTCATCCGCGACGCGCGTGTACTGTCACCCGGGCAGGAGTGCCCGCGCACGCACCAGCAGATCGGACACACCCTCGCGATGAACACGACGTCGCTGGTCCGCGACACGGAGCAGTACTACCTGTACGACACCGTCTTCGACGCCATACACGCGCAGGGCGGCCTCACCGGCTACGCGCACGTCAACGCCGATCTCTTCTTCGTGCACCGCGACATGAGCGTCAACGTGCCGCGCGGCAAGGTCGACTTCGCGGAGGTGCTGCAGTTCGGCAACCTCGGCACGACGCTGTGGTACGAGTTCCTCGATCTCGGCATGCCGCTGACCGCTGCGTCCGGCTCCGACATCCCGTGGGGAGGCACGATCGGCGAGGGCCGCATGCTCGCGTATCTCGGCCGCCCGACGTTCACCGCCGACGCATGGTTCGACGCCGTGCGCGCGGGGCGGACGTTCGTCACCAGCGGACCGATGCTCGAGCTCGACGTCGAGGGGGCGCTGCCAGGCGCGACGCTCGAGATCGACGCGGATCGCGCGGTACGCGTGCGGGCGCGCATCGCCGCGGATCCGGCCCGGGGAGGCGCGCGGGAGCTCGAGATCGTCGCCCACGGCGAGGTCGTCGCATCGCGGCGAGCCGGTGCGCCGAAGCAGAGGGACATCGCCGTCGAGATCGATGTGCCGATCGCCGGTGGCGCATGGATCGCCGCGCGCGGTACCGGCGCTGACGGCAGCGTCGCGCACACGACGCCGGTCTACGTAGTTCGTCCGCCGCTGCGTTTCTGGAATCACGCGGCCGCGGCGGGGCTCATCGGCAAGCGCGAGAGACAGCTCGCGGAGATCGAGTCGATCATCGCGGCCGCGCAGCGCGCCGTCGCCGAAGGCACGGGCCCGTACGACGTCGAGACGTGGCAGCTCGCACGCCAGGGCGGCGCGCTTCTCGAACGCGTCGCGGCGGCGCGGAAGCTGTGGTCCGAGCTGCGCGAAACCCACGCAAAGGAGACGCAGCTGCGACGCCGGTAACGCCGACGTCCCGATCGCTTACTTCGCCTCCTCCGGTCGGCGACGCAGGCTCTTGTAGGTGTTGATCAAGCCGTTCGTCGAGCTGTCGTGTGACTCGACCTCGTCGTCGTCCTCGAGCTCCTCGAGCACCGTCTTCGCGAGCTGCTTGCCGAGCTCGACCCCCCACTGGTCGAACGAGTTCACATCCCAGATCACGCCCTGCACGAAGATCTTGTGCTCGTAGAGCGCGACGAGGGCTCCGAGCGTGCGCGGGTCGAGCTTCTCGAACAGGATCGAGTTCGATGGACGGTTGCCGGGGAAGACCTTGTGCGGCAGCAGCTTCTCGATCTCCGCGGGCGTCTTCCGGGCCGCCTTGAGCTCCGCGCACGCCTCCTTCTCGGTCTTGCCCTTCATCAACGCTTCGGTCTGCGCGAAGAAGTTGGCGAGAAGCATGGGATGGTGCTCGGCGTCGATCCGATCGTCAGCGTGGGCCTTAACGTACTTCGCCGCGGCGATGAAATCGCACGGGATCAGCTTCGTGCCCTGGTGGATGAGCTGATAGAACGCGTGCTGACCGTTCGTGCCCGCCTCGCCCCAGATGACCGGCCCGGTCTGGCCCTCGATGACCTCGCCCCCGAGCGTCACCCGCTTGCCGTTCGACTCCATGTCGCCCTGCTGCAGGTACGCCGGGAACCGGTGCAGGTATTGGTTGTACGGCAGGACCGCGTGGGTCTCGCAGCCGACGACGTTGTTGTACCAGACGCCGAGAAGCGCGAGCAGGACGGGTAGATTCTTGTCGAGGTCCGCGGTGGCGAAGTGGCGATCCATCGCGTGAGCGCCCTCGAGCATCGCCTCGAAGTGCTTCATGCCGATGAAGAGCGCGATCGACAGACCGATGGCGCTCCACATCGAGTAGCGACCGCCGACCCAATCCCAGAACACGAACATGTTCTTCGGGTCGATGCCGAACTTCTTGACCCTCTTCTCGCTCGTCGAGACCGCGACGAAGTGCTTCTTGACGCGCTCCTTGTCCTCGCTCGAGCCGAGCAGCCAGGCCTTCGCGCTGTCCGCGTTGCGCATCGTCTCCTGCGTCGTGAACGTCTTCGACGCGACGATGAACAGCGTCGTCTCGGGCGACAGGTCGCG
>CAYMRB010000422.1:0-8736 GCA_964392615.1 uncultured Planctomycetia bacterium | reverse complement strand
CAGAACGTCATGGGCCCCCATCGATCGGACGATGCCGGGCCGGTCGAGGAGCGCGCGCTGTCGGCGAGCGGGGGAAGGAGCGTGTCTCATGATGTCGTCTCGGTGGTCGCGTCGGACGTCGGCGGCATGCTACGCTGCCCGAGCATTCCTGACAACCGAGTCGATCGCGTACGGAGAACCTGATGTCTGCACTCGACCTCTTTCGTCTCGACGGCCGCGTCGCGTTGATCACCGGGGGCACGAAGGGCCTGGGCCTGTCGATGGCGGTTGGTCTCGCATCCGCCGGCGCCGACGTCGCGATCGCCAGTCGCAACGGCGAGGAGGCGGAGCGCGAGGCCGAGAAGGTCGCGAACGAATCCGGCCGCCGTACGCTGGGAATCGTGTGCGACGTGACGATCGAGGATCAGGTCGACGCCATGGTCGAACGGACCGTTGCCGAGCTCGGCCGCGTCGACATCCTCGT
This sequence comes from uncultured Planctomycetia bacterium, assembly GCA_964392615.1. Lineage (GTDB taxonomy): Bacteria > Planctomycetota > UBA8108 > UBA8108 > UBA8108 > CAYMRB01. The sequence continues at coordinate 8,273 of CAYMRB010000422.1, read as the reverse complement.
CAGCAATGCCGGCATCAACGTCCGCGGCCCGATCGAGGAATTGGCGCCCGAGGATTTCGACGCCGTGATGGCGACGAACGTGCGCGGGCCGTGGCTCTGTGCGCGGGCCGTGGCGCCGCACATGCGCCGTGCAGGCTACGGGCGCGTCATCAACATCGGCAGCACGCTCAGCGTCGTCGGCGTTCCCGGGCGCACGCCTTACGCATCGAGCAAGGGCGCGATCGCGCAGATGACGCGGGTGCTGGCGCTCGAGTGGGCGCAGGACGGCATCACCTGCAACGCGATCTGTCCGGGCCCGTTCCTGACGCCGATGAATCTGCCGATTGCGGACCTTCCGGACACGCAGAAGTTCATCGTCGGCGCCGTGCCGCTCGGCCGCTGGGGCGAGCTTCACGAGATCCAGGGTGCGGCGATCTTCCTCGCCAGCGCCGCGTCGAGCTACGTCACGGGGACGACTCTCTTCGTCGACGGAGGCTGGACCGCGCACTGATCGCTCTCGACGGACTGCTGACCCCACTCACGGTCGCCGGAAGCGGATCGCGTAGTTTTCCTCGAGCCCGTCGATCGTCAGCTCCCCCTCGTAGACGAATCCGGCGGCGGTCACCTCGGCGATGACCTCCTCCTTCCCGGTGCGGACGTGGTTCAGGATCCAGTCGCGGGACTTCCCCGGCACGCGCTCGAAGTCGATGACGACCATGGTGCCGCCGGAGCGCAGAGCCCGTGCGATGCTCGCGAGCGTCGAGCGCGGATACTCGAAGTGATGGTACGTGTCCGTGCTGAACAAGACGTCGACCGAAGCCGCGTCGAGCTCCACCGAGCGCTCCGTGCACTGGACGACATCGACGTTCGAGAATCCGCTCTCCGCGACGCGGCGCTGCATGAACTCGATCATGCGCGGCGCCAGGTCAACTCCGATGACGCGCCCCTCCGGGCCGACGGCCTGCGATAGAGGGGCGAAGAACAGCCCGGTACCGGCGCCGACGTCGGCTACCGCGTCGCCCGGCTCGAGCTCGAGCGCTGCGACGATCGCCGCGCGCGACGCGAAGATCTCCCGAGACTCGGCCTCGAACGTCCCGACGGCCCAGTCGAGATCCAGGTCCTTGGCCAGGAAGCGCTTGTTGACGTCCGGTCGAACGCTCGCCTCGTCAGCTGGCGCGGGCGGCAGAACCGGGGTCGCTTCACAGGAGGCGAGGAAGACGGAGATCGCGAGGAAGCAGGGGCGCAGGGGGAATCGGTGTCCGGACATGAGGGGGTCGCGTAGTTTTCGTGGTGTCGGAAGGTGACGGTCCCACAGGAGTACCACAATCCGGGCCGTCACGGAACACTCGCGCTCGTCCGCGTTGGCGTTCGTTTCTCGAGTCCTCACGCAAGGTTCTCTGGGCCTTTACGCTGCCTTCACGCTGAGCGGCCAGAATGCGCGCGGGTCTTGCTCTTGCCACCTGAAGGGCCTTGCCACCCGAGCCTCGCGAATGACCACCTCCGACCGTCCAACCTCCACAGCCGGAAAGCCATCGGTCCTCGTCGTTGACGACGAAGAGGACGTTGTGGAGGTGCTCCGATTCGCGCTCGAGCGTGAGGGGTTCCACGTGATCTCCACGCACGATGGAGACACGGCTCTCGAGCTCGCTCGGAAGCACCAGCCATCGGTCGCCCTGCTCGACACTCTGCTTCCAGGACGCGACGGCTTGTCGATCGTTCGCGCGCTCCAAGCCGGGAGCGATACGCGCGGCATCTACACGATCATGATCAGCGCGAAGGACGTCGACATCGACGTCGTTCGCGGGCTGGAGCTCGGTGCCGACGACTACGTCGTCAAGCCGTTCCGCGTTCGCGAGGTGGTCGCGCGCGTCAGGGCCGTGCTCCGACGGCGAGCCCGGCACGTGGAGGATACCGGAAACGAGACAACGCTGCGGCTCGGCCCTCTGACGATCGACCGGGATCGTTTCGCCGTCATCGTCGACGGAGAGGAGGTTCGGGTGACGTTGACGGAGTTCAAGCTCCTCGCAGTCCTCGCCTCGTCTCCCGGCCGCGTGTTCGATCGATTGTCCCTCCTCGAGCGCGCTCAGGGCGACACCTTCGTCGACGAACGGACGGTCGACGTCCACGTCACGGCCATCCGCAAGAAGCTCGGCCCGCACAAGGGCCTGATCCAGACGGTCCGGGGCGTCGGCTACAAATCGGCTTCGTCGGCGGGGCAGACGGCGCGTCGCTCGTGACACGTCAGGGCGCTGTCAGGGGGCCGGTCGGCCGCGGTTCGTGAGCGTCGTCGGGGCGTCCGCAGGCACGGGCGGCACACGAGAGAGGTCGGAGTCGTTCGGCCCCGACTTTTTTGTCACGAACGGCCGCGCGGCGCTTCTGGTACTTCAGCGACTTCCCGGCCCCGTTGCTCCGGTCTGCGGATGTGCTACGATGGCGCCGTAGCCCGGGATACGAAGGGTCGGTATCCGAGCGGGCTCGCGGAGGGCCGAGGACGAAGATGACACTCTCAAGCCGGCGATGGACATCCTGCCGAAAACAGCGCGGCGGGTTCGTGACGGAATCGCCCTCGCGTCCGAAGAGTCCTCGCGGTGGACGACGGATTGCCGCAGCCGTTCTCTGCGCACTTCTGTGCGCACCGTTCTCGTCGGCGTTCGCGCAGATTCCCGGCGCGGAACCGGTCGGTGTCGAGGACCTAGTCTGCATCTGCCTCGACGCGCCATTCGGTCCGGTGCGTCTCCAGTGGCGAAATCCGCCGGGCCAGGAGTTCGTCGAGATTCGCATTCAGGTCGGCGATCAGTTGCTTCCGCCGGGAGTCGTGCGGCCGAACGCGGAGCAGTTCATCGTCGACCCGGCCTTCCTCGAGAGGCAGCCTCCCGGGCCGGTGCCGATTCAGGTCGTCGCGTTCGGTGCCGACGGCGGGCTGTTGCCGCCGGCGGAGTGCCTCGTCGATTGCGAGCGCGACCTCCAGGTGCGGCCGGTCGCGATCGTCGAGCCGGCGGACAATCCGCAGCGCGTGTGCTTGCCGGTCGCCGGCGGCCCGGTCGTCGTCGAGCTCGACGGTCGCGGGTCGCACGACGCCGAGGGCGGTCAAGCGCTCGAGTACTACTGGTCGGTCGTGGACGGCGACAACACCGTGCAGATCCTCGATCGGCGCAGCTCGGTGACGCGCGTCCGATTCAACCGCATCGCCGGTGGGCCGCCGGAGCGCGAGATCTTCATCCGCCTGCGAGTCGTCGCGCGGCCATCGCTCGATCGCCCGGCGGGCGAAGACGTCTTCCAGCACCGGATGGTGATCGTCGCGGACGACGAGCCGGTCGGTGCGCGTCCCGTTCTCAACGACGTCCACCCGATCCACCACACGGTGCTCGCGAACACGCCGCGTATGCTCGGAGGGACGAGGCCGCACCGCGTCGACTTCCAGATCAGTGGCCAGCGCGCCTGCTCGGGCCTCACGTTCCGCTTGCGCGACGGTCCGCCCGGTCTCAGCGTCGACGCCGTCACAGGACGCGTGCTCTGGGTGCCCAGGCTTCCCGCTGCGGGGCGCGTGCACCAGGTCGTCGTGCTGGCAGAGAACGACGCCGGTCTCGCGGAGTTCATCGAGATCCCGATCCGTGTGCTCGATCCGGCGGTTCCGGTGCAGCTCACCGACTACCCGCCGGACGCCGGACAGCCGCCGGGCGAGTTCTTTCCGCGTCAAGCGTACGACGACGCGACCGACGTCAACCTGCACCTGCCGCTTCACCTGATCGTGCCCCAGGGCGCCGCGCCGTGTTCGGTGCGCCAGGTCGTCGCCGAAGACGGACGTCCGTCCGGCGTGCGATTCGATCCGCTGTGTCTCGAGGACGATCCGGACCGAGGCGACGGCGGCGCGGCCGGGTTCAGCACGGTCAGCGGCTATTACACGACCGGTACGGCGGCGGCGCAGATCGCCAAGAACGTCACCGACGAGTTCACGATCGAGATCTGGCTGTCGCAGGTGCCCGACACGCAGGCCGGCGCGACCGGCGGGCGCCCGGCGTACATCTGGAGCATGTCGCAGGGCACGACCGGGGTGAACTGGCTCGTCGGAACCGACGGGGACACCAACGGCGACAACGACGAGGAGTACATCTTCGAGGTCGAGCTCGCCGGCGGCTTCGTCTCGGCGACGATCGAAGCCGACTTCTCCGGCACGACCGAGCATCAGCTCGTCTTCGTCAAGCAGGGCGACGAGCACCGCTTCTACGTCGACGGCACCGAGGTCGCGTCGTCGAGCGGGAACTCGAGCACCGTCAATTGGAACGCGAGCTACCAGGTCTACCTCGGCGCCGCGTCGACCGGTGGGCAGGGATTCGACGGCATCGTTCACGGCACGTCGTTCTACGGCGAGGCGCTCACCGCGGCGATGATCGAGTACCTCGATGGTCTTGGCCCGGAGATTCCCGACGCGTCGGATGTGCCCGCTCCGAGTATCTCGATCAGCCCCGACCCGCACGAGATAGGTCGCTCGCGGGCGTTCGAGTTCGACGGCACGGGAACGAGCGCGGGAGACGGTGGCGCGGCCGGTGACGGTGGCGCAGCGGGCGTCGGCGGTCCGTGTGACGATTGGCTCGACTTCCTGCGTCCGGGCGTGTGGTCGGTACGCGACGGCAGCGGGCCGATCGGGACCGCGACGATCGCCGCGAGCTCCGGATACGAGGATTGCTACGCGAAGGCGGACATCGACTTCCCGGCGCCGGCCACCACCTGGTTCGAGGTGCGGCTCTACGTGCAGCAGATCGCGATCCGCGGCATCGAGAAGGACGCCCAGTCGAACCCGGGCGTCCGTCTGAGCACCGACTTCCTGCGCGGAGACGGGAACTGCGATGGGCTGATCGACGTGTCGGACTCGGTGTACGTCCTGCTCTACCTCTTCGGCGGTGGTGGCGCGCCGTGTTGCACGGATGCGGCCGATTTCAACGACGACGGTGCGGTGGACGTGAGCGATCCGTCGTATCTGCTGAACTACTTGTTCTCCGGTGGGCCCGCGCCGCCGGCGCCGGGAGTGTCGACGTGCGGGCCCGAGACCGCGTGGGAGACGGGCCGGAGCTTCATCTGCGAGGACTACTCGCCGTGTCCCTGAGGCAACGAGCTACTGACCGCTCGCGGTAGCACTTCCTGTCGTCGGGGAGGAACGGTATCCTGCTCCTGTCTCGTGTCCTGCGACCAGTCGCGCACTCATGCAGCCTGACCCGACCGCTCTTCCCGACTCCGACGGCGACCTCTTTCTCGAGAAGCTCGCGGGCCCCTTGCAGTACCTGCGCCGGCTGAGCGTCGACGACGCCATGACGTCGTCGGACGGCGACGACGCCCAGCCCGTGAGGCCGGTGAGCACGGCCCACGCCGAGGACTCGAAGCGCAGCGGCGAGGTGAGCGTCGTCCGTCAGCTCGAGAAGCTGCTCGGCTTCGCGCCGGCACTCGACCTGCCGTCGCCCGGCGCCGAGCTGCCGGATACGCTCGGTCTGTCCGAGGAGCGCTACAGCATCGAAGGCGAGCTCGGATCCGGTGGCATGGGGCGGGTGCTGATGGTCTACGACCAGGACATCCGCCGGCGGGTCGCGATGAAAGTGCTGCGCGACGAAGTCAAGGAGAAGAAGGCCATCACGCGGTTCCTCGAGGAGGCGCAGGCGACGGGGCAGCTCGAGCATCCGAACATCGCCCCGGTCTACGACATCGGCCTCGACGCGTCGCGACAGGTGTTCTTCACCATGAAGCTCGTCCGAGGACGCAACCTCGGCGAGATCATCCGCGACATCTCGATCGGCCGCCTCGAGATTCGCCGGCACTTCACGCTGACGCGCCTGGTGCAAATCTTGCAGCAGGCGAGCATGGGGGTGCACTACGCTCACGTTCGCGGCGTCGTCCACCGCGACCTCAAGCCCGACAACGTGATGGTCGGCGACTTTGGCGAGGTGCTCGTGATGGACTGGGGCCTCGCGAAGGTCGCGGGCCACGTCGAGGCGGACTTCGACTCGGTCGATGACAGCGTCGACAGCTATCGCAGCGAGTCGGGCGTTGAGACCGTCGACGGCACGATTCAGGGCACGATCGCCTACATGGCGCCCGAGCAGGCGCGCGGTTGGACTGACGAGGTCGACGAGCGCACCGATGTGTTCGGCCTCGGCGCGATCCTCTACGAGATGCTGACCTTCCAGCCGCTCTACGAGGGCAAGAGCGTGCGCGAGATTCTCGACCGCGCGAGCGTCGGAGAGATCGCGCCGCCGTCGAAGCGCGCGCCGCGCAATCGGATTCCTGCGAGTCTGGAGGCGATCTGTACGAGGGCGCTGTCGGCGGCGAAGGAAGATCGCTACGACACGGCGAACGCGTTCCACGAGGCGCTGCAGGTCTATCTCGACGGAACGGCGGAGGCCGAGCGCCAGCGTCAGGAGGCGGCGCACTTCGTCCGCCAGGGGCGCGAGAAGACCAGCGAGTTCCGCCGCCTCGGCGACGTGGAGCGTCGCCTGCGGGCGCAAGCGAAGGAGGCGATGGAGGGCGCCGAGCCGCACGATCCCGCGAGCGCGAAGGCGGCCGGTTGGGATCTGGAGGACGAGGCACATGACGTGCGCCAGCAGCGCATCCGCACGTTCAACGAGGCCACGTCGTTCCTGCGCTCGGCGATCGACGTCGATGCGACCTGCGCCGCCGCGAAGGAGGCGCTTGCGAATCTGTACTGGGACCGCTTCCAGGAGGCCGAGAAGGCCGACAACGTAGACGACATGACGATGTACCGCGGCCTGGTGGAGCGGTACCACGATGGCAAGTACGCGACCGCTCTCGAAGGGAAGGGCTCCCTGCAGGTGCAGAGCGATCCTGTCGGCGCCGAGGTCGAGCTCTGGCGCATCGAGGAGCGGGGACGCCGGCAGGTGGAGATCGAACCCGCTGTGGTCGGCAGGACGCCGCTGCGCCTCGAGCTGGCGATGGGCCATCACCTGCTCGTTCTGCGCAAGGAAGGCTACCGCGACACGCGCTATCCGGTGTTCATCGAGCGCTGCGGGCGGCACACGGCACGCGTCAATCTGTATCGTGACGACGAGATCGGCGCCGGTTTCCTGTACGTTCCGGCGGGTGAGGTCGTGCTCGGCGGCGATCCGGCCGCAACGGGCTCGCAGGAACGCACGCGACGCTACGTCGACGACATCTTCGTGGCGCGGTTCCCGGTGACCTTTCGCGAGTACTGCCGTTTTCTAGACGACCTGCGCGCGCGACACGACCCGAATCTGGCCGCCCGCGTTCCGCGAACGGAGAAGGAGGGCGAGTGCGTCCTGCTCGGCGCGAACGGGCGCTACGCGCCGGACCTCGAGAAGCTCGTCGACGCGCCGACGCGCGATCGCTATGAAGCGGGTTTCGAGTGGGACCTGCCGGTCCTGGCCGTGAGCTGGGTCGACGCGTGCCACTATTGCGAGTGGCTGTCGGCGTCGACCCGTCGCACCGTACGCCTCCTGCGCGACGGCGAGTGGGAGAAGGCCGCGCGCGGCGTCGCGCGGAGTCTGCACCCGTGGGGCGACTTCTTCGATTGGTCGTTCGTCAAGGGCGGGTCGAGCCGCGCGGAGCCGCCGCAGCCGGAGCCGGTCGGCGCGTTCGAGCTCGATCGGTCGATCTATGGCATTCGTGACCTCGCCGGCTCGATTCGCGAGTGGTGCGAGGACTGGTTCATCGAGGGCGTCGGACGGGTTGTCCGAGGCGGTCATTGGGCTCACATGAGCAAGGCGTCGTTCCGTGCAGCGGTGCGCAGCGGGATCGATCCGGACATGAAGAGCTCGGCAGTCGGTTTCCGAATCGCGGCGGTACCGCCGCGGGGCGGTGGTAGGTAGTCGAGTCGGAACGGAGGAGTCGGAAATGGGGCGTTGGTCGATCGTCACGCGGCGCGGTCCGAAGGGGCCGTACGAGATCGATGTGTTGCGCGGTTGGGTCGAAGAGGGGCGGTTGCCGGACGCTGCGCGCGTCGTCGATGTCGTCACCGGCGAGACGCGAACGCTGCGCGAGCTGCTCGATGGGATCCGGTCGCGCGCGCGTCCGAGACCGGGCGCGTCACGTACGCGTCCGAGACCGGCCGCTCCACGAGCGCGGCCGACCCGCCCGGTGCATCGTGTCGCGCGCCGAAGGACCGCCGGACCGGGTCGGCTCCGCCCGGCGACCGGGCGGCGAATCTCGCGCCCCGGCATGCACGGTCGTCGCCTGGCATCGTCTCGCGGCGGGATGGTCTACGTCGCCGTTGCGATCGCTGGGGTCTTCGTCGTCGCCGTCCTGCGGGGAGTCGTCGCTGCCTACTTGCAGGG
>CAYMRB010000421.1:0-8779 GCA_964392615.1 uncultured Planctomycetia bacterium | reverse complement strand
CCCCGACTCCGACCCCGACTCCGACTCCGACCCCGACTCCCGCATCGCGAGATCGCCGATCGCGGCGCTGATCTCCTGCTCGCGGACGGCGAGCTCCTGCAGCTTCTCCTGCGCGCGGACGCGGATGCGGTCCAGTTCGGCGCTGAGCGCGTCGGGATCGACGACGGTGAAGATCTCCTGGGGCGACACGGCTTCCTTGAAGCCGCCCGGCTCGTCGTTGTCGACGACGCGGACCTGCACGCCGCGCTGCTGGCCCGGCGCGACGCCGAGCGCGGCGAGATCGAGCTGCCGAGCGAGCTCGACGCGTAAGACGCCACCGTCGTCGTCGTCGACGCGGGTCAGCTCCCACGGCGCGAGATCGATACGCTCGGGGCCGGGCGCCGTCGCGTCCTCCGGAGGATCCGCGGACGCGGGCTGGCCGATCCGCGTGACGACGAGCTGGATCGCGGTGAAACCGAAGTCGTCGTTCGCTTCGACGCGGTACTCGATCGTCGCGGTCGGCGTCACTTGTCGGCCCGCGCCGACGTACGTGACGCGGACTTCGGGCGGACGGTCGGGCAGCGCGATCAACGTGAGGCGGCGCGACTTGCTGTCGAAGCCCCGCTCCGCGTCGCGCGCGCCGAACTCGAGGTAGCCGCTCGTCTCGAGCACGAACGAGTGCGAGAAGACACGGCCGTCCGGTTCGGCAGTCGGCTTGCGCCCCTCCTTACCGAAGCGAGTCCACGCGTCGCGCAGCTCGACGTCGCACTCGACCTCGAGGGTCACGCGCGTGCCGGTGACGGCACTGAGCTCGCCCGCCGGGTTGTCGAGCGTCGTGGCGGGTTGTTGCGTGTGAGGTGGAGTCTCGAGGCGCACACGCGTCGCGATGACACGAGGCCGGTCGTGCACCTCGACCCGCACGGTCCGGCTGCGGTTGTCGCCGCCTTCGAGCCAGAAGTCGAACGACTCGACAGCCGATGGGATCGTGTAGGTCACTCGCGTACCGGTCGCGATCGTTCCGGGCTCGGGGCCGCCGGCGGTAATCTCCGATGCGAGCGCCCACGCCTGGCGCCGTTCGACTCCTGTCACGAGGCGACTGCGCTTGTCGCTCGACTCGGACTCGACGCGGATGAACACGTCGCGCGGCACATCTCCGATGACCCAGGCCTGAATCTCGAGCGGAGCGCGGCTCGCGCAGTGCCAGACAGGGTCGGCCCGCTCGAACGCGAAGTGCGTCTGCCGCGGCCACTGCGCCGAGGCGAGCAGGAGATTGCGTCGCGCCCACATCGACGAGACGCCGGGAAACGCGAGAGCTCCGATCACGAGCAAGACGATGACAGCGACCGCTGAGGTCTGATACCTGCGAACGACGGCTGCATCGAGGGAGTCCTCGACCTGGACGCCGGCGATCGACTCCTGCGATTCGCGGGCGGCGCGCTCGAGGAGCTCCAGCTGCAACTTCGTCCCCTGCCCGGACTCGCGCAGGCTCTCCGCCTTGCGCAGCTCGCGACGCAGCTCGACGACGTTCGCGAGGCGGCCGTCCAGATCCGGCGAACCGTACTCGACGGTCGCGAGCAGATCGTCGCCGTCGACGCGCGCCCTCGCCCGCCGGCGTCCCCGCACGAGCACCCACACCCACAGCCCCGCAGCCCCGACCAGCGCGAGAAAGCGCAGAATCCACGGCAGCTCGACGGTGTAGTCGAGAAAGAACGACACCACCGCCGCGATCGCGAGGACGAGAACGAGCTCCGACACGCCGAGCCACGCGAGAAGGCGGTAGACCCGCTTCTCGAGGCGGCCGAACGATCGCTCGAGCCGGGCCATCGACTCGCCGCGCGGTGGCAGAGTGCTTCTCATTCGCGATCCCTCATCGCCGTGTCGCTCGGACGTCCGGTTCCCGCTCTTGGAGCGTCCGACCTGACACCATCCTTATCCCGAACTTCTCGTGGTCAGAAGGAATTCTCGTCACCCGCTCAATTCAATCGCCACCACTTGCGCAGCACCCACTCGACGACGAGCAGGCCGCAAAACAGCGCGATCATCGCGAACGAGTCCCAGACAGGCGTCGCGCGCCGACCGAGCACCTCGGTGACCTTCGTCTCCGGAACGAGCGCCGGCAGCTCGTCGATCTCGCCGACGGTGAGCAGGCGCCCGCCGCTTTCGAGCGCCAGGCTTTCGAGGGTCTCGAAGTCGGGCGACGGGTCTTCCATCTCCGAGGTCGGGGCCTCGACCCGGAAGTACGACTCGGCCTCGGGATCGATCCGCGCCTGGTACTCGCCGGCCTCGACGTCGCGAAGAACGCCCATGTAGCGCCCGGGCTCGCCGACGACCGGCGCCAGGGCGACCGTGTATCGGCTCGGCGCATCCGAGTCCCCCACCGAGGTCTCGATCGTCGTCGGATTGGCGTCGGGGTCGTCGCGCTCCGTGCTGGCCTCGACCAAGACCTCGACGCGAGGCTTGTCCACCGGCTGGCGGCGTCCGTCGACGAGATGCGCCGTGATGCGAATCTCGTCACCTATGCGATAGCGATCGCGATCGGACTCGACGGTCACCTTGCCGGAGCCCGTCTGGAACTTGCCCATCGCGAGGTAGCGAACGGCGCTCGCCCAGAAGCGCTCGTGAATCGAGACGTCGGAAGATCGCCAGCGCCAGAAGTCGTCGCTGCCGAGAAAGAGCACCTCGCCCAACCCGGCGCGATGGATCGCCGCGAGCACGGAACGCGGCGAACGCAGCAAGGCAACGGCCGCTGGTCGCAGTCGCGACGTCGGGTACGTCCAGTAGAACGGCGGCAGCACTTCCCAGACCGTCTCGTTCTCGTCGGCGGAATCGAGCAGCCGACACACCGGATGCGTGAGCCCCCGCGCGGTCGGCGTCGCCTGCCATGGACGCGAGGAGATCTCGTTGCCACGCGGCGGTCGCGACGCGGCCAGATCCACGGGCAGCAGCGTCCGCAACGTCGAGCACGAGCTGTCCGACGCGACGAACGGCGTGAAGGCCTCGCCCGCGACGTAGGCCAGCCCGCCGCCGTCCTCCGAAACGAATCGCGTCAGCGCGCGTTGGAAGTCCTTCGGCAGATCTTCCGGGTCCGGATCCATCAGAATGATGGCGTCGTAGATCCGCAGGTCCTCGTCCGTGCGGGGCAGCTCGTACAGAATGACGTCGCCGTCCTGTTGCAGGCGCGGGTCCGCGCTCGACAGCCAGCACGAGAGCTGCACGCCGTCATCGCGCAGGCCGAAGTTGCGCACGAACTTGTACTCGGGCGTCGCGGTGCCGGCGACGAGCAACACGCGCCGATGCTCCTCTGCGGCGGTCGTGCGCGCGCTGCGAACGTTGTCGCGCCACTCGACCTCTCCGGCGCGCCGCGGCATGCGGACGGTGTAGCGGTACTTGCCCTTGTGAGCCGGCGTGTCGACGAACTTCAGTCGCGTCTCGAACACCGTCGTGTTCGCGACGACCTCGCGCTCCTCGATACGTTCCTTCTCGCTGCCGTCCGGCCGACTGCGATAGAGCGCGACCGTCACGGGCCCGCGGATGCCCATGGCCGAAATGTGCGCCTCGATCTGCGCGGGATAGCCGACCTCGACGACCGGCGGGACCGATACCTCCTCGACCGCGTAGTTGCGTGCCACGTGCGACTTGCCGACGCCGATCGCCCAGATCGGCGCTCGGCTACCGAACGATTGCGCGCGCAGCGCCTCGACGGCCGATCGGCCGGTGTTGCTGCGCCCATCCGTGACGACGACGACACCCGCGAGCGGATCGCGACGCGAGGCGTCGATCGCCGTGCTGATCGACTCGCCGAGGCTCGTCTCTGCGGCGACCGGTGCGACATCCTCCGCCGTGTCGATCGCACCGACCTCCTCGGCGTCCGCGCCGAAAGCGAAGAGCCCGACGCGATTGCGCTCCTCGAGTCGCTCGATCAGGTCCGACCGTTGGATCGCGGCGAGCGCGATGTCCGCACGCGAGGGCTCGTCCGCGACCGTGTCGAAGCCCGTCACGGCCTCGACCATATCGCGTTCGTCCTCCTCGTAGTCGTCCCGCTGGCCCATGCTCGCGGAGACGTCGAAGAGGAAGAGCGTTCGCCCCGGGTGCTCGAGGTGAATCTCGGTCAGGAGCCTCGGGTTCAGGAGGATGAGTACGACGAGCGCGAGCGCCCCGAGGCGCAGCGCCGTCAACGTGGCTCGCCGCCACGGCGTGAGCCGCTTCTCGCGACGGTAGAGGAGCACGATCAGAGCCAGCGCGCACCCCGTCACGGCGATCGCTGCGACGAGCCAAGCGCCATGCGGGTAGTTCGAGAACTCCCAGTGCGTCTCGCCGCCGGCGGGGATCTCGCCTTCGTCGAGCCCCAGCAATGTTCGCAGCCAGGCGTTCACCGCTCGCTCCGCGCCCCCGCGCTCAATGTGCTCGATGTACTCATGGCAAACGTCATGATCGCCGTCCGAACCACCACGCGGCGAAGAGCTCGGTCAGTAGGAACAGCCCCGCCGCCAACGCCAGCCAACGCCACACTTCGCCTTCCTGCTCGTTGCGGAACGCGTCGACCTCGATGCTGTCGCCGATCGCGAAATCGATGCCCGTCGGCGCGATGATCCTCTCGAGCCGCGCTGCAGTCAGCGCCTCGAGCTCGCTCTCCTCTTTCGCGCGCCGCCATGCGAACCACTCGATCGTGTTGCCGGCCGCGTCCATCATGCCGCCCGTTGCACCGCGTCCGTCGCTCTCGACGACAACGCCGGCGCGAGCTTTGGACACGAGACGGTACAGTCCGGCGCGGTGAGGCGCGAACGCGATCCCATCCGGGTCGCCCGCCTCGTGCGGCTCGACCTCACCGCCGAGCATATCCTCGAGTCGATATTCGACTCCGGGCTGCGTGCGCACGACGAGGGCCTCGCCCATCGTCATCTCCCGCCCGCTGCCACGACGGCGAGCCAGGTGACGCGCCCACTCCTGGAGCAGGATCGGATAGCTCGGATCGGTCGGCCAGTCGCTCCAGTCTCGGTCCGCCGTCGTGTTGAAGACGACGATGCGCCCGCCGGGCTCCTCGCCGTCGGCGGCGGGCGCAAGCCCGGACTCGATGATCGCCGGAGTCGCCTCGTCGTCACCGAAGTGCGCGATGACGGACGCCCCGGGCAGAGGTGCGAGCCGGAAGTACCGCGAGAACAACACCGCCTCGAGCGACGGGTTCTCGAGACCGCGGAAGAGCGACAGCGTCGGATGGTCCCAATCCCCGAAGCGGATGGAGACCGGCTCCGCGCGGTTGGCGGCGTCGTCGGACGCGTCGCCCGGTTCCTGCAGGACAGCCGGAAAGAGCACCGCACGCTCCTCCTGAGACGCGAACTCGGAGATCTCGCGATACGCCGCCGTATCGACGTTGGCGCCGACGAACCACGCGATGCCTCCGCCCTGCCGCGAGAACGCCTCGAGCACGTCGCGCTCGCCTTCGCTGATGCGGGCGCGGTTGAGAATCATCGCGACGTCTGCGTCGAGCAGCGCCTGAGCTGTGATCTCGCCGTCGACGACCGACGCCTCGACGCCCGACGGCACCTCGCCGCGCGGCGCGAGCGCCGTGACGATGTACCCCGATTCGCGCGCGAATCGGTCGACGGCCGGCGCCCCGTCGACGATGACGACGCGCAGCTTGTCGCGTACGACCGCGACGCCATAGCTCTCGTCATCGCGCGACAACGCGTCTCCTTCGATGCGTACCCGCAGCGGGAACTGGCCGCCGCTCTCGAACGCGTGCTGCACCTCGACGCGCGCCGACTCGCCGGGCGCGACGTCGACGAAGAGCGGCAGCGGAATCCTCTGTACCGGGTCGAACACAGCGCCCAGCGGCTTGCCGATCTCGAGCGTGCCCTCGAGCCGCGGGGCGATCTCCGTGCCGAAGTTCGTCACCTCGACCGCGATGCGCACCGGGACTCCGGCCAACACCGGGCTGTCGACGACGCGGCACTCGGTGACCGCGACGTTCGGCGTCGACGCGAGGCCGACGTCGACGAACTGGAAGCGCAGCCGCTCGTCGAGCTCGTAGCGCGAGATCTCTTCGAAAGCCGCGTCGAGCGAGCCGACGAGCGAGCCGTCGCCGCTGATCCAATCGACGGCGCGGAAGTCGCTGATGAGCACGATCGAGCGCACCTGCGGCGTCTCGTCCTGACGGCTCTCCTCCGCAACCGCGCGCACGACGTCGGCGAAGCGCAGCGACAGATCACCCGGTGTCGCTTCCCGCAACGAATCGAGCAGATCCTTGCCGGCGAGCGCCGCGAGGACTTCGGGCGACGTCTCGTCGTCGCGCGCCTCCGCCACGACGCCGCCGCGAATCGCGCCCTCGATGCGACGCGGATCGGCCCCCGGCCGCGAGCCGAGCCACACGCTGACGGGAATGCCGCCGCCGATCGCGTCCTGCACCTGATCGACCGCGCCCTGCCGCGCGGTACCGAACACGGTGTCCGGAGCCGACGCGACCGCCATCGAGAAGCTGTCGTCCAACACGACCACGCGCGCGTCCTCGCGCCAGCCGGCCAACCCGCGAACGATCGGTCGACAGACCGCCATGACGAGCGCGATGATCACCGCCATGCGCAGGAGGAGCAGCAGAATGTCCTCGAAGCGCAAGCGGCGACGATTGCTGATCTGCGCCTCGAGCAGGAAGTCCATCGCCGCCCAATCGTGCACGAGGTACCGCCGCCGGTTCAGCAGATGGATGATGACCGGCGCCGACGCGAACGCGAGTCCGCCGAGCAGGAGCGGGTTGACGAAGAGCTCGAGCATGGTCAGGCTCCGCCCGTTCCCCGACCGGCCGTCCGTCGCCGACGCGCGCGCGCCGCGAGGATGACGGACAGCGCAGCCGACAGGGACTCGCCGGTCGTCAGGAGTTGGTAGTCGAACCCGCAGCTCTCGCACGCCCTGCGCACGGACGCGAGAAACTTCTCGAGCACCTTCAGATACCGCTCGCGCAGCCGGTGCGGCTCGGTGAGCAGCTTGCGATTGCACTCGAGCCCGCGGAACTGCACGTTGGACTCGAACGGGAACGTGCGTTCGTGTTGATCGAGCGTCTGCAGAATGACCGCGTCGTGACCGTGGTACTGCAGGAACTTCAAGCCCGCTTCGATCTCGTCCAGCGGCAGGAAGAGATCGGAGATGATCACGAACAGGCAACGACGCGGCAGCTCCAGGGCAGCGCGCTTGAGGATCGGCTCGAGCGACGACTTGCCGGTCGGCTCCGTGCCCCGCAGCTGAGACACGATGTTCGCGAGCCCGAGATTGCGCGCGCTCGGTGGCGTGAACGTCTTCAGCTCGGCGTCGTGAATCGCGAGGCCGACCGCATCGCGCTGACGGTGCAGCAGATACCCCAGCCCGGCCGCGGCCGTCGCCGCCATCTCGAACTTCGAGACGGCGTCCGATCGGTACGTCATCGACGCACTCGCATCGAGCACGAGCTGCGCGGTGATGTTCGTCTCCTCCTCGTACCGCTTGATGTAGTAGCGGTCCATCCGACCGAGGACCTTCCAGTCGAGATGGCGCAGGTCGTCACCCGGCACGTACTCGCGGTGCTCGACGAACTCGACGCTGAATCCGTGCCGCGAGCTGCGATTGCGCCCCGCCAGGAAGCCATCCACGATGCGCTTCGCGACGAGTTCGAGCCGCGACAGTCGAGCGATGAGCTCAGAATCGAAGAATTCGTCGGGTGACGACGTCATAGCCGCGTTTCTCTGCAAAAGCCGGCGTCTCTTCGAGCAAACGATCGACGAGATCGTCGGCGGAAAGCTCTTCGGCCTCCGCGATGAAGCTGGGCAGAATCCGATGTCGCAGTACGGGGTGGGCGACCGCGCGGATGTCCGCGCGCGTGACCGCGAACCGTCCCTCCATCAACGTCTTCGCCTTCGCGGCGAGAATCAACGCCTGCGCGGCGCGCGGTCCGGCACCCCACGCGACGTGCTCCTTGACCCACGCGGGCGCGTCCGGCTCCGAGGGACGCGACCGACGCACGAGGCGGGTCGCGTACTCGTCGATATGCGACGTCGTGGGCAGCGTGCGCACGAGAGTCTGGACGCGCAGGATCAGATCGCGCGACACGACTGGCGACGCGGACGACGATGCACTGCCCGTCGTGCGCAGAAGTATCGCCCGCTCCTCGGCCATGTTCGGGTAATCGATCAGAATCTTGAGCAGGAACCGGTCGAGCTGCGCCTCCGGCAGCGGATATGTGCCCTCCTGCTCGATCGGATTCTGCGTCGCGAGAACGACGAACGGCACCGGCAACGAGTAGCGCTGCCCCGCGACCGTCACCTTGCCCTCGCTCATGCCCTCGAGCAGCGCGGCCTGGGTCTTCGGCGGGGTGCGGTTGATCTCGTCCGCCAGCAGCATGTTCGTGAACACCGGCCCGCGCCGGAACGCGAACTCCCGCTGCCCCGTCGCCCGATCTTCCTGCACCACCGTCGTCCCCGTCACATCGCTCGGCATCAGATCCGGCGTGAACTGGATACGCCCCGACTCGAGCGACAGCGCCGACGCCAACGTGTTCACGACGAGCGTCTTCGCAAGCCCCGGCACCCCCTCGAGAATCGCGTGGCCGCCCGCGAACAGCGTGACGAACAGCTGCTCGACGACCGCGCTCTGACCGACCACGACGCGCCCGACCTCCCGCTCCAACCGCAGAACCACCGCGCCGATCTCATCCACGAGCGCAAGCGTGCGGTCCGGCGCACGGCGAGCGGGGCGCGAGGCGGGCCTGAGGATCGGGGGCGGTTTCGGTGTCGGCTTCCGAGTCGGAGTCGGGGTCGGTTTCGGAGTCGGCGTCGGTTTG
>CAYMRB010000420.1:0-8806 GCA_964392615.1 uncultured Planctomycetia bacterium | reverse complement strand
CTTCCGTGCTCGTACCACACTCCGGGAACGGCGCCGGAATCGCGGGGCCGCCGAGGAAGTTGTAGTTCAGCGTGTAGATCGCGTCGCCGACTTGGCCGCTCACGCGACCGTCGCCGTTGGAGTCGCACGCGACCATACACGCCGGCGCAGGACCGCCGAGGAAGTTGTAGTTGAGAACGTAGATCGCGTCGCCGACCTGACCGGACACGCGGCCGTCGCCGTTGCAGTCGCCGCGCAGGAACGGTCCGACACCGTCGCCACCGCCACCGCCGTCATCGCCGGAGACCTCGACTTCGGCGAGCGACAGGAACTCGCCACCCGGCAGAGTCGAGATGCGGACGTAGCGACCCTCCTCGCCGTCGACCTCGATCTCGAATCCCTCGATGCTCGTGTCGGGGAACGTGAAGTCGGTGAAGAAATCCTCGCCCCAGATCTCCTCCCGGTCGGGAACCTCCGGACCCTCTTCGAAGAGCGAGACGCGGAAATTCGTCAACCGCTCGCTGCAGCAATCGAGGCGGTTCCACAGCGTGACCGTGTCGATCACGTAGATATCGAGCAGGTCGACCTCCCACCACGGGGTCGGGTCTCCGGCCGCGGTGTGCGTGATCGAGCCATCGGCCCAGAAGCCGCTGTTGTTTCCATCCACAGCCCGAGATGAGACCCCGCCGAAGCCGGTCGTCGACTGCGACGTCGGCTTGCCGAACGCGAGGTTCGACAGGTCGGGCTCGATGACGATCTCGTCGGACGTGCAGACGGCGTCATCGGCGACATCGTCGCAGAAGGCGTCGTCGTCCACCGAGACCGTGATCGTCCACGTCCCGACGCCGAGTGCGAAGATCGCTCGCGTGTCGAATGTGGGGCCGATGACGAGGGTCTCGACGCCGTTGTCGGCGGTGTACGTATAGCTCGTCTCGTCGCCGGAGTCGTCGGTGCCCGTCGCCCAGACGGTGTAATTGCCGACGCCGCCGTCCTCGGGCTCCTCCACGACGATGCCTTCGCAATGCGTGTCGCCCTCCTCGGGGCACTCGACGACGCCCAGCACCTCGACCTCGCCGAGCGACAGCACGGTGGGTTCGCTGTCGTTGCCCAGTCCGCCGCTTCCCGAGAGGTCCGGGTCCGGCGTTCGTGACACGCGAACGGTCTGTCCGTCGACCGTCTCGCCGAGCTCTTCGACGAGGTCGAGAGTCAGGACTGCCGGCCCGACATCCAGGACCCCACCCCCGAGCTCGTTCTCCGGATTGAGGAGATCCGACTGGTACACGCCGTCGCCGTTCTCGTCGAGGATCGTGATCGTGATGTCGCGCAGACGCGAGCCGCAGCAACTCGTCCGGTTGTGGAGGTTGATCGTCGCGATCTCGTGAACGCCGCCGAGGTCGACCTCCCACGTCGCGGCATCGTCTAGCGCGGCCGTGTGCGTGAAGTTGTTCAGATTGCCGTCGACCGCGAGCGCGGCGACAAAGGTGGCGTTGTAGTTCGACGACTGCTGGACCGTCGCCTCGGGCCGTGCAGCGAGGTTGCGGTTCGGCGGCGGTAGCGGCGCCACCTCGCCTTCGCCGTAGACCTGCACCTCGGCGAGCGACAGCATGAACTGGTCCGGGAAGTCCTCCGGCGCGCCGAGACGCTCGACGCGGACGATCTTGCCCGTGGCACCGTCCGCATCGATTTCGAAGCCCTCGAGGAGCGTGTCCGGGAACTCGAAGCCGTCCGGGAAGAAGTCCTCGCTCCAGACCTGCTCGCGCGCGGCGTCGAGCACCGAGACGCGGAAGTTCGTCAGGCGGCCGACGCAGCATGCGTCGGTGCGGTTCCACAAGATGATCGTATCGACGATCGTCTCGTCGGCCACGAGAGCCACCTCCCACCACGGCGCGGGATCGCCGGGTGCCGTGTGCGTGACCGAGCCGTTGCCGTGGACACCATCCGTGTTTCCGTCGACGGCGCGTGACGCGACGCTGTTCCAGCCGGTCGACGACTGCGTTGCGCGCGCGCCGCGGGCGAGGTTGGGCGTCGTGACGACGAGTTCCGCCGGCTCACTGGGCGTGCTGCCGTTGTCGTTTCGGACGATGACGCGATACGAGCCCTCATCTCCGAGCACGGCGGTCTCGATCGCGTACGTCGTCTCGATCGCGCCGTCGATGTCGACCTCGTCCTTCTGCCACTGATACTCGAGCGTCGCTGCGCCGACGGCCTCGACGCTGAACTCGAAGCTCTGTCCGGTCTCGATGCGGCCGCCGGAGGGTTGGGTCACGATGATCGGTGCCAGCTCGGTGGCGTCGCCGAGGACTTGCACTTCTGCCAGCGACAGGATCATCTCGCCGATGTCGTTCGTGCCGAGGAGGTCGACGCGGACGTACTGTCCCTCGACGTCTTCCGGAAGCTCGATCTCGAGGCTGGGATCCGGGAAGCCGACGAGGTCGGTGAAGAAGTCCTCGCCGTACTCCTCCTGCTGCGCGGAGTCGAGTACGCTGACGCGGAAGTTCTGCAGTCGCGTGACGCAGCAGGCGTCGGTACGGTTCCAAAGCACGATCTGGGTCAGGACGAAGGAGCCCCCGAGGTCCACCTGCCAGAAGGGCGCGACATCGCCCGGCGCGGTGTGCGTGATCGAACCGTTACCCCACACCCCGCTCGTATTGCCATCGATGGCGCGCTCAGGGACACCCCCGCTCGCCACCGTCGACTGCTCGGCTGTACCGAGAAGCGCCAAATTGATCTCGTCCTGCGCGCGCACGTCCAGAGCTGCGCCGAAGCATACGATTCCGCATAGAAGAACCGACGTTCCGAATCTCATGTCCAACCCTCCAGTCCTCTGAGAGGCGCCTCTATGGCGCACATGCATCGGGGCAATCGACGATCGGCACGCAGCCGCCACCGAGGCTGGGCCCGGCGCCCCCTTGGAACAAATAGGCCAACACGTACACCGCATCCGACACGCTCGCGGTGCCGTTACCGTTCGCATCGAGTAGCGCAACATTGCCGGCAGCATCGACGGTTCCGTCGCCGCAGGGCAGCGTCGCCGGCATGCCGAGGAACAGGTGTCGCAGCAGCGCGACGGCATCCGACACGTCGACCCTGCCGTCCTGATTCGCGTCCGATGGTCTCTGCCAGCCGCGATCCTCGCCGCCGCTGGACTCGTCGACGCCGGGCGATCCGAGCGGGAAATCGCTCGGCCGCCAGCTCTCGGCGTCACCCCATGTCGCGCGGTCGGCTCGCTGATCGACGATGACGAGAGAGCGCCCGTCGCCGTCGGTCAGCGGATGCCATGCGTCATCGTATTCGAACGCGAGGATGGGCTCGCCGAGCGCGCCACGGATGTCGATGCGCTCGCCTCCGTCGCTCAGCGCTCCGGAGTACGCACCCGCGACGAGGACCGCGCCGATATCGTAGCGGTTCGCGAAACCCTCGAGGTCCTCGACCACCACGACGATCTCGTCCGGCGCGAGCTCGGTCACCGCGCTGCCGGTGAAGTCGAACTCGATGGCATCCGTCAGTCGAACGCCGGTCAGGTCGAGAGTCTCGGCGCCGACGTTCTGTAGCTCGATGAACTCGAACTCCCGGCGTCGGAACGGGCTGCCTTCTTCCGGCGGCGCGGGGTTGTACATGATCTCGGTGACGCGCAGCGGCATGTCGGTGTAGAACACCGCTTCGGTCAGCGCGCTCCAGGCGCCCGCCGACGTGCGCACGCGTGCCGCGACGCCGGTCGTCGCGTCGAGAACGAGCGGCGCCGAGTAGGTCTCCGCCGAGTCGGAGATCGCGCCGCCGGGAAGCCGCGGGTCGGTTCCGTCGACCGTGTACCGGATCGTTCCGGACGCTGCGCTCATCCGCAGCAGGAAGCCGGGCGCGATCTCGCCGCCGTGCTGGTTGAACGACGGCGCGCTCGTCGGGAGCGTGAGCCCGCGCGAGCGGAACTGGCCGAGCACCGTGTTCGTACGTCCCGGGATGACTCCTCCGACGTAGCTGTTCTTCGCGCCCTGCCACGAATCGGGCGTGCGGTAGCCCCAGCGCGCGGACTCGGCGATGAACGCGCGCTCGACCTGATCGCATCGTTCGAGGAGCCGCTCGCGCATCTTCGCGGGCGTCATCGCACCGTCGTTCGCGAGGTGCTTGTGGATGCGATCCGCGAGCAGGATGCGGTAGTCGGGGTGGTTCTCGCGCAACAGCATGCTGAAGATGCTGCCGGGGCCGTCGCCGTCCTCGCGCCCCGGAAAGCGCATCGTCGTGCGATTGCCGGCGCTGCGCGTGAAGCCGTCGGCGTCGTTCAGATAGAACTTGAAGCCGGTGCCCGGCACGGTCGGTCCGACGCAGCGGTACTCGTCCTCACAGTTGCCGTACATGAACAGCAGCATGAAGTCGACGTAGTTGACGACGTCGAGGTACGGCGTGACCGCCTCGAAATCGTCGCGCAGCGACTTGATCCGCGTCCACGCCGAGCCATCGCCGTCGTACGGCACGCCCGGGTCGGGCCAGCCGCCGACGTTCCAATTGCCGTTGATCGCCTCGTAGTCCTCTTTCTCGCCGCCGAGGTACTGCGCGTGCATGTCGGCGTTCCATCTCTCTCGCAGGTGGTACTGACCCCAGTACGTGCCGTTGAGGTAGAGGTGGACGAACTGCCCGTGCGGGTTCAGCGTGCCCATGTCGAGCATCGTGTCGTCGGTGAACCGATTCGACATGTAGAAGCCGCGGTGGTACATGTCGTGCGAGCCGCCGCGCAGCTCGATTTGATCGAACTTCTCCACCGGCGCGATGTTGCCGCGGCCTTGGTCCTCGAAGAGCGGATAGCGCAGCTTCGTGTCGCCGTACTCGGAGCGGAAGTAGATGCGGAAGTTCTTCTTCGCGAAGTTCGTGAACGCGCCACCGTAGTACTTGATGCCGGCGTTCTCCTGGAACCCCGCGCGTCCGTCCGGGTGGATCATCTCGAGCGAGATCGGCACGAGCGTTTCCTGGCCGATCCCGCCTTGCGTGACGACCGACATCGTCGGCAGATCCGTCAGCGAGGCGCGCATCTGCGGCGCGTAGCGGGGATCCCGCGTGATGCTCGTTCGCATGACGCCGGAGTCGATCACGTCGTCGAGGAACACGTACGTCTGCGTATCGACATTCGTCGGCGCGAGGCCGGGCTTGAACGCCGCGGCGCGCAGCACGGTCGTCGCATCGATGCGGATGGGTCCGGTGTAGAGCGTTCCTCGGGTCTCCGTCGGCGTCGAGCGATCGAGGGTGTACATGATGTCGGCGCCCTCGGTCGCCGACGTGATCGCGACGTCGAACGGCTCGTCGTAGAAGCCGCGATCGTGATCGAACGTCGTGTCGGCGACGAAGCCGTCGAGGCCCTCGGTGTCGTTCGTCGCGCGCGGGGTCGGCTCGAGGAAGTAGGACTCCCTCTGGTCGACGAAGAGGAACGCGGTGAGCTCGGGCAGCAGCAGGAAGTCGTCGTCGTCCGGCGCCAGGTTGAGGCCGTGAATCGCGAGGATGTTGGCGCCGGGGGCGAGGAGATCGATCCGCGAGCTCAAGTCGATCGTCTCGAACTGAATCGCGGCGGTGTCGGGGTGCTCCTGCGTCGCCGCGGAGTTCCACTGCGCGCCTCCGGGCGCGTTTCGACGCGCGATCTCGACGCCATTGAGGTATGCGATGAAGCCGTCGTCGTACTTCATCCTCAGAGAGAGCACGTCGACGAGCGCCGGGTCGTCGACCTCGAACGGCACGCGCAGGTACGCTGTCGCGCTGATGTCGAGCATGACGTCAGCGATGTCCGACCGCACGATCCGGTGGAAGGCGAGATCCTCGTCGTAGACCTCGACCTCCGCGAGCGAGATGACGTTCTCGCCCTCTCCGTCGGGGCCCAGCTTCTCGACCTGCACGAAACGGCCGCGCGTGCCGGGCGCGAAGATGATCTGGTAGTCCTGCGCGTCCGGGAATGTCCCGTCGGTGAAGTGATCCGACGCGAAGACGACGGCCTCGTCCTCGTCGAGCACGGAGACGCGGAAGTTCGACAGCCGGTGCGCGCAGCACTCGTCGGTGCGGTTCCACAGCACCGCGCTGCCGACGTTGTAGCTCGCGCCGAGGTCCACTTCCCAGTACGGCGCCGCGTCGGTCGGATGCGTGTGCGTGATCGAGTTGTTCGAGTAGACCCCGTCCGTGTTGCCGTCGACAGCCCGCGACGCGAAGCCGCCGAATGCCGTCGTCGACTGGCGCGCCGTCTTGCCGAACGCGACGTTCGCCTCGCCCGGCTCGCCTTCGACCAGAGCGTAGACCTCGACCTCCGCCAACGAGACGTAGAGGTCGCCGGTATCGTTCGGTCCGATGATTTCGACGCGTATGGTGGTCGCCTCGATGTCGTCGACGGGAATCTCGAGGCTCGGGTCCGGGTAGCCGGCGCCGTCCGTGTAGAAGTCCTCGGTGAAGACGACCTCCGCGTCGGGGCCGAGCAGCAGCACGCGGAAGTTCGACAGGCGACCGGAGCAGCAGTCCGTGCGGTTCCACAGCACGATCGTGCGGACGACATGACCCTCGGCGAGGGATAGCTGCCACCAGGGGCTGGCATCGCCGGTCTCGGTGTGCGTGATCGAGCCGTCGCCCCATCGACCGCTGCGGTTGCCGTCGATCGCGCGGGCCGGTTCGCCACTCCATCCCGTGGACGACTGCACGGCGGAGCCGGACGGCGCGACGTTGACGAGCTCGAGCGGCGGAGGCGGCGGCTCGCCCGCCTCGAAGCCGACCGCGACGTCGACCGGGATCCACCAATTGTCGTCGTAGTCCGCCGCCGTCCAGCGGCGTTCTAACGTATCGCCGTCCGGGACCCAGAGCATCGCCTCGCTGCCGGCGCGGACGAGATCGAGACGCCCGGCGCGCTGCGACAGGCCGTAGGACACATCGGGGCGTTGCGTCGGGAACGGATCGTACGAGTGGAGGATCTCGAGCCCGTTCGGAGCGACCAGCGCGAGGAACTCACCGTCCGGGTCGAGCCGGAAGTTCGTATGCAGCTCGGAGCCCGCCACCGCGCGGTCCTTCCCCGATGCGAAGACGAGGAGGAAGTCGCCCGGGTTGAGCTCGACGGCCGGCAGGCGCCACTTGCGCAGGTCGGTCGGATCGTCGGTGACGAACGTGCCGTCGACGTCAATCGTCGCGGCGCCTTGGTTCTGAATCTCGATCCAATCGGACGAGTCGCCGTCCGCGTCGGTGATGCCGCCGCGATTGACGGACAGAAACTCCGTGATGACCAAGTCCTGCGCTGACACTATCGAGCACGCGCCCAGCGCGACGATGATCCACACGGCGGTAGCCGTGAACCGTTCGCCCATTCGAGACTCCCGACCTATCCGATTTCCCATGCGGCGGAGAGAGGCCGCCATAAGTATCCAGGATACGCGTATCGCGGCTGGCCGCTATGCGAACTTGCGTTGTTCCATTATGATTTTGCGCAGAGGTTTGCGATGTCCCGACGAGTGCGCCGAGTCATGTTGGTCATAGAGACCTCGAAGATGTACGGCCGTGCGTTGCTCGATGGCATCGGCCGGTACACGAGGGCGCACGGGCGCTGGGCGATGTACGTCGAGGAGCGCGCGCTGCTCGATCGCCAGCCGAGCTGGCTGCGCAGTTGGCGTGGCGACGGGATCATCTTTCGCTCGAACGGCCAGCCGATGGTCGACGCCGTTCGCGCGACGGGGCTGCCCGCCGTCGATACGAACTCACACGTGGCGGACCACGGCTATCCGCTCGTCTACCCGGACGAGGACGCGGTGGCGCGTCTGGCCGTCGATCACTTCGTCGATCGCGGGTTTCGACGCTTCGCGTTCTGCACGATCGAGAGGGCGCGCTGGGTCGAGTGGCGTCAACGCGCGTTCACGGCGCGGCTGGCCGAACTCGGGTACGAGGACTGCATCACGACGTCGCTGCGACCCGCTCGCGGCGGCGGCTGGGACCGGCTCGTCGACCAGCTCGCGGACTGGGTCCGCACCTTGCCGAAGCCGATCGCGGTCCTGGCCGCGAACGACGTCTGCGGCATGCGCCTGCTCGACGCGTGTCGTCTCGCGGATATCGCGGTGCCGGAGCAGGTGGCCGTGCTGGGCGTGGATAACGACGAGACGCTGTGTTTCCTGACGATGCCGCCGCTCTCGAGCATCGACCTGAACGTCGAGCGCATCGGTTGGGAAGCCGCGGCGCTGCTCGACCGGATGATGGCGCGCGGAGCTCGCCACAAGCGTCCGCGCTGGATGGAGCCGCGCGCGGTCGTCGAGCGGCAGTCGAGCGATGTTCTCGCGATCGACGATCCGGTGGTCGCCGACGCCGTTCGGTTCATCCGGGAGCACGCGTGCGAGCGCATCACGGTACGCGACATCGTCGATCGAGCCCGCGTCTCGCGTCGCACGCTGGAGCTCCGCTTCGCTGCAGCGCTCGGCCGTACGCCGAAGCAGGAGATCCTGCGCATCCGGTTGGAGCGAGCGAAGACGCTGCTGGCCGACACGACCCTGCCGATCGCCCAGATCGCGTCCCAGATGGGGTACGCTTCGTTCAACTACTTCTGCACGGTATTTCGACGCAAGGTCGGCGTGTCGCCCCTCGCGTACCGCAACGGGCAGGGCGGGGGAGCCGCCGTCGTGAGCGAATGATCTCGCCGACTCGACGGGCGTGCGCCTCGGCTGTCACGCGCCGATCGCGCTCCCACCGCGCTCGGCGCGCCGGCTCGGGCCGACGGCGGCCGACGTGATGGTCGATGCGTTCGTCACCGGGATCTACGGCGGCGATCCGAAGCGGCTTTCCCTCACCGCCGCGTTTCCGCGCCTCGCCGAGCTCGAGCGTGAGTACGGCAGCTTGATCC
>CAYMRB010000419.1:0-8807 GCA_964392615.1 uncultured Planctomycetia bacterium | reverse complement strand
CTCGCCGTCGTGCGAGCCGGTGCAGGCGACGCCGAGCGCGGCGCGGCGGTCTTCAAGGAGGTCTGCGCCAATTGCCACCTGGTGCGCGGTGAAGGACGCGAGGTCGGCCCCGACCTGAGCTCGGCGCGCAGTCGCGCCGACGAGGTCCTGCTGCGCGACCTCCTCGCGCCAAGCGATCAGATCACGATCGGCTTCCGCAGCTACGTCGTCGTCACGCAAGGAGGTGCCGTTCTCACCGGGACGCTCGCATCCGAGGGTGCAACGAGCGTCACGCTGAAGAAGGAAGGCGGCGAGGCGACCACGGTGCTGCGTCGCGAGATTCTGTCGATGCGCGCCTCGGACGTCTCGCTGATGCCCGACAACCTCGTCGATCTCGTCAAGCCGCGCGATGCCGCCGACGTCATCGCGTTTCTCCGCAGCGCGTTCGGAGCCTTCGATCCGTCCGGCTTCGTGCTGTTCGATGACGAGCGGGAATTCGTGGCGACCCTCGTCGAGGGCAGCGGGACCGCGAAGCTATCGTCTGCCGATCGGTACTCCGGCGAGTTCAGTCTCGCGGTGACGCCGCCGCAACGCTACTCGGGGCGGATCGCCGGTTGGAGCCACCGCATCGTCGAGACGCCCGACGAGGGTTCCTTCCGCTACCTTCGATTCGCGTGGAAGTCGAGCGGTGCAGACGGTGTCATGATCGAGCTCGCGGCAGACGGCGGTTGGCCCGCGGCAGAGCAACCGGAGCGACGCTACTACGCCGGGAAGAACACCACGTCGTGGCAGGCGAAGCGGGTGTCGAGCGAGCCGCCCGAGAACTGGACCGTCGTCACCGTCGACCTGTGGAAGGACTGCGGGACGTTCACGCTGACCGGGATCGCGCCGACCGCGATGGGCGGCACGGCGCTGTTCGATCGCATCGAGCTCCTGCGTACCGTCAGCGATTGACAGCGTCGCGCGACGACGCTACTTCGGCGCCCGATAGCGAAACGCGAAGCGCCCTTCCGGCGCGACGTCGCCGCTCAGGTACAGGTCCATCGCGTCGCCGGGCTTCTGCAGGTTGTCGGCCCACTTGAAATCGCTCTCGAGCGCGGCCTCGCCCGCAGCGCGGCCGCTCGCCCGGCGCGGCACCTCGAGCCAGAGCGCGTCCTTCGCCACGCGCGAGGCGACCTTCCGGACGCGATCCCACTTCCAGCTGTCGCGATCGCCTCGGTGCCGCTCGATCCAGAACTCGTCGGCCTCGCCGTCGCCGCGGCGCACGAGGAACTCGTAGCCTTCCCAACCGGTGCTTCGATCCTGATCGGCGTCGATCCACAGGAACAGACCGCGGCGGTCGCGCGACGCGATCGGCTCGCGGGTCCGCGCCTGGAACCAGACCGCCCGGTCATC
The DNA here is from genome assembly GCA_964392615.1 of uncultured Planctomycetia bacterium. GTDB lineage: Bacteria > Planctomycetota > UBA8108 > UBA8108 > UBA8108 > CAYMRB01. Next base: position 7,433 of record CAYMRB010000419.1, on the reverse strand, counting down.
GCGCGCGACCTTCATCGCGACGAGGTCGTGGCGCCCCGTCCGGTTGACATAGCGCAGCCCGGACACACCGGCGTGGTCGCGCGGCAGCGTGTCGAACGCCGCGTCGCGGAACTCCGGTCGCACGCCGTCCCACTGCGCGGGTGCACCATCGAGTCGAATCGTCGTCGGTCCGGACGCAGAGGGAATCGGCGGCGCCCCTTTGTACCGCCGCACGTTGGCCACGAGCTGCAGATAGTAGTTGTCGCCGTGACCGCCCTTCATCGGCTCGATATCGCGGCTGTGCTCCTGATCGTATTGGTCGACGAACACGAACGGCTCGTCCGGCCGCTTCCAGCGACCGGCGATCCACTCGTTCCACCCGGTCACCATCACGAACGGAGGGTCGACCTCGATCGCGCGCTCCCACTGCTCCTGCGCGTTGTAGCCGTGAAGCACCGCCCCTGGTCGTCGATCGACATCGCCGGCGTGGAAGCTGCGCCCGCGCGCGTCGCCGCGACTCATATTCGTCACCTTGCCGTCGCTGCGGCGGAGGTTCTGCGCGACCGAGACGTTCACCTGCTCCGGCACGTTCGGGTCGTCGGTGTAACCGAAGACCTGCGGGTACGCGGCTTCCCAATGCCACGCGTACGGTGTGTCTACCTGCGTGAACGGCCAGTGAGCTCGGCGCAGCGTGAAGAACGCGCGCACCTCGGCGCTCGCCTGCGCCGGATCGCACAGGAGCAGCGGCTTGCCGCGCCAGCGGAACCAGAGCTCCTCGAAGTGCCCGGGCTCGTACAGGTCGCGGTAGAGTTCCTGCGCCGTCTCGCCAGCGCGAGTGTTCGTCATGAACGCGAACTGCGGCGTCCGGCCTCCCTCGCGCCGGATCTTCGCGAAGACCTCGCAGACCTTGCGGTAGACGCCGCGATACGTCACCCGGTTCGTCGCATCGAAGATGAGCATGTCAACGCCCGCATCGGTCAGAAGGCGCGCGTGTCGGCGCAAGACCCAGGGATCGGCGACGACGTAGTAGCCCCATAGTGGCTCGCCCCACCAATGATACGTGCCGACCGGTCCCCACGGCGGAGAGGTCGGCTTGTTCGCTGCGTCGGGATCCTTCTGCAGGATCTTCGACACGTCGAACGGCCCGTCTCTCTGCGCAGCGCCGCCATCATGCTGGCCCAGCCACAGAAAGTAGAAGATCCCCACGAAGCGACCGGGCTTCGGCGCCCCGACGACGTCCGCCGTAGGAACGCGACGCCCGAGAGCGTCGACCGCGGGCCACGGAGATCCGATCACACGAGACGCCACGGGCTCATCCGCGAGCAAGGGGCGCGAGGCCACACTCCAGAGAAGCACGAACGCCGCGAGCGCGAGACGTTGCGGAAGTCGAGAACGTTGTCGTGTCATGCCCCCGAGAATACCGCCGACCCCATCGGCGTCGATACCGGCGTCAGCGAGAAACCGTCACGGACAGTCGTCCGGACAGCCGGAAATCTCCACGCACTCGATGCCGAGCACGTGATGCGACGTCGGATTGGCGGCCGTAAACAAGTAGCCGAGCGACGCCACCGCGTCGGACATGCCGAGAGCCCCGTCGCCGTTCCAGTCGAGAGCCAGCCTGTCTCCTGTCGCGCCGCCGAGCGCGCCGCTCTCCTCGCAGCGTAACTGCGCCGGGTTTCCGGCGAAGAGGTGCCGCAGGATGCAGATCGGGTCCGAGATGTTCACCTCGCCGTCGCCGTTGCAGTCTCCGGGCAGCTGGCCGCCCCGAGCCGCACAGCCCTCGGCCCCGGGCTCGGAACGATCGGGATCGAACGGGCAGCCGTCGCACGCGTCACCGGTGCCGTCGCCATCTACGTCTTCCTGCTGCGCGTTCGCGTGAGCGGGACAGTTGTCGTCGTCGTCGGGAACGCCATCCTCGTCCGCGTCCTCGACGGTGCCGATCGCCGTCGCCGACGTCGACAGGATCTCGACGCGCAAGCCGCTATACGAGAACTCGCCGCTGCGGTTTTCGACGACGATCGCCAGCTCGTTCCGCCCGGCCACGAAGCCCGAGGCGATCCGGAAGTCCTGCCAGCTCGCATATCCCTGCGCCGTCTGTCCCGTGCTCTCGCCGTTGATCAGCACGTCGAGGACTCGGTCGTCCACCGTCATTCGCCCCTCGATCACCGCCGTGAACGGATCGAACCCGTCGAGGTCGAAGTACGTGCGGTACACGTATTCGCCCGTCGCCACGCGCGTGCCGTCCGCTCGCGGCGTCACCCACTTCGAGCCGGCGCTATTCGGAATCCACGGCGGGATCGGGAACTCGTCGGAACGTACGGTGTAGGTCTCCGGTCCGCTCCAATCCGAATCCGCGGCGACGCGCAGCGTCCAGTGGGGATCCACGGCCTGATCGTCCAGAACGCCGCCGGTGCCGTCGACGCCGGTGCCGTGCACCGTGAACTCGCGCTCGCCGCCGGGCAGCCCTGCCGCGCTCAGCTCGACACGCAGACCGCACGAGTCCCCCGACCGGACGACGAAGTCGAGCGTGTTGACGCCCGCGCCGAAGCCGCTCGCGATCGAGAACGCCGTCCACGCGGCTGCTGCGTCGTCAGCTCCGATGCCGGCGACGTCGAGGTCGTTGAGGCGAATCGCCAGCAGGCTCTCCGCCGCCGCAAAGCGGCCATCGACTCGCACCGAAGCGGGACTGAAGCCCGTCAGATCGATCTCGGTTCGATAGACGTATACGCCCGCCGCGACGACCTCCGCGCCCGGCCGCGGCGCGACCCAGCTCGAGACATCATCGTTCGCGAGCCACGCCACGGGCGGCGTCGCGACCGTCCACAGGTCGGGGCCACCCCAATCGCCGTCGGCACTCGCGACAAGTCGGTAGTGCGGGTCCGCCGCACCGTCCACGAGCACGCGTCCCGTCTCATCGACTCCCGTCGGGAAGACGCCGGAGATCGAGTCGAGCTGGCAGATGTCGCCGACGCCGTCGCCGTTGCTGTCCGCCTGTCCGGGGTTGGAAACATCGGGACAGTTGTCCTGGTCGTCCGGCACTCCGTCGGCGTCCGAGTCGTCCGGCGGCGGCAACGGGGACTCGAAGCGACCCTCGACGGTATTCCACGCGTCGTTGCTGCGCACCCCGGTGAACACGAGGACGAAGTCGCGCCCATCCGCGCTCGCCCACTTGTTCGAGAAGTTCCAGAAGAACGTGGAGTCCTCGACGTGTCCGGCGCCGAATTGGCGCGCGTACAGCACGGTCGTCCACGGCCCCCACGGAGTGGGAGCATCGAAGAGACCGAGACGGCCACGCATGGTGTAGCCGTGCTCCGTCGCGAGGAGGTATCGCCGCAGCCCCCGGTTGTAGCTGACGCTGACCGTCCAGCCGACGCCGTCCGGATCCTCGAACACCGGACGTCTGTCGCGAATGTTCGCGGACCAGAGCGGTCGATCGCGATCGTCGACGCCGGTCCAGAACTCGTAGGCGCCTCGCTCCATCAGGCGATCCTTCGGCACGCGCACGAGATCGATCATGCCCGGCCGATGGATGCCGAGGGCCTCTGGATTGCCCTGACGGCGAATGAAGTAGTGGTACACGAAGTCGTCGCGGGCACCCGCGTAGTCGCGGCCGAAGTTGAGGATCGTCGGCATGATGATCCCTTCGGCCCCCGCGAACGCCCAGCTCGCCGCCGTCCAGCTACGCCCCTTGTTCGTCGACCGATGGAGTCGCGCCTCGACGAAGGAGTCCGTCCCGGAGCCCGGGCCGACCCACGCGTAGAGCACTCCGCGGATCGAGATCATGCCATAGGACTTGCCGCCGAAGGTCGCCGGGCTCGCGGCGTTCACGCCGCCCCACACATTGCGTCCGGAGTAGCTGTCCGCGTCTCCCGTGACCCGCGAGAATCCGAGGCTGACGCGGCCGTTGCTGTTCGTCCCTCCGAAACCGCCGCCGTCGCCGAAGCTCGTGTATTGGTGGTCGTCGTCAGCCCATGTCACGGGCCAGTTGTCGCTGCCCGGCGCGAGGCTGACGTGAGTCGGCCAATCGAACTCGATTTCGGTGATGGCCTCGCTGTCCGGGTAGGGAGATTGACCGCATACCGCGGGCGGAATAAACGCGACCAACAACAACACGACCGCAAGTCGGCCTAGATTCCAGCCCCCCCGTCGAGACAGCATGCGTGATTTCGCTCCGGCAGTGCGCTCAGACGCGACGCCAAACTTCGGGGTCGACGTCACTTCGTGACAAGGAGCCGCGGTCCGCATCCTCGCATCGGACCGGTGGATCCGCGCTCTCGTCGGGCGCGGCCCGGCTCCCGCCAGCCGAACGATGGTACGGGCTGGCACCGACAGAGTAACGATCGACGCGCCGTGCGCCGCGGAAAAAAATTGCGGGCAAGGAACTCCGCGACGCCGGGGATCAGTGCGAAGATCGGCTTCTGTGAGGTTCGCACCGCACATCCGCGCGTCGCGACACCGAATATCCTACTTGTCGGCGAAGAGGAACTGCGCGGGGCGCAGCGCCGTCGCGCTGATGCGGACCTCGTCGATCCAGGCGCGCGCGTCGCGGCCCATTCGCCCGCCGTGGAACCCGCGGCCGATCGTCCACGTCCCGACGCTCGTGACGAGCGGCCCGTCGAACGCGGTTTCCGCCCGTTGGACGTACCCGGCCCCGTCGCCGGTGTCGACCCACAACCGGAGCGCGTGCCCGTCGCTCGTCGCGGCGACGTGGACCCACCGCTCCGCCTCCAGGGCCGTGTCGAACCGCGCTGCACGAACCGTGCCGCTTCCGTCGATGGCGACGAGCTGCACGCGGTTCTCCGCATCCACGAAGAGCTGCAGCGGGGCGGCCGGCGCCTCCGTCGGCTTCCCGTCCTTGCCGAGGATGCCGTGCTCGCGGCCGAGTTCCGAGAGCCGCACTGAAGCCTCGACCGTCCACTGCGCGAACGGGAACGTGTTCACCACGTCCATGTGCGTCTTCGAGCGCCTCGGATCGCTGAACAAGTCGCGCGTCGGCGTGCCGCCCGGTGCGGTCGTGTCGTCCAGAGAGCCGCGATTCGCGCGTCCATCCGCGAGCTTCGCGGCAGGCACCTCGCTCGAGTACGCGGGCGATTGGGGCCGGCCGAACGCCCACATGTGGTTCTTGTGCCCGGAGGTGTCCGGGACGCCGGTCTTGTCGGGCACGTCCTGGACGTTCGGCACCCGCGCGCCGGGCTCGCCGTCCTCGAAACGCCAGTGAGCGAGGACGTACGCCGCCGTGCGCTCGGCCGCGCTCAACGACGGCAGGGGGCGATACAGCTCGCGATTCGCCGCGGCGATCCGCTCGGCGTCCATCTTGATGACCGCGCGGTCGTACGTCATCAGGCCGTTGATCTCGATCTCGACGTCGGTCGTCTGCGTGTAGACCGCGGCCGACAGGCGCGACTCGACGAGCTTGCGGAGCTTGCCGACAAGGCCGACATACGCCGCGGTGAGCTTCTCGACGTCCTTGAAGGAGCGGTAGCCCCAGTTCTTCTCGTCCTGCCACGTGTGACCGCTCAACGGCAGGCCGAGCCCGCCGTACTCGCCGAGCACGGCCGCTCGGTCGATCTGGGCCGGTGGCGCACCGGGCCCCGGGTAGAAGTGGTCGTCGTTGATGTCGCCGACCGCGAAGTCGTTCCCGCCGCTGGCGCAAATGACCAATCGGCTCGGGTCGGCCTGCTTGACGCCGCGCGTGACGCGCAACGTATCAAACTGCCCCCAGGCCTCGTTGAACGGCACCCAGACGACGATCGACGGGTGGTTGTGTAGCGCGTTCATCACGGCCGCAATCTCGCGATCGAAGATCTCGCGCGACTCGTCGGTGCGCTCGATCTCGGTGCCATCGAGCGGCCAGTGCGCGTGGCGATCGCCGTTCGGCATGTCCTGCCAGACGAGCAGTCCGAGCTTGTCGCACCAGTAGTACCAGCGCGCGGGCTCGACCTTGACGTGCTTGCGGACCATGTTGAAACCGAATCGCTTCGTGACCTCGAGGTCGTAGCGCAGCGCTTCGTCGCACGGAGCCGTGTAGAGCCCGTCCGGCCAGAAGCCCTGGTCGAGCGGACCGAACTGGAACAGCGGAGCGCCGTTGAAGAACATGCGAACGATGCCGTTCTGGTCGCGTGCGAGCTCGATACTGCGCATGCCGAAATAGCTCGTCACGCGGTCGCTGCCGTCGGCGAGCCGAACTTCGAGATCGTAGAGGAACGGATCGTCGGGCGACCACGGTCGCGGCGCATCGATGCGCAGCACGATCGCCGCGCCGGGTGCGCCGGTCCCGAGTGCGACCTCCTCACCCTCTGCGCGCGCGACGACGGCGACGTTCGGAGGCGTGCCGCTCCCCCCGACCACGTCGACCTCCACCGTCAGCGTGCCGCCGGCGAGATCGGGAGTCATTCGCAGACCGCGAATCGATCGCTCCGGAACGGGCTCGAGCCACACGGTCTGCCAGATGCCGGTCGTCGGCGTGTACCAGATGCCCTCCGGCACCTCGCGCTGCTTGCCGCGAGGCTGGGGGCCGCGGTCGGTCGGATCGACGACGCTGACGACGAGCTCGTGATCACCGTCTCCGCGCAGCGCGTCGGTGACGTCGAACGAGAACGGATCGTAGCCGCCGGAGTGGGCCCCGACAAACGTGCCGTCGACCTCCACGCGCGCTGCCCAGTCGACGGCGCCGAAGTGCAGGAGCACGCGCCGCCCCGCCCAGGAATCGGGGACCTCGAAGCGGCGGCGATACCACGCCCGCCGCTCCTCGCCGACGCGCTCGGCAACGCCGGAAAGCGCCGATTCGACAGGGAACGGCACGAGGATCTCGCGATCGTAGCTCGCAGGCTCCGGGTCATCGGCCGGCGTGATCGCGAGCTCCCAGAGGCCGTTGAGCCCGGCCCACTCCTCGCGCACGAGCTGCGGACGCGGATACTCGCCGTGCACGGTTGTGGGGTCGACCTGCCGTGCCCAACGAGTCAGAAGCCGCCCCGAGACCGGGTGTGCCGCGCGAGCCGGCTCCTCGCGGACCGAATCCTCGGGAGTCGGCGGACTCTCGCGAGTCGGCTGGCAGCCGATCGCGACGAACAGCGTAAGGGCGACGGCAGTCTTCATCGGGCTCCTCTCTCTTCGTGCCGGATTGCGGAGATCGTTGCACAGATCGCCGGCGCCTTCGCCCGCTGGCGTCGGTGCGCTCAGTCGATTATCGGCCTGCGGCGTGGACTCCTTCGCGCGCCTCGCCAGCGAGCAAGCTCGCTCGGCGAGTCTGACAAGCCTCTCTGAAACCCGGCAACTGGCGAAGCGCGCAATGATGCCCCATCGGCTCGGCAGCGTCCAGGCCGAGGCTCGGCGTGGGTGCACCCATGGAGTTGCGCAGCCCTCGCCTCTGCTCTGAAGCTGGCCCTGAGGCGTGGGGGGGGCGGGCGGGGCGGCCCCCGGCCCCCCCCCCCGCCGCGCGGGGGGGCCGCCCGGCG
>CAYMRB010000418.1:0-8846 GCA_964392615.1 uncultured Planctomycetia bacterium | reverse complement strand
AAGAAGAGGCGCATCTTAGGGAATCGAATCGGCATTGCCAAGACGTCTGCGGCGCCGCTGTCCGCGCTAACAGCCCGTTGATTCCGACAGATGGTTGCAATGGTGCGGCGAGACGAGCATTGTTGTCGGCTTCGGTGTCGCGCGCGCCGGGTGAGATTCCGGGCCGCGCGGATCCCGCGGGGGACATCGTCCCCGGTCGATGTCCCCTGTCGGTAGGAGTACGAGTTCTTGAGCGAACGCATCGCGGTCACGGGACTGGGCATGACGACGTGCCTGGGCGTCGGCGTCAGCGAGAACTGGCGCCGCCTCCGCTCGGGGGACTCCGGGCTCGCGCCGATCACGCGCATCGAGCTCGGCGACTATCCGATCCGCACCGGTGGCGAGGCTCCGGCCCTCGGGGCGACCAGGGATGTCGACGCCGACTTGCCGTTCGAGATGCTCCACCTACTCGGAGCGATTCGCGAGGCGCTCGGTGGCGTCACGGTGGATGCCTGCGGCGCCAGTGGAGCGCGGTGCGGCCTCGTGATCGGAAGCTCGCTGGCCGGATCGTCGACCTCCGATCGGTTCTTTGCCGCGTTTGGCCGGGACGGCGCCGCAGACGTCGACTACGGTCTGCTCGAGGGCTACTACACCGAGGAGTTTCTCGACCGACTCGCGCGGCGACTCGGCATCGGCGGCCCCGCGTCGATCGTCTCCAACGCGTGCGCGGCGGGCGGCAGTAGCCTGGCTCAAGGCGCGCGTTGGCTCCTGTCGGGGCGCGTCGACGCGGTCCTCGCCGCCGGCTTCGACCCGCTGAGCATCTTCACGCTCGCGGGCTTCGGCTCGCTGATGGCGCTTTCGACCTCCGATGTGCGGCCGTTCGCGGCCGATCGCGACGGCATGCTTCTCGGCGACGGTTTCGCCGCGTTCGTCCTCGAGAGAGCGGACGATGCGCGCGCGGCGAGCCGCGAGGTGCTCGGGCACCTCGCGGGGTGGGGCGAGTCGACCGACGCGCACCATCTCACCCATCCGCATCCGGAAGGCGAGGGAGCAGCCCTCGCCATGCGCCGCGCGCTCGACCGCGCAGGGCTCGAGCCGGACGGGATCGACTACGTCAACTGCCACGGCACCGCGACGCCGGCGAACGATCTCGCCGAGTCGCGCGCTCTGCGCCAGGTCTTCGGTGATCGCCTTGCCGATCTGCCCTTGAGCTCATCGAAGCCGTTCTTCGGTCACACGCTCGGCGGCGCCGGCACGGTCGAGGCTGCGGTGACGCTTCTCGCGATCCGTGAAGGCTTCCTGCCCGCCAACCTCGGTGTCGACGCGACCGATCCGGAACTCGGCGACCTGTGCCTCGTGCGCACGGGCGTCGAGCACGAAGTGCGCTGCGCGATGTCGAACAGCTTCGGTTTCGGCGGGTGCAATACGAGCCTGGTCTTCTCGAGCGAGGTCGTGGACCGATGAGCGGGAGCATCGATCGCCATCGCGTCGTCGTGACGGGAACCGGTGTCGTGTCACCGCTCGGCGTCGGTATCGACGCGCTGTGGTCCCGGCTCCTCGCGGGCGAGAGCGGGCGCCGGCCGAGTCCTCGCTCCAACCGCGACGTGCCGGTTCCCGAAGCAGCGGGCACCGTCGACGCGTGGGCGGACGACATCGACGCGCTGGTCGACGTGCGCAAGCTGCGCCGCGTGTCGGCGCTGTCGCGTTACGCGGTCGCGGCGACGGCGGCTGCGCTCGGGCGCGCCGGCGGCACCGACGATCTGGTCGCACGGTGGCGCGATCGCGCCGCGGTCATGCTCGGCACGTCGTACGGCTCGTCGCGCTACCATTTCGACTACTACGAGGCGCTCTACCGCGATGGGCCACGGGCCGCGAGCCCGTTGCTTTTCTCGGAGTGCGTGATGAACGCGGCATCGGGACACGTGTCGCTATCGTTCGACTTGCGCGGCGCGAGTCTCGCGCTCGTCGGTGGCGAGGACGTCGGCCTGGCGGCGGTCGTCGAGGCGGCGGAGCGGGTCGCGCTCGACGATGCGATGTCCGCGATCGCCGGCGGTGCCGACGAGTACTGCGACTTCGTGCACGCCGCCCTTGCGAGCGGTGATTTCGTCAGCGCGGCGGGGATCGCTCCGTACAGTGGGGCGGGTGGAGCGCCGTTCTTCAGCGAAGGAGCTGCCGTCGCGCTTCTCGAGAGCGAAGCGGTCGCGGTCGAGCGCGGCGCATCGCCGCTCGCGGAAGTTGCTGGCTGGTCGATCGCGCGTCCGCGATCGCACCAAGGGCCGGATTCCGCACCGCCTGGATCGGACGCGGTCGAACGCGCGATTCTCGACGCGCTCGCGATGGCCCGGATCGGGATCGACGACGTCGACCTCGTCGTCGGAAGCGGTGACGGCGGAACGATCGATGCGATCGAAGGGCCGGCTCTGGGCGCCGTGTTCGCACCGCGTCGCGAGGGGCCGTGCGCGCTCGTATGCCCGAAGGGAGCGCTCGGCGAGGGCTTCGCGTTCAGCTCGGCCGTCGGGGCGGTCATCGCGGTGCGGGCGATCGAGACCGGCGTCGTGCCGCCGACCGTCGGCGAGGGGGCCGGCGTCGCTCCAGAGGGGCTCGAGCTCGCGAGCGCGCCGATCGAGCGACCGGTACGGTGTGCTCTCGTCGTTGCCGTGAACCGACCGGGGGCGGCAGTGGCGGTGGTGCTGCGCGCGACGGCGTAGCTCGCGGCCCGACTGGTCAGCGTCAGGCGGTAACGCCCCCGTCGACCACGATCGTTTGCCCCGTGACGTAGGACGCGTCCTCCGACGTCAGGAACCGCACGACTCCAGCGACCTCTTGCGGCGTGCCGAAGCGGCCGATCGCCGTTCCGTCGAGCAGGTGGTCGCGGTGCTTGTCGTCCAGCTTGTCGATCGCCGGTGACTCGATCGCGCCGGGCGCGACCGCGTTGACCAGCACGCCGAAGCGGCCGAGCTCGCGCGCGAGCGCTCGCGTCATCGCGACGGCCCCGCCCTTGGCCGCGGCGTAGTGCGCTTGACCTGGGAGCCCCATCAGCGCGCTTGCCGACGAGATCGTCACGATGCGCCCCGAGCGTTGCGGGATCATCTCCTTGGCCGCGGCGCGACACGCCTCGAAGAGCGTGCCGAGGTTGGCGTCGATGACGCTGTCCCAGTGCTCGCGCTCCATGAAGTAGAGGAGGTCATCGCGCGCCAGGCCTGCGTTGTTGACGAGCACGTCGATACGGCCGAACGCATCGACGTGCCGACGCACGACAGCTTGCGCCTCACCGCTGCAGGTGAGATCGGCAGCGTACGCGAGCGCTCGCGCGCCGAGCTCCTCGCACCGAGCTACGATGCGCTGGGCTTCCTCCGCGTCGCTGCGGTAGTGGACGCCGACGGAGAAACCATCGCGCGCCAAAATCTCGACGATGGCGCGGCCGATCGGGCTCGTCGCGCCCGTCACCAGTACGCTGCGCGGCGAATTCGACTCGGATCCTTCGGCGTCGGGATGCGGATTCACGTCTGTCTCGGTCATGCAGGGGCACCGGCTTGTCGGCGCAAGGAGTCTGGATTCGGTGTGGTTGAACCTGACGCGTGAGCGTCAAGGATCGCTCCGGCGTACCAACGCAGGAAGCGGATCGTATCCCGAAGCGGCCGGATCTTCGAGCGCCCGTCCGCCGGCACGACGGACACCGGCACGTGTTCGACGTCGGCTCCGAGGCGGTGCGCCTCGACGAGCATCTCGCTCTCGGCTTCGTAGTGATCGCAACTCAAGCGGAGGCGCCGGCAGAGCGCGAGGTCGAGATACCGGTAGCCGCACTGGCTGTCGCGGAGCACCGGCGTCGTCAGGGGACGCAGGAGCGCCGTCATCGTTCGATTCGTCCAGCGCCGATGCCACGCCATCGCGCTGTCCATGGCGGAGCGATCGCCGACGACAAGCGGCGCGCCGCGCTCGGCGGCCCCGAGCAAGCGCTCGGCTTCCCGCGCGAGGTGCTGGCCGTCACCGTCGAGCAGCAAGACACCGCGGCAATGGCACCATCGATCCACGATCACCGATGGTGCCGATGTCGCGGCCAACACGCGATCGATCGCGGTGCGTAGCGAGGCGCCCTTGCCGCGTCGCCTCGCGTGTCGAAGGACGATCGCGCCGGCTACCGCCGCTTCGCGCGCCGAGTCGTCACGCGAACCGTCGTCGACGACGAGCACCCATCGGCACAGCGCGCCGATCTCGCGGACGATGCGACCGATCGTCACGCCTTCGTCGTGTACCGGAATGACCGCGCAGACGTCGCGACGACCGCATTCTGTCGAGTGCTCGAGCTCGGTCAGCATCACCCGCGCGCACCCAACGGCGCCGGAACGAGAGACTCGTAGATTCCCGTGAGCCTCTCGAACGAGCGCGTCCACGAGAAGTTTTCCATGACGTGGTGCCGCCGAGCCGCGGAGTCGTCCTCGCCGGCTGCGAGCGTCTCGAGCACCTCGAGCGTCTTGGCGGCGAAGTCATCCGCATCGCCCGGGCGCGCGAACCGTCCGAGTCCGTCGCGCAGCGTCTCCGTCGGTCCGCCGCTCGCCGCGGCGACGACCGGCAAGCCGCATGCGAGCGCCTCGAGCACCACGAGACCGAAGGCCTCGTTGCGTCCGGGAACGACGAGCAGGCTCGACGCTCGATAGAGGTCGGCGAGCTCCGTTCCGTACGGCAGGCGGCCGAGGACGACGATGCTGTCATCCTGCGCGGCGTGCTTCTCGACCACGCGACGCATCGGGCCCTCTCCGCAGACGACGAGCTGCGCGTCGGTGCGATCGCGCAGTATCTCGTGCGCGCGCAACAGGACGTCGAGGTCCTTCTCCGGGCTCAGCCGGCCGACGTACAGGACGATCGGGCGATTCGGGTCGATGCCGTCCGGGGCCCGCGGCTGACCGTTCTCCGATGGGCGGAAGAGCTCCGGGTTGACTCCGAGCGCGACGTGATCGAGCGGCGGGAACCGCGCGTCCCCGAGCTGCTCGTGCAAGTCCTTCGACGTGACGACGACGCGATCGCACGGTCGTGCGCAGAGCTCGCTGTACTTCCACGCCAGCGGCGCCGTGCTCTTCGCCATCAGCGAGCGCAGCGGATTGCGCACGGCTCGCGTGTACAGGCGCGGCAAGTGGACGTGGTAGAGGCCGACGATCGGCACGCGCTTTCCCGCGGTCGTCTGACGGCGCAACGCGCGGCGTGCCGCCCACGCGAGGAAGTACGTGCAGTCGACCTCGACGAGGTCCGGCTTCTCCTCGCGCAGCAGCGCGCCGAGGCGCCGAAAGTCGACGAGGACGCGGTGCTCGGGGTTGCCCGGAAGGCTCGGGCTGCGGACGAAGTGGACGCGGGTGCGCTCGATCCGCTCCGTGCGCGTCGACCGGCCGGTGACGATCGCCGCGTGCTCGACGTCCGGCCGGTGGCGCGCGAGATAGCGCGCCTTCTCGGTCAGGTACGTGTTGACGCCGCCGTCGCCGCCGTCGAGATAGAGCGTCGTCAGATCGACTATGCGCATGGATGCTTCGTCGGTCGCTCGGTCTGTCCGCTAGCGGTCCGACGCCGACACGTCTCCCTGAAACCGGCCTTTATACCCGATTCCCGGGCGGGGCCCCAGGCTTCCGTGGGGCTCGTCGGCATCGTCGCCGGGCTACCACCGCGGCTTGCAGCAGTGGTAGATGAGCCACCAGTCCACGACGACCGTGAGAATCGCCGTCGCCAGGGGCGCGAGCCGCCAGCGGGCACCGACCCACCACGCGGTGCGGCGGGAGAACAGCGCGAAGGCGCCGATCCCCGGGACGAGGAGCCCGAGGCTGAACGACGCGACGAAGAGGCTGACGACCACGTCTGCCATCTCCGTACCCCGGTAGACGTTAGATACCTGTTGACGCCCTTCACGGCGCCGTCAAGATGGGGCGCCGTCGGACTGGGGCGCCGTCGGACTGTCAGGCCGGCTGCCGGCGCGGTTCGCGGCGTCGCGCGCGCGCGGGCTATGGCCGACAGGCCGCAGGAAGGGACCAGATACGGTACTTCGTGCAGGACGAGAACGACAGCGCACTCCTCGGTGGATCCGAGGCTCCGCTCGCCGTCGCGGGCAGCGGTTTGGTCTGCGCGGCCGGCGACGGAATGGACGCGTTGTTCGACGCGTTGGACGCGGGCCGCTCCTGCATCGCGCCGCTCGAGCGCATCCGCGGTCGCTCGTTCCAATGTGATCGCGGGGGCGAAGCGCCGCCGTCGTGGCGGGAGGCGGACCGACGCGCTGCCGCGATATCGATCGTCGCGCTCGACGAGGCGCTCGGTGACGCGTGCGTGCCGGACGCAGCGACCGATCGGACCGGCCTCGTGGTCGCGACCGCCCTCGGCGATGCGGAGCGCACGGAGCGCTTCGCCGCCGGCGATCGGGACGCGTCCTCGATCGACGAAGCCCGTCGCCTCGGAGCCGGCCAGCTGGCAGCCGACATCGCGGCCGGCATCGCGTCGGGATCCGTCTCGACGCAGCCGAGCGTCTTCAGCGCGACCTGCGTCTCCGGTCTCTGCGCGCTCGAACAGGCCGCCGCCGACCTCGCGCTGCGCCGCGCTGACCGCGTGGCGATCGTCGCGTTCGACGAGCTCAGCGCGTCGATGCAGGCCGGGTTCTCGGCGTTGCGCGCGCTCTCGCCGACCGGCGAGCTGCGGCCGTTCGACGTCGCACACGACGGCATCGTTCTCGGCGAGGCCGCGTGCGCCGTCGTGCTCGAGCCGCTGCGCCGTCTCCGCGCGCGCGGTCGCGAGGCCGCCGCCTGCGTGCTCGCGTCGCGGCTCTTCAGTGATGCATATCACATGACGGGCCCCGATCCGTCGGGTGACGGCATGGCGACGGCGATCCGGCGCGTGCTCGACGACGCCGGGCTCGCCGCGGCGGACATCGGCTGCGTGACGGTCACCGCGACCGGCTCCGCGGTCTACGATCGCATGCTCTCGCGCGCGGTCGAGACGGCTCTCGGCGCCGAAACGGCGGCGGCGCTCCCCGTGACGACGTGGGAGCCGGCGACGGGCCACGCGCTCGCCGCGACCGGGGCGCTGGCCATCGCGCACGCGGCCCGCCTCGTCGCGACGGGCCGCGTCCACCCGGTCTTCGGCGTCGAGTCGGTCGATCCGGAGTGTCGGCTCGACTACGTCCTCGACGCGCCGCGGGAACTGCGGCGCCCAGTCGTCCTCGCGCTCATCGTCGGCTTCGGCGGCCAGAACGGCGCGCTGCTCGTCGGACGTCCGCCAGCCGGCCCCTCCCGCCCCTCCGCCGCGGTCGGCGCCAACGACGCGGAGGGCGTGCGATGACCGCCGCGTACGAGGTGACATGCGGCCACGCGGGCTGGATCGAGGATGACGCCGGCCGTCGGTCTCTCTTCGAGAACGACGCCGCGCGCGCGGCGCTCGACCCGGTTGACGTCGCGCAGTTTCCCGGGCGCTGGAGCCCGCGTCGCGCGGTCCCGGAGGAATGCGCGCCCCTGATCGGGCTCGTCGGCCAGGTGCTCGAGAGCGCCGGATGGTGGGAGCGTGGCTCGGGCGAGTTCGTCGATGGCGGCCTCGTCGTCGCGTGCGATGGCCTCGCCGATGCCGCTCTCGTGCGCTTTGCGGGGGAGCTGCGCGCCGATCCGGCGCTCGTCGGGCCGGCGGGGTTTCTGCGCGCCCTCCCGTCGACGACCGCGTCGGTCGTCGGGCTCCTCTGGGGTCTGCGCGACTACCACGCGACCGTGGTCGACGGTGCGCGCTCCGGAATCGGCGCGCTGCGGCACGCGCTCGACCTTCTCGAGCTGCGGCGGCTCGACCGCGTCGTCGTCGCCGCGTTGAGCGTCGTCGAAGAGGATCTTGCGCTCGGCGTGCGAGATGACGAGAATTCTCGTTTTCATGCCCTGCGGCTCGCCAGCGTCCTGTGCGTCAACCGTTCTTCCGCCGACGCACCGGGACGGCACGAGCGCCGAAGCCGCCACCGGGTCGGATTCGAGATCGGTCTCGATCGACCCGGCGAGGCCGCGACGAGCGCGCCGTTCGTCGGGGCTCTTCCCGCCGCGTGTCGCGCGGTCGGTGCAGTGCCCCTCGTCCTGGCGTCGACGTGGCTCGGTGGCGGCGTCGACTCGCGGCCGGACGACCGCGTGAGGTTCGTCGGAGAGGATGGCTGGCTGAGCGTGGAGAGGAGAGAGCCCTGAATGCCCGCGACCGAGACCCTGAAGCTGCGAGTGAAGGAGATGCTGGTTCGCCAGCTCAAGCTCCAGACGCGTCCTGAGGACATCGACGACGACGCACCGCTGTTCGGCGACGAGGGGCTCGGCTTCGACTCGATCGACGTGCTCGAGGTCGTCGCGAGCGTCGAGAAGGAATTCGGCGTCGCGATCAAGAGCCAGGAAGAGGGCGAGAAGGTCCTGCAGAATGTCCGAACGCTCGCGGACTTCCTCGTCGCGAGCGGTCACGCCGAGGCCTGACGCGACATGACCGGCGACGGCGACGAGCGCGGCGAACAGGTCGAGCACGGCGCGCAGGCGCCCATCGACTTCGATCGTCTATTCTCCATGCGCGAGCGGGACTTGCTGGACATCAGCGAGTTCCCCGCGCTGCCCATTCCGATCTGGACGCACGAGTTCTTCCGCGCCAACGAGTTCGTCAACCTCTACACGGACTTCCAGGTGGCGCGCATTCTGGAGGCGCTCGATCTCGAGGCCGCCGAGCCGACGCCGGTCGAAGCGGAGCGCCTCGATGCCCGTGGGGTGCCGGCCGATCGTCGCGACACGGTCGATTGGCTTCTCGACAAGGCCACCGATTCCGCCCTCATCGAGGTGCACGGCGATGCGCGTCGGCGCCTGCCAGCGAGTCTCGGTGCGGACCTTCGTCACGCCGTGCTCGCC
>CAYMRB010000417.1:0-8898 GCA_964392615.1 uncultured Planctomycetia bacterium | reverse complement strand
GCGCATCTCGTTCAACGAAGCGCCGGAGTGGGAGCCGAGCGTTCAAGCCGACGGCAGCGTGCTCTACACGCGCTGGGACTACATCAACCGGCATTGGAACTGGTTCCAGAGCCTGTGGAGCGCCAAGCCGGATGGCACGGGCGTGGCGCACGTGTACGGCAACTACACGCGAAACCCTTGTGTGACCGCGGAGCCGCGCGCGATTCCCGGGTCGTTGAAGATCGTGTCGACGGCCGCGGCGCATCATGGTTACACGGCGGGCTCGCTGATCCTGATCGATCCTCGCGTCGGCGCCGACGGTCCGGAGCCCATCACGCGATTGACTCCCGAGGTGACGTTTCCCGAGTCGGAGTACCGCGGCGCGACACCGGAGCAGGCGGACGCGTTGATTCACTGCGCGGGAGGCATCAACAACGGACGCGCGTTCCCGCTGCACGGGGCCTACTGCAATCCATACCCTCTGTCGGAGGATCTCTTCCTCGTCGCGTACACGCCTTCGAAGCTCGCGAAAGAGGGCCAGAGACAGGACGGCGTGCCGTACGGCATCTTCCTGCTCGATACCCTCGGTGGGCTGGAGCTGATCTATCGCGATCCGGAGATGTCCTCGTTCGCGCCGATTCCCATCGTGGCGAGAGAGAAGCCCCCGGCATTGCCCTCTTCGATCGATCCCGAACGGAAGGACACGACGGGCGTGCTCTACGTTCACGACGTCTACGAGTCGACGGAGAAGATTCCGGCAGGCGAGGTGAAGAGCATTCGGGTCGTCGAGATCCTGGAGCAGACCGTCGAGACGCCGCCGAGTCGCGGCAAAGTCATCCTCGACCTTCCGAAGAGGATCCTCGGCACGGCGCCGGTCGAACCGGACGGCTCGGTCGCCTTTCGAGCGCCCGCGTGCAAGATGCTCGGACTGCAGCTACTCGACGGCAACGGCATGGCGGTGATGGGGATGCGATCCCTCGTCTACCTGCAGCCGGGCGAGACCGCGTCCTGCGCCGGTTGCCACGAGTCCCGGTCGCATGCGACCAGGACAGCCACCGCTGCGTCGTACTCGACAACCTCGTCGTCTCTCACGTCCGCACGAGCCGTCGTTCGCGAGCTGACGCCGCCCGTAGGGCCGAGCTACGAGGGCGGCCTCAGCTTCACGCGCACCGTGCAACCGATCCTGGACAGATACTGCATCCGGTGTCACGGCCTGCTGCCGTCGGAAGAGAACCCTCAGACCGACATCGATCTGCTAGGAACGATGAAGGACGCGGTGCTGCCGTACCCGGACTGGCCGGGGCCGAACCGGATCCGTATCAGTACGGCGTACGAGTCGCTGATCTCGCGCGAGGGGCTCGTCAGCATGCCGCAGTGCAACTACGAGAACGACCGCAGCACGCCGTACGACTACTACGCGCATGCAGGCCGGCTCGCGAAGATGCTGCTCGCCGGCCATCCGGACGAGAACGGCGAGTCGCGCGTGCAGCTCGACGCGGAGAGTTTCGACCGCATCGTCCAGTGGCTCGACGTGAACGCGGTCTTCTACGGCGATTACTCGTGGAACAAGGCCGAGTGGCGACAGCCGAGCCCCGACGGCGAGAGACGGCTGCGCGAGTATGTGCGAGAGGTCTTCGGCGCCGAACTCGGGAAGCTGCTGGCAGCGCAACCGTTCGAGGCGCTCGTCAACGTGTCGCTGCCGGCGGAGAGTCGCATCCTGCTCGGCCCTCTCGCCGCAGAGGACGGCGGGTGGGGGACGATTGCCGGTGGCCCGTGGAGGAGCAAGACTACGCCGGAGTTCCGACGCATGCTCGCGCTCATCGAGGATTCGATCGAGCCGCTCGGCACCGAGGACCGGGCCGGCACGTGCGGGCAGACCCCGTGTCGTTGTCGGACGTGCTGGGTGGGAGCGGCGCGGCGGGAGTTCCTCGAGCGACGAGCGCGGGAATGACATGCGCCTGCCGTTGCCGCGAACACACCGCCACTGGATCCCGCTCGGTGCGTTCGGCGCAGCCGCGCTGCTGCTGATCCTCGTCGGTGGATTCCTGCGCCAACGGGACGCGATCGAGATCGACATCCGATCCGGACGCGTCCGGTACGTGCGGTCACTGCTCAGTTGGGAGGTCGGGCAGCGCATCGAGGCGACATGGCTCTCGCGAGCTCTCGGTCGGCGCTCCGGAGTTCCGAAGTGGCATCGGGTCTGTACGTTCTGGCCGGGCTCCGAGATCTCGCCGCACTACGCGTTTCACGGAGCGGTCCACCAAGTCGAGACTCTCGAGAAAATCGACGCGAGCTTCCTGCCGTTCAGCTCGCCGGCGCGGCGAAAGGTCGCAAGGACGGTGCTCGCGCTGTGGCAGAGCGGCGACGCGGACGCGGACGACGCCGCGAACGACTACATCTCCGAGGTGTGCGAGGTCGCGTGCGGTCTCATGGAGCGCGGCGCGTCGATCGTCCGGGTCGAGGATCTGCCGGACGACCCCGGCTGACCCCGTAACGAAAACCGGCCGCCCCGAAGGACGGCCGATCCTCTTAATCTCTCGTTCGTTCAGCGTCTAACGGTCATATGCGATGTCCGCCGATCGCTGCCCGATCGAATCAGCTCACCAGCGGCCGCCACCGCCGCCGCCACCGCCGCCACCGCCGCCACCGCGGCTGCGGGCTTCGTTGACGTTCAGGCGGCGTCCGCCCATCTCGTAGCCGTTCAGCGACTCGATCGCCTGCGAGCCATCTTCCATCTCGACGAAGCCGAAGCCTCGCGGACGGCCGGTTTCGCGATCGGTGATCAGGGCCACGGACTGCACCGCACCGTACTGCGCGAACAGTTCCTCGACCTCGCTCTCGGTCGCACTGAAGGGGAGGTTACCGACGTAAAGCTTCTGAGCCATCGTGACTCTGCGCTCCAAACTGGGGGTGAAGATCGGCGCTGAGTATCGATGCTCGAGGCTCAGAACCGGACCAAGGCAGTGGCCGAACGCTACCAGAAAGTGACCGGCCAGGAAAGTGAAGAAAGCCGCCAGCCCGGTCGTTTTCGGTCGACCGACGCTTTTCGGCGGGCTCGCTTTTCGGGAACTTCATGGCTCCCCGGCCTGGACTCGAACCAGGAACCAAGTGGTTAACAGCCACCTACTCTACCAATTGAGCTACCGGGGAACGGTTGTCTCTTCATCAGGGCTGACCAAATATAGAAGACGGGAATCGTCTGTCAACCCCATCCGGGGCATCGAAGGCGTTTTCGTCGGGGGTCGCTTGACGGAGCCGCATTCGAAGCCTGACTACTCCTTCTCGTCGCCCGCATTCGGGGCGGGAGCCTCCTTCGGCTCCGGCTCCGGGATCTCCAGCTGCTGGAAAGCGCCGTCGCTGCCGTGGAGGAGAACCATCACGGTCCGCGAATCGAGGCCCGGCTCGAGCGTCACGACCCGCTTTTCGGCCGTCGCGCCGGCGTCTGCCGCTGCGCCCGGACGGCCGAGCACTTCGAACTCCGCGGCGACATCGTCCTCGACGGCCTTCGCAGCGAGTCGGAGCTCCCAACCCGGTGGGGCGGTGGTCTCGACCTCGATCTTCTGCGACGCTGTCGCGCCCGCCTCGAGACGCTCGATCCGCGCTCCACCGATCGGCAGCAGGACCCAGCCGGCGCCGCGCAGCTCTTCCGCCTCCGACGGGGGCTTCTCGGGCGCCACCGCCGCACCACCGTCGAAGCCCGCCGGTGTCGTGCCGTTTGCGTTTTTGACCGCCGTCCCGGCCGTCGCGTCTCCCGCCGGGGCGGTCGCGTCTGCCGCGTCCGCGGTCGCGTCTCCCGCCGGAGCGGTCGCGTCTCCCGCCGGAGCGGTCGCGTCTGCCGCGTCCGCGGTCGCGTCTCCCGCCGGGGCGGTCGCGTCTCCCGCCGGGGCGGTCGCGTCTGCCGCGTCCGCGGTCTCGTCTCCGGCTGGGGCGGTCGTGCCGTCCCCGACCGGAGCGGTGTCGGCTGCGGTCCCGGCGGCCGCCTCCGTGCCTCCGTTTCCGTCAGCGCTTTCGTCCGGGGCCATCTGACAGCCCACACACCACCAAGGCGACGACAACGCGGCGAGGAGTACGACCGTGCTTCGCGTCATGACTCGGTACCTACCAATCCTGACACTGCGCTTTCCAAGACACGACCCGTC
Organism: uncultured Planctomycetia bacterium; assembly: GCA_964392615.1. Classification (GTDB taxonomy): domain Bacteria; phylum Planctomycetota; class UBA8108; order UBA8108; family UBA8108; genus CAYMRB01. Next base: position 4,780 of record CAYMRB010000417.1, on the reverse strand, counting down.
CGTCTCGAGCCCGTGAGCGACAAGGATCGACACTGCCGCCGCGGCTCTCGAGAACACGTGCCCGACTTGTCGTAGATATTGACCAGTTCGCACTTTGTACCATACGCCCAGGAGGCGCGCAAGCGAGGCCGAAGGGCCGAAAATCCTCATGGCGAGCGTCGACCACCGGGCTTTCGCTCACCCGCGGGAATTCGCTAAGCGGTTCCCTCCGGTTCGACTCCAATGCTGCGAGGGCGCCCGACTTGGGACGCCCGCACGAGTTCGAACCGCCTCGTCGGCCTTGTAGCAATGGACTGCTCGAGGCCGCGGGTCTCTTGCAAGGCGTGCGACCATGAACAAGAAGCTCCTCGTCCCCGTCGGCCTGTCGGCGGTCGTTTTCGCTGCCATCCTCTGGTTCCTGTTGAACGGCCTCGGCTCCGACCCAGCGCTCGACATCGATGGCGTCGATCTCGCTGGAGCCGGCGATGGCTCGAGTGCCCTGGACGCCTCGAAGTCCTCGGCGACGGCCGACGATGCGGACGCCGCCGCCGACGCCGCCGACGCCGACAGCGCCCCGGCCGCGGCGGCCGCGAGATCGGGTGCGACCCTGTCGGGCATCGTCTACGACCTCGACGGCCGTCCGCTCGCCGACGCCCGCGTCTCGGTGCGCGTCAACAGCGACATCTTCGGCATGAGCGACGCTGATCGGCTCGAGGAGGCCCGCCGTCGCCTTCTCGCCCAGTCGCTCGCATCCGGACGACGTTCGTCGCTCGCGCCTCTCGGCGAGACGGTTACCGACGGCGACGGGCGCTATGCGTTCTCTCTCACGGCGTTTACGCCCGGCCACTACTCGGTCCTCGCGAGTGCCGAAGGATTCGCTCCAGAGAGCGAGAGCTGGAAGTGGGAGGCGAACGGCTCCGAGCTCGATTTCCACCTCGGCCGCGGTGACTCCATCAGCGGCACCGTGCTCCTGCCGAACGGACGCCCCGCCGTGAATGCCCTCGTCACCGCATCGGCAGAGAGCAGCGGAGGCTTCGGCCCGTTCTTTCGCAGCCGCGATCGAGGCGTCGTCGACCAGACGCGCACCGACGGCGAGGGCGAGTTCCTCTTGAACGTCTACCCCGGCGAGTTCCGCGTTGACGCGACCGCCGACAATTACGCTCCCGCGACGCAGCGCCGCCAGTCCTCGGGCTCCGAGGGCGTCGAACTCGTTCTCGAGACCGGCCGCCAACTCCTCGGCAAGGTCGTCGACGAGAAGGGCTCTCCCGTCGGCGGTGCGGAGGTCGCTCTCTATGCGAGCTCGTTCGGCGGGTTCGGGCGCGGCGGGCGCGGCGGGCGCGGCTTCGGCATGTCGGGGAGCATTCGACGCCTCGCCTTGGCTCCGGAGCGCGTCGTGCTCTCCGCCGCCGATGGGGCGTTCGCCTTCAACGCGCTGCCGGCCGGATCGTTCTCCGTCTTCGCCCAGAAGGCGGCGTTCGTGCCGGAGGACGAAAACGCCGAACTCTCGGAGGACGACGAGAGCGTCACCGTCGAGATCGAGCTGGAAGCGGGTCGTCGGATTCGCGGCCGAGTCACGGATCCCGACGGTCAACCCGTGGCCGGCGCTTTCGTCGCGATCGGGCGCGACGACGGCCGCGACCGGGGCGGCCGCGGTCCCGGCGGACGCGGCCCCGGCGGACGCGATCGGGGCGACCGCGGCGGTAACGACGACGAGCCGCAGAGCCTCGAAGATCTCGAGCGCCAGGCGCGCCGCGAAGCCGAACGCGAACGCGAACCGGTCTCCCTGTACCGGTCATCGTCTGTCGTCGAGACTGACCGCGACGGTCGCTTCGTCTTCGATTCGCTCAACAACGCCGTTTACGCGCTCAGCGTGCAGGCCGACGAATTCGTACCGCGCCGCGTCGGCGGCATCGATCTGCAAGAGGAGAAGTCGGCGCAGGTCGACGTCGCGCTCGACCGCGGTCTGACCCTGCGCGGCCAGGTGCTGTCGTCGGCTGACGACAAGCCCGTCTCCACGGCCGAGGTCACTCTGCGCTGGCGTGAGGATCGCCGCGCGGCGCGTGTCGACGACGAGGGGCAGTTCGAGATCGGCGGCCTCTTCCCCGGCGACATCGGCGAGCTTCGCGTGCGCGCGTCGGGCTTCAGTCTCGCTGTTCTCGACGACGTCGAGCTACAGGAGGAGCCCGACGTGCAGCGCCTCGATGTGCGTCTCGATCCGACCGCACGCATCCGCGGACGCGTGGTCGATGAGTCCGGCGAGCCGGTGGCACGCGCTCGAGTGCGCGTGGTTGCGATGCGCGAGACAGAGGACTCCGAGGGCGGCGACGACCGGCAGGCCCGCGAGCGACGTTTCCGTCGCGAGCGCGACCGCTGGCGACGCGCGGATTCGACCCGCTCCGACGCGAATGGAGACTTCGAGCTCACCGAGGTCAACCCCGGGCCGTCGCTGCAGCTCTCGGTCGAGCACTCGGACTTCAAGGACCTCGACTCCGACGCGTTCCCGATCGAGGCGGGCGAGGCGCTCGAGGGAATCGAGCTGACGTTGACGGCCGGCGGTCGACTCACCGTCGCCGTGCTCGACCCGGAGGGCAAGCCGCGCTCCGGCGTCCGCGTCTTCGCGACGTACGTACCGCCCGAAGGCGAGGAGAGGACCGACGGTGGCGACGGCGGTCGCGGCCGCGGTGGCTTCGGTCGCGGCGGTCGCGGCGGCTTCAGCGGCTTCGGCGGCGGCGGCAGGCGTCCGTCCGTCCGCGCGACGAGCGCCGTTGGGATCGCCGTGTTCGGCGGGATCGACGGCGGCGTCTACCGCGTGTCGATCAGCGAGCGCGGCTTCCAGCCCTTCCGGTCACAGGCGACGGTCGAAGAGGACCGGGAGACGCGCGTGACCGCGCAGCTCCTCGCCGAGAACGTCATTACCGGCGTCGTGAGCGATCCCGCCGGCGCACCGATCGCTGGCGCCGTCTTGCGCGCACGACGCGAGAGCGAGGAGGGCGGTCGCGACGAGCAGTGGGCGCGTACCGGCGACGATGGCAGCTTCCGGATCGGCAGCCTCGGGCCCGGAGTCTACTCCGTGCGCGCCGAGCGTCGCGGCTACCAGCGCCGCGAGTTCGAGGAGGTGGCGACCGACACGAGCCTCGACATCGTCCTCGAGCCGCTCGGCGAGATCCGCGGCGTCGTCGTGTCGGCGACGACCGGCCTGCCCGTCGAGGAGTTCATGGTCATCCCGCGCCAGCGGCGCACTGGCGAAAACGGCGCCGCGGCAGCCGAGAGCGGCGATCGCGGGGGCGACCGGGGCGGCGATCGCGGCGGTCGCGGCGGATTCGATCGCGGTCGCGGTGGCGGTAGTGGAGGCGGCCGGCCGCAGCGCGTTCGCGATGCGGAGGGGCGCTTCACGATCAGCGAGCTGATGCCCGGCGCGTGGGACCTCGAATTCCTGGCGGCCGGCTTCATCTCGCAGGATGTGTCCGTCGACGTCGTCGGCGGCCCCGCGACGCAGGAAATCGTCGTACGGCTGGACGAGGGCATCGCGTTGATCGGCACCGTCCTCGACGCCAAGAGCCAGAAGCCCGTTCCCGGCTCCGAGGTCTATCTGCTGGCGCTCGCCGAAGAGAGCTCGGCAAGCGGCGAGGGAGCGGGATCGGTCGAGGACCGCCGCGCCGAGATGCGCCGACGCATGGAAGAACGTCGTGCCGGCGGGCGTCGGCGAGACGACGAAGCGGCACGCAAGCAGGCGTTCGAGCTGCTCGCGAAGGTCCGTGGCTCGTCTCGCAGCCAGCTCCTGTCCGACGATGCCGGCGAGTTCCAGCTGCGCGAGGTGGCGGATGGGCGCTACGCGCTGGTCATCTATCACGAAGCGTACGTACCGACCAGCGAAGAGGTCCGCGTGCGCTCTGACAGCGCGATGCGGGCGCGGAATCTGCGTCTCGATCCCGGCGAGACGCTCAGCGGGAGGTTGCGGTTCGCCGATCGCAGCCCGCCGGACGCGGTGACGCTGGTCTTCGAGGACCAGTGGGGACTTCGCAAGACCGTGTTGACCGATGTCCGCGGGCGCTACACCGCGACCGGCTTCGTAGCGGGAACCTACCGCATGCGAGTCGAGGTCGGCGGCGCTCGGGCGGCCGGTCCTGTCGACGTGACGATCAAGAGTGGTGAGAACCGATTCGATTACGTGGTTCCGAAGTCCGAGTGATGCAAGGAGATTCGCGGCGTGCGCGTCCACGCCGCGAGGGCGAATATTGGATGTCCCGAGAGGCCTGTCGATAATGGGACCGCTTTGGAACAGCCTGCACGCACGGAAGATCAGGAGCTGGTGCGCAGGATCCTCGCCGGCGACGAGGAGGCCTTCGAGTTCCTCGTGCGCGAGCACCACGCGCGCCTCTTCCGCGTCGTCCAGGGGATCCTCGGCGACTGGCAGCGCAGCGAGGACGCTCTGCAGGAGGTCTTCGTGAACGTGCACCTGCGAATCGGCGGATTCCGCCACCGCTCCAGCCTGTCGACGTGGCTCTACCGCATCGCGGTCAACACGGCCCTGAAACACAGGACGCGGCGTGCACGTCATCAGGAAGCGCGCCTCGAGGTCGTCGGCGAGGGGCCGTCGGACACGGATCCGCACGCGGGGCGCTTCGAGGGCGACGAGCTGTTCGACAAGCTCCTGCGGCCGTTGCCGGCGCACCTGCGCACCGTCGTCGTCCTCAAGGAACGCGAGGGGCTATCGTACAAGGAGATTGCCGCCGTTCTCGAGTGCACCCAGGGTGCGGTCGAGCAGCGCCTGCACCGGGCGTTCTGCACACTGCGCGAGGTG
>CAYMRB010000416.1:0-8909 GCA_964392615.1 uncultured Planctomycetia bacterium | reverse complement strand
TGGGGCCGTCGTAGAACTCGCCCGCTCGACGTCGCAGAACCGCTAAACTCGAGGTAGCGGAGATCGCGGGATTCACCGCGTGGCGATCTCGAGCCGGAAGATCTGCGCGGCGGCGTTCTCCTCGATCGAGACGAACTCGTCTTCCGCGAGGAATGCGATGGCGCCGGCGTGCAGACTCACCGCGCCGAGGTACTCCGCGAGGTTCCACGCGCAGATCGGCTCGGCCGCGAACGCCGCGGCCGGATCGTCGCCGTTCCACGGCAGCAGGTACACCCACGACGCGAACGCCCAGAACGTCTTGACGAGCAGGCGCTCGCCCGACGGCGAGATCTCCGCGCCCGAGATCCAGCTCCCCGCTGGCTCGAACGGCGGCAGGTCGGCGATGCGCTCGAGCCCGACGATCTCCCCCGGCCGCTGCGGCGACGGGTAGCGGAAGAGCGCCGGCGTGGGGAGATGCGACACCACGAAGAGGTCGCCCGTCACCGGATCGCACAGCAGCGCCTCGGCGTCGAAGCCCCGAGGCTCGAACGAGAAGAACAGGGTCGCGAAGTCGCCCGCGTCGCGGAGCAGCCGCAGATCGCCGCCCGGGTCCATGGCGGGCTCCGGAACGCGATGGATCGCGAACACGGTTCGCGACGCGAATCGATTGCCACCGATGTCGCCGACGTACAGAGCCGGCGAGCCGTCGGGAGCCGGACCGATCGTCATCGCCTCCCAGTCGCAGTTCATCCGCTCCATGGGCTCCAGGCACTCCCGGCTCGGCTCCGGCGGACACTGCGCCTCGGAAGCGCACAGGGTGAGCATTCCGACGAGCTGACCGGATCGGTCGACCGCAAACACGATCGGGCTCTGCTCCCCGTCGAAATCGTTGCCGAGCCACAGGAGATCGGGATTGCGCCAGCCGACGGCGACACCCGACGGCTGAGTGAGCGCGCCGCGCTCGATCTGACCGAGCCGCTCGGGTCGCAGCTCGAAGGGGCAGGGCGCCCGACCGCTGACGCAGCCGAGCGCATCGGGCGTCGCGTCGCGAGTCGTGCGCCGCGCGGGCAGGCTGGGCGCCTCGAACAGGTGCAGCAGGATGGCGACGCCGTCGGTGATCGTCACGCGGCCGTCGTCGTCGGCGTCGGCCGAGTCGAGGCACGGCAGCGTCGCTCCGCCCCGAAAGAGCCAGTCGAACACGACGACCGCGTCGGTGAGCGCGCGCTCGCCGCTGCAGTCGGCATCGCCGCGCCAGAAGCCGGTCGCGTCGCACTGCGCGACGGACGAACTGTCACCGAACGCGAGAACGATCGAGAGCGTTGGCAGCGCGAGCCAGGACTGTCGGAATTGCCGCACGGGCAGACGCCCCCCGAGGTTGTGTCGACAGAAGATCCGGCGGCGAGCCGGAGACGCTGCACCGAGTGTAACGGCACGCGCCCCCCGGTGTCTCGGATGCGCAGGCGCGACCGCAGACAGGTTCGCCGTGAACGTGAGGCGCCTGCCGCTCGGGCCCCGCGGCGGTCGACAGCTCCGAAGGGGTGACCGAGAACGGCCGCTCCCGCTGCTGCCATGCGAAGACTCACAGTCGGGGTGACACGCAGCAGGCGCCACGTAGCCCGCCGCTCTGTGAGCCGGGTCACAATCGTCGCGCGCATCGCTCAGAGGAGGCTTGCGCAGCGAGAACGCGCGAGCTATGACTGTCGCGAGTTCCCGGCCCCCCATCCAGCGAGACGAGAGCCATGGCCATTCGACGCGTCGAACCCGACGAGGCGAAGTCGCTGCTCGATTCCGACGGCGGCTACGCGTACCTGGACGTTCGCACGACCGAGGAGTTCGCCACCGGTCGCGTGCCCGGCTCGGTGAACATCCCCGTCTTCGACAAGAACCCTCGCGGTGCGGGCTTCGTGCCGAACCCGGAGTTCGTCGCCCAAGTCACCGCGCAGTTCGAGAAGGACGCGCCGCTGATCGTCGCGTGCCTCCGCGGAGGCCGGTCGATGAAGGCCGCCGAGATGTTGATCGCGGCAGGATTCACCGGCGTCGTCGACATGCGCGGCGGGTATGATGCCGAGCTCGACGCGGCGGGCAACGTCACGTGCGAGGGTTGGACCCGACGCGGACTCCCGACCACCACGGATTGAATCGGCAGGAAACATGACGCGTCCGCCGCTTCCGACCGACAATCGTTACCTCCAACAGATCGCGCCGACGCCTCTCGTCCCGGTCCGACTCGAAGTCGAGGGACCGGAGATCTTCTGCAAGCTCGAGTTCCTGAACCCGAGCGGCTCGACGAAGGACCGCATCGCGCGGTACATGCTCGAGAAGGCGTGGCGCTCCGGCCAGGTCGCGCCGGGCGGCAAGGTCGTCGAAGCCTCGAGCGGATCGACGAGCATCGCGCTCGCGATGGCGTGCGCGCAGATGGGCCTCCACTTCACGGCCGTACTGCCCGCAGGCGTCAGCAGCGAGCGCCAGCTCATGATCCGCGCCTACGGTGGCGATATCCGCTGGGCACCTGCCGACAGCGGCATCGTCGGCGCGATTCAGACCGCGCGCGAGTTCGCCGAAGAGTCCGGCGCGTTCTACACGCGGCAATTCGAGAATCCCGACAACGCCGAGGCCCACCACGTGTGGACCGGCCAGGAGATCCTGGCCCAGATTCCGGGCGGCGTCGTTCACGCGGTCGCCAGCGGCGTCGGCACCGGCGGCACGATCGTCGGCCTGTACGCCGCGTTCGTCGGGGCCGGCTCGCCGGTCACACCGGTCGCCGCGCGACCCGTCGGCGGCGTGGCGCTGGGTGGCGTCGAATGCTGCAGCTTCAGCCCGCGCGTGCCCGGCGTCATGGACGGAGGCGTCTCCAAGCTCTTCGACCCCGCTGCGCTCCCGGGCCTGATCGAGCTCGACATTTCCGACGATGCCGCGCTCGACACGACCCGAGCGCTGATCCTGCGCGGATTCCCGGTCGGGCCGAGTTCCGGCCTCAACTACGCGGCAGCGGTCGAGGCTCAGCGTCTCCTCGGACCGGCCGCGCGCGTCGTCACTGTCTTCCCGGACCGCATGGAGCGGTACTTCTCGACGGAGCTCTTCGCCGACGCGAGGTAGCGCCGCCTGTGGCGATCGGCCGCCGGGCGTGCGGATCCGAACGCCGCGACCTCACCCCTGTCCCATACATCAACTCGATCGGCTCGTTCCGCCCATGGCACGCACGATGCTCGCTGTCCGCAAGGCACGTCCCGAGAAGGGACTCGTCGTCGAAGAGATTCCGGTGCCCGAGGTCGGGCCGGAGGAGGTCCTCGTGCGAGTCGAGGCCGCGGGAATCTGCGGTACCGATCTGCACATCTGGAAGTGGGATGCGTGGAGTCAGCAGCGCATCAAGCCGCCGCTGACGCTCGGCCACGAGTTCTCCGGGATCGTGGTCGAGCGCGGCCGTCGCGTCGAGCACGTCGAGGTCGGCGACTTCGTGTCCGCCGAGTCGCACGTCACGTGCGGCATGTGCTATCAGTGCCGCACGGGCCAGGCCCATATGTGCCCGGAGACGCAAATCCTCGGCGTCGACCGCGAGGGCGCGTTCGCCGAGTTCGTCTCGGTGCCGGAGAAGGTCATCTGGCACAACGACCGCCGCAAGATCTCGCCCGAAGTTGCCGCGCTGCAGGAGCCGTTCGGCAACGCGGTCTTCGCGACGTTGAATCAGGACATCACCGGCAAGAGCGTCGCCATCCTCGGATGCGGCCCGATCGGTCTCTTCAGCGTCGGCATCGCGCGAGCCAGCGGAGCGTCGCGCGTCATCGCGTGCGACCTCAATGACCATCGAATCGACCTCGCGAAAAAGATGGGCGCGACGGAGACGTTCAACCCGCGAACCGACGGCGACATGGTCGAGAACCTCGTCGGGTCGAACGGCACGGGCATCGACGTCGTCATCGAGATGAGCGGCTCGCCGATCGCCATCAACGCGGCGTTCCGCGCGGCGCGTCACGGCGGCATCGTCGTCCTGTTCGGCATCCCGTCGGATCCGGTCGAGATCGACGTCGCCGAGAGCTTGATCTTCAAGAACCTCCACGTCACCGCGCTCAACGGTCGACGCATCTTCGACACGTGGTACAAGACTCGTTGGCTGCTCGCCAACGAGGTCGTCGATTTGCGACCGTTGATCACGCGTACGATCACGTTCGAAGAGGTCAACGAATGCATGCCGCTCCTGGAATCCGGTGACGCGTGCAAGCTCGTCTTGATCCCGGAACACCGAACACCGTCGGAGGTCGAGCCGCGCGACGCGCTCGAACGAGACAAGGACCCGCTAGACCCCGGCACGGTTCCCCACAGGTAATCGGAGAATCCCATGTACGGCGCGATCCGCGACACACTGCGCGAGGAGCTTCAGTCGATCCGCGACGGCGGACTCTACAAGGAGGAGCGCGTTATCACCTCGGTGCAGGACGCCGAGATCGAAGTCGAGTACCCCAGCGGCTCCGAGCCGCGCCGGGTGATCAACTTCTGCGCCAACAACTACCTCGGCCTGTCGAGTCATCCGGAAGTCATCCAGGCCGCGCACGAGGGCATCGACGAGCGCGGCAACGGCCTGTCCAGCGTGCGGTTCATCTGTGGCACGCAGGATCGACACAAGGAGCTCGAGCGCCGCGTCGCCGAATTCCTCGGCACGGAAGACACGATCCTGTACGCGGCGTGCTTCGACGCGAACGGCGGTGTCTTCGAGCCGCTTCTCGGCCCGCAGGATGCGATCATCACCGACCAGCTCAACCATGCGAGCATCATCGACGGCATCCGCCTGACCAAGGCACGTCGGCTGATCTGGCAACACGGCGACATGGCCGACCTCGAGGCGAAGCTCCAAGAGGCCGCCGACTGCCGCTTCCGCATGATCGCGACGGACGGCGCGTTCAGCATGGACGGCGACATCGCCAAGCTCGACCAAATCTGCGATCTCGCCGACCGCTACGACGCGCTCGTCATGGTCGACGATTGCCACGCCACGGGATTCCTCGGCAAGACCGGCCGCGGATCGCACGAGTACTGCGGCGTGATGGGCCGGGTCGACATCATCACCGGCACCTTCGGCAAGGCGCTCGGCGGTGCATCCGGCGGCTTCGTGTCGGGACACGCGGAGATCATCGAGCTCCTGCGACAACGATCGCGACCGTATCTATTCAGCAACACGGTCGCGCCGTCGATCGTTCGCGCGACGATCCGCGTCCTCGAGCTCTTGACGGAGTCGACGGCCCTCCGCGACAAGCTCGAGCAGAACACGCTGGCGTTCCGCAAGAAGATGACGGCCGCCGGCTTCGACATCCGTCCCGGCGACCATCCGATCGTACCGATCATGCTGTACGACGCGCGGTTGGCGCAGAACGTGGCGCGCGATCTCTTCGACGAAGGCGTCTACGTGATCGGCTTCTCGTACCCGGTCGTTCCGAAGGGCCAGGCGCGCATCCGCGTGCAGCTCTCGGCCGCACACGAGCAGGAGCACATCGACAAGGCCGTCGGCGCGTTCACGCACGTCGGCAAGAAGCACGGCGTGTTGAAGAGCTAACAGCCCCTTGAGAGAAGGCGGCTAGCGATTCCCGCAGTCGTTCTCGTCGGGCGTCGTATCCCAGCCGGGCTCCGGATACGGCGCCGGCGGCGCGGTGCCGCCGCGGAACAGGAAGTCGAGGAGCGCGATCGGATCGCTGATCAGAACGCTGCCGTCGTCGTCGACATCCGCGTGATCGTCACACGTCAGCTGCGCGCCGCCTCGGAACAGGTACGAGAGAATGTCGACCGCATCGGCGATCTCTAGGCGCCCGTTGCCGTTCGAATCGCCGCGAATGAACGCCGGGTGCGCCGCGTCGATCGGCCCGAACGCCGTCTCCGCCGGGCCCGCGCCTTCCGGAACGAACTCGGTATCGAGCGTCAGGACGACCTTGTCGACGATCGATCCGCTCTCGCGCAGGAAGATCGACACATAGTGCAACCCGGGTTCCTCCACCACCAGTGTCTGCGGCCCTTCGCGGCGTGAATCGCCGGACCAGGAGAACTGGGTCTCGTCGATCTCGAAGTCCTGCGCGGCTCCACTGGACCTCTCGACGCCGTCGAGCGTGACGTGGAAGCTGTCGGCGCGCGTCGACGGAACGAACGCGCGCATCCAGACGCGATACGCACCGGCGTTCCGGAACAGGATCGCGTAGCGCAGCTCCGGCGCCCTGCCCACGTAGCGGCTGAGGAACGTCTCGCGATCGTTCTCGACCGCGCGCATGTACCCGGCGCCCGAGAAGCCCTCCTGCGCCGCTTCTTCCTGCCAGAACGTGTCCTCGCCCTGATTGCGATCGTTGGCCCAGAAGTGCTCGGCCTCGAAGACGACGCTGCCGTCCGTCTCGAGGAACGCCTCTTGCGGCAACTCGAGCACCTTGATCTGCACCGAGTCGATGAACTCGACACCGCGCACCGTGACCGTCAGAACGATCTCGAAATCGCCCGGCTCGTCGAAGACGGCGCTCGGCGTGGCTCCCTCCATGCCGTTCGACCACGTGTACGTGACGTCGTCGCTCGGAGGCGGCGTGGTCGCGCTGGCATCGAACTGCACCTCGGCGCCGACGAAGACCGTCCGATCGTCCCCCGCATCGATGGAGAGGTTCACGATCGTGCGGTTGACGATGGCATGCCGCTGCACGGCGAACGCCTTGAAGCTCGACGCGCGCGCCGGGAAGCTGCATGCGACGCCCGCCGGCGCCTGCGCGGCCTCCGTCGGGTTCGATTCGGCGGTCACCTCATCGACGAGCGCCGCGACGTTGTCCGGATGGAGCAGCGTGTTGTTGAGCTCGAACAGCCGATCGTCGAACTCGTCGCGGAAAGCCTCGAAGAACGCGTCCTTGAGGTAGTTCCACCAGCCCGACCGATTGTCGCGATCGCCGAGTTCGCCGACGTAGAGCGACGCGTTCGCGCCCTTCCACTCGCCGAAGTTGCGGTCGAGATCCCACGGTGCGAGGAGCCATCGCCCGTCGCTGCGCCGCTGGTACACGAAGTAGTTCTGGAACATGTCGTCGAACGGCACGGACCAGTTGATGATCGCGTAGTAGTTGAGCAGCAAGTCGATGTCGAAGCGCTCCTCGAAGAACGCGCGGATCGCGGCGACGCCCCCGCGCCGCGCATCGTGCAGATCGATGACGAGCTGCCGGAACTCCGAGTGATCGGCCCACTCGTGAATCTTGCGCGGGTAGGTCCACGAGTAGCGGTCGAGCTCGGTGAATCCGCAACGGGCGGGAAGGATTCGGAAGTCGCCCCAGCCGTACGGTCCTTCGTCACAGTTGCAGCCGACGGACTTGTAGAGGTGTCCCGGCTGCTCGCGCGGCAGATCGGGGTACTTCTCGCGCTGCTCGCGATGGTAGCGTCGGATCAGATCCTCTCCCGGACGCTCGTACTGCATCATGTAGTGGAAGTAGCCGCCGTTGATGTGGAGGCGCACGAACTGCGTCCGCGATGACGGCAGGTCGGCCAGACCGAACAGCCGGTAGCCGACGCCGGCGTTGTAGCCGGGGCAGCCCTGCGTGAGCTTGTTGAGCGTCAACTCGTCGTGCCCGTCGACGCTCGCGTATCGCGGCAGCGAGATGCGCCAGCTCAGCGCCTTCGGCGGCCGTGGCTGCGACGGCGCCGGGAAGCGCCAGCCGTTCACGTTGTTGCCGTTGCGCCGATTCCACCGGCTTCCCTGATACCGCACGCGGCAGTCCCAGACCTTGCCCTCCCAGACGAAAACCGCGCGCTCCTTGAGATTCCACCGCGGGTTCGCGTTGCAGCCGCCCGCGCGATTCGGAATATTGGTCCACAGTCGCGTCCACGAGGCGGGAGCGATGAAGAGCTGATACACCCGCGTCTCCGTGTCGATTACGGGCGACACGAAGTAGGCATGCCATTCCATCGGATCCGACGGCCGTGGCGCGACCAGCTCCTCGCCCTCGCCGCGATCCGCGAGCACGCGATAGCGGACGATCGAGTTCACCTCCTGCGCCGGGAGGATAGCGGAGTAGACTCCATCGCCGGGCAGCAGGTCGCCGTCGGCACCTTCGTCCCCCAGGTCGATCGACAAGACGGCTTCGTCGTCGCTCTCGATGTCCTCGATGTAGAACTCGAGCCGCACCGCACCGGAGGGAGACCGCGGCGTGAACGCGACCTGGACGCGCACCTCGTCGTCGGCGCGGATCAACTCGTCGGCGCCTTCCGCGACCGCGGGCGCGACGACGATGTCGGCGACGATCGGCAGCGGCTCGGGGCGTCGCGCGCTATTGTCGCGGCCCGGCGTCGCGCCATCGGCCGGCGACGGCGCCCAGTTGGACACGTCGCTGCCAGGGGCGTCGAAGCTGACCCGCTCGAGCGACACGCCCATGTAGCGGTGATCCTCGAGAGGGAGCAGTTCGGCCGCCACCCAGTTGTCGCCGGCTCCGAACGCGTCGGCAGCGAGCGGCCACGGGGAATCGTCGTCGTAGGTCACCGTGTCGAGCCCCTGCCCGTCGGCGCCGACGAGGGCGATCGATTCGCCACCGTTGTCGAGCTCGCGATCGTACGGTCCGAACAGACCATCGACCGTCAGACCGTACGCCTCGACCGCAGCGAGCGCTTGCGGATCCTTCGCGACGACAGCCGCCGCGTCGCGCGCGAGAATCGTCCCTGCGGGGAACTCGTACTCGATGCCGCCGACGATGCGCCAGCCGCCGATGTCGACGTCCTCGTCCGCGTCGTTGTGAATCTCGATGAACTCGTGCCGCTCCTCCAGCGATTCCTCGAGGACCGCGTGGTACATGATCTCCGAGAGGAAGACGCGCGGGCGGGCGGGTGCGACGGGCGGGCAGAGCGACTGCGCGTTCGGAGCCGCCCGCCTGCCCCCCAACAACAACGGAGACGCAGGCACCCGCCCACACCGCCAGTTGTAGGCCGACATGGGATAGGCCCGC
>CAYMRB010000415.1:0-8920 GCA_964392615.1 uncultured Planctomycetia bacterium | reverse complement strand
CCCTACCGCGATGAGTCGGAGTCGGAGTCGGAGTCGGAGTCGGAGTCGGAGTCGGCGTCGGGGGCCGCCTCGCCCGTTCCGCCCTGCCCATGGACCTCCGCGGCCGTGTCGAGTAACCTCGCAGGCTTCATCGAATCCGCCCGTCCCCCGAGAAACGCCTCCGATGAGCGAGCTTCCGAAGCAGTACGACCCGAGCGCGACCGAAGCGAAGATCTACGAGCGCTGGCTGACCGCCCGCGCGTTTGGCGCGCACCCGGACGAGCGCAGCGAGCGCTACGTCATCATGATGCCGCTGCCGAACGTCACGGGCGCGCTGCACATGGGGCATGCGATGGACAACGTCATGCAGGATCTGCTGACGCGCTGGCACCGCATGATGGGCGAGAACGCGCTGTGGATGCCGGGCACCGATCACGCCGGCATCGCGACTCAGGCCGTCGTCGAGAAGCGGCTGTTCGAGCTCGAAGGCAAGACGCGGCACGACATCGGACGCGACGCGCTCGTGGGGCGCATCTGGGATTGGAAGGACCAGTACCAGAAGCGAATCGCGTCGCAGCAGCAGTCGATGGGATGCTCGTGCGATTGGGATCGCCAGCGCTTCACGATGGACGATGTCTGCGCGCGCGCCGTGCGACACACGTTCTACGCTATGTTCCGTGACGGGCTCATCTATCGCGGCAATCGCCTCGTCAACTGGGACTGCCACCTCGGCACGGCTGTGTCGGACGACGAAATCGAGCACGAGAAGGTCGACGGTCACTTCTGGCACATCGCCTATCCGGTTATCGAACCGCAGCCCGGCGAGCCCGAGCGCGTCACCGTCGCGACGACGCGTCCCGAGACGATGCTCGGCGACACCGCGGTCGCGTGCCATCCGGATCCGGCCGGCCGGCTCGACGAGCTGATCGCGAAGACGCGCGAGCGCCTCGAGAGCGCAGCGCAGAAGGACCGCGCCGCGCTCGAGGAAGAGATCGCCCGAATCGAGGCGCGCAAGGAGACCCACCTGCCCGCGCTCGAGAAGCTCGCGGTGATGGCTCGCGACGGCCGTCAGGTGACGCTGCCGCTACAGAACCGGCCGCTTCCGCTCATCCTCGACGAGTGGGCCAAGCCGGAGCTCGGCAGCGGTTGCGTCAAGATCACGCCGGCGCACGACCCGAACGACTACGACGTGTGGACGCGACACCGCGACGAGATCGGCATCGTCAACATCCTCGAGCCCGACGGCACGCTCAACAGCGCCGCCGGCGCGTACGCGGGAGATGATCGCTTCGACGCCCGCAAGCGCGTCGTCGCCGACCTCGAGGCGCAGGGTCTGCTCGAGAGCATCGAGGACCGCGAGGTCGAGATCGGCCACTCCGATCGCTCGAAGACGCCGATCGAGCCGTACCTGTCGAAGCAATGGTTCGTCCGCATGGGCGACGTCGACGGTGGCGTCGTCTGCGGCCGTGGAACCGACAAGGAGTTCAGCGCGCCGGGGCTCGCGCAGGCCGCGATGGATGCGGTCGCCGGCGAGTGGAAGACCGCGACCGGACGCCAGGTGACGTTCTGGCCGGACGCGACGCGCTACGGCAACACGTACCTGTCGTGGCTCGGCGAGAAGCGCGATTGGTGCATCAGCCGACAGCTCTGGTGGGGACACCAGATTCCGATCTGGCACGGTCGCGTTGGCGGCGACGCGGCGGCGGCGGTGTCGGACGCTCTCGCGGCGATGATCGGTCGCGACGATGTGTGCATCCGAGTCTCGGCGAGCGACGACGGGGCGAGCGTGTTCGCTGCGTCACGAGATGAGCTCGCGGCAGCGCTGGCCTCGAAGGCCGGTGGCGACGTCGAGGTCCTCGTCTGTCTGCTGGGCGCAGATGCCGAAGCCGCGTGCGCCGAGAGCCTCGAGGCGGTCGGCCTGGCGCGCGATCCGGACGTGCTCGACACGTGGTTCTCGAGCGGGCTGTGGCCGCACTCGACGCTCGGCTGGCCCGATCCGGCGACGGCGGGGATCGGCGAGGGACAGGCGGCGCTGGGTGCGGTTGACGGCCACGCCAACGCGCTCGACTACTACTACCCGGGATCGTGCCTCGTCACCGGCCGCGACATCATCACGCTGTGGGTCGCGCGCATGGTCTTGATGGGCCTCTACAACCTCGGCGACGTGCCCTTCACCGACGTCTTCATCCACGCGACGATCCTCGACGGCAAGGGCGAGCGGATGTCGAAGTCGAAGGGCAATGGCATCGACCCGGTCGACATCATCGAGCGCTACGGCGCCGACGCGATGCGCTACGTGATCTGCGAGCTGCAAACCGGCATGCAGGACGTGCGGCTGCCCGTGCAGGCGATCTCGCCGTTCACGGGCAATGTCGTCGAGCTCGCGAAGGCGAAGCACGGCCAGAGCATCTTCACGTACATCTGCCCGGAGTCCGGCAAGGAGTTCGACGTCCTCGGGACGATGGAGGGCGTGCCGGCCGCGAAGCTCGTCAGCGATCGTTTCGAGGTCGGCCGCAACTTCTGCAACAAGCTGCTGAACGCCACGCGCTTCGCGATGATGAACCTCGAGGGCGTCGCCTTCGAGCCGCGTGCGATCGACGCCCTCGCCGCGGAGGATCGCTGGATCCTGTCGCGGCTGTCGGCCGTCATCGCGGAGGTCGAGCGCCAGCTCGAGGCGTACAACCCGGCGGCGGCGGTGTCGGCGGCGCGCGAGTTCTTCTGGTCCGAGCTCTGCGATTGGTACCTCGAGCTCATCAAGCCGCGGTTGCGCGACGACGCGACCGCGCCGCTGGCGCGGCAGGTGCTCGCAGCGGCGGTCGATCAGGTGTTGCGGTTGTTCCACCCGTTCGTTCCGTTCATCACCGAGTTCCTGTGGGAGCATCTCGGCGAGCAAGCGCCGGAGCGCGGCATCGACAACGGGTTGAGTGTGACGCCGCTCCTCGTCGACGCGCCGTGGCCGGTGGCGCGCGAGGACTGGCGTGACGAGGCGCTCGAGGCGCGGTTCGATCTGTTGCAGCAGCTCATCCGCGCGGTGCGCGATGTGCGACAGAGCAACGACATCCCGTCGAGCCGCGCGCTCGACGTGCGCGTGCGAGCGTCAGCCGAGCGCCGCGCCGAGCTCGAGCCGCTCGGCGAGCTGATGACGAATCTCGCCGGCCTGTCGTCGCTCGAGATCTCACCGGACGCCGAGCGCACGAGCGACGCGGCCGTGTCGGTCGTCGGCGACCTCGAGGTCTACATCCCCGGAGCGATCGACCTCGACAAGGAACGCGCCAAGCTGACCAAGCAACGCGACCAGCTGCGGGGCCGCATCACCGGCGCCGAGAAGAAGCTCGGCAACGAAGGCTTCGTAGCGAAGGCCCCGCCGGAGGTCGTCGAGCGCGAGCGCGAGCGACTCGGCGAGATGCAGGCCGAGCTCGCGGTGGTCGAGGCGAATCTCGACGCGCTGGGGTAAGGGCGGACGACGGGTTGCCGGATCGGGGGCGGGATCGGCTTCCGAGTCCGAGTCCGAGTCCGACTCCGACTCCGACCCCGACTCCGACTCCGACTCCGACTCCGACTCCGACTCCGACTCCGACTCCGACTCCGCCCCCGACTCCGACGACGGCCCCCGCCTCCGCTACCCGTCCCCGTCGGGCCACGTCAGGTCCGCGTCTTCGCCGTCGCCGCCCTCGATGCCGTCTCGTCCCAGGCTCGTGATGCGCACGCCGTCGTCCAGGACCTCCCACTCGAGCTCGTGGCCCCACGCGTCGCGCGAGTCGCCCTCGATCAGCGGGTTCTCTCCGCTGGACAGCTCGTCGATGCTCTCCGGCCACCGGCCGCGCGTGGCGTGCGCGATGCGTGCGGCCTCCCCGATCTTCGCGAGCTCGGTGCGCGTCACCTTTTGTTTCGAATCGCCGAGAATACCGGAGGTCCGGACGACGACGATCGACCCGATCAGGCCGATGATGGTGATGACCACGATGAGCTCGAGCAACGTGAACCCGCGTCGTTTCGACATCGCTTCGATCGCCTCCTGTGCGCTGTTGTCTTGCCCCGACGGGCTGCTAGCGCACCACGCAACGCGCCGTGCGCCCGGAAGTCGGCAGCGCAAGGTGCGTGCCGGCGCGCGGTGTGTCGGGTAAGCTGGTGCGTCGCCGTTTCTTCCGGCTCCGCCTCATATGCGGTTTGCACGTTCCTGTCTGATTCCGATTCACGCCTGTCGCGCGTCGCATCTCCGACGCGTCGTCGGGTTCGTCGCGGCGTTCGGGTTCGGCGCGCTCGTCGTGCCGTGCGCGCGCGCGGCACGGTACGAGGCCGTCCTCGCGAGCGGTGAGCGCGTTCGTGGCGATGAGGTCGCGGACTGGCACTCTCCCGACTCGCGTCCGCGTCTCGCCGGAGTGGATCTCTTCGATGACGCGAATCACGTCGTGCGCCTGCGGGACAACCGGCTGCCGCCTCCTGCGCTCGAGGGTGCGTTCATCGAGTTCTTCGGCGGCGACGTGCTTCCCGGTCAGGTCGTCGCGGTCGGCGCGTCCGAGACGCACTTCGAGGACCATTCGCCGCACCTTCTGGTCGAGCCCGAGGTGCCGCTCGATCTTCCGGGCCGGGCGGTGCGTGGCAGTCTGCGCGTCGTCTCGCGTTGGATTCGCCGCGTCGTCTGGACGGGACGACCATCGACGCCCTATCTGCCCTCGACGCTGACCTTCCGCGACGGCAGGCGCTTGCGCTTTCGGTCCGCGCGGTGGGGGCGCGGTGAGCTCACGCTGCTCCTCGACGACGGCATCGCTCGCGTGCGCTATCAACAGATCGCCGAGATCCACCTTCCCGCCATCTCCTCGTGGCAGACGTACGAGGAGCAGCTCGCGGTCGTGTTGCCGAGCTGCCGCGGCAGGCTTTTCCGTCTCGAGACGACGGACGGGACGCGCGTCACGACATCGGTCGAGCGTTTTCGCGCGACGCATGTCGGCGGATCGAATGACCCCGCCAGTTGGTACCACGTGGTCCAGCCACCCTGGAGTCTCGACGCGATCGCGCTACGGCATCGCGACGTCCGACTCCGCACGTTTCTCCGTGCGGATCGCGTGCCGCTCTCGACGATCGATCCGTCGCATTCGACCCAGCGATCGGTCTTCGGCACGAGCTGGCACTGGCGGCGGGACCGCAGCGTGCGCGGCGATCCGCTGCACAGCGGCGGAGAGGAGTTCGGCTGGGGGCTCGGCGTGCACGCCGAGTGCGAGCTCGAGTTCGAGCTGCCGGCGTTCGTGCGGGCGATTCGCACGCGTTACGGTCTCGATCGCAGCGTCGGCTCCGGCGGCTGCGCCATCGCCCGGATCGCCGTTCGCCGCAGCGGCGACGATGGCGAATCCCTCGAGGAGACGCTTCACCGCGGCGCGTTGCTGATCGGTTCGCGCCGCGTCGTCGACACCGGCCGCATCGAGCTCCCCGCCGGCGATCGACGTCGTCTGGTGCTCACGGCCGATTCGGCGTCCGATTCGCGTCCCCCAGGATCCGATCCATTCGACATTCGCGACGACCTTGACTGGCTCGAGCCGACTCTCGAGCTCGACCTGCGCGCGCTGCGCGATCGCGTCGCGTCCCGCATCCCGAGCGTCACTCCGGTGCTGCGAGGTTGGACACTCGACGGCACTCACGACGGCGCCGTCCCGCTCGTGAATCGCTGGGACGCGAGCGATCGAGATGCCCCGCGCTTTCGACGCCAACTGACCGGTGCACGCGTCGTCGTGTCGCGCCGTCTGAAGATCGTGGCGGGAGCGCAGTGGATCTTCGCCAGCGTCGCGCGCCTGCCTGGCGAGACGACGCCGGTGGACCTCGCACTGAGCCTCGACGGCGAGCCGGTCGCGACCTTCGCCGTGCCGATGCGGACATCCGTCGTCGACCCTCCGGCGCTCCTCTACTCGCTCGAGGGACGCGTCGGGAAGACGGTGTTGATCGAGCTGCGTCAGATCGCGCGGGACGGTCCAGCCGTCGCCGATTGGCGTGCGCTCGCGCTTCTCGAGCGTCCGCCCGGCGTCTTGCCGCTTCTCGAGGACGATCCGGTGAGCGTCGCAGCGTTCGAGACTCGGGTCGGCGCCGCGTTTCTCGATTGGCGCGACGCGTTTCGAGGCACCGCGAGCCTGCGCGTCGCGAACGGTGAAGCGGCGGCGGCGCGCGTTCCCGGCCTCGAGGTCGCGATTCGACGCCAGCCGCGCCACGGCGAGTACCGCTTCCTCCGCTTTGCGTGGCGACAAGTCAGCGGCGGACGGGTCGGGCTGCGGCTGGCGCACGACGGCGTCTTCGGCGCGCTCGTCGACCGGCCCCAGGCAACCTTCGCGTTCGATGCCGGCCCTGGCCCGGCGACCTGGCCGGCGGCGCGGCGGATCGACTCGGCCTCGCCGCGGGAGTGGAGGGTCGTGACCCGGGATCTCGCGGCGGACTTCGGCTCCTTCACGCTGACCGGGTGGGCCTGCCGGTCGCCGGACGGCGGACACGCCGCGATCGATCACGTCTATCTCGCGCGGACGTTGGAGGACTTCGACCGCATCCGGGTCGTTCCGCCGCCCGCGCCGTCGTTGCGCGACGCGGCACTGGAGCGAACCGTCGCGACGCGAACCGTCGAGTCGCCCGAGCGTTACGACGAGTTGGTCCGCGTCGTCGCGCCCGAATTCTCGGTGTCGGGGCTGTGGAAGAACGAGCTGCGGCTTCTGGACAGCTACCTCGGTCGGCCCGGCGTGGTGCGCACGCATCCCGCGTCGACGACTCGCCCCTGCAAGCTACGACGGCGGGTGTGGTTGCGGCGGGGCTCGCGGCAACGCCTGGTGGTGGCAGCCGCCCACGACTTCCGCGGCGACTGGCGACTGCTCGTCAAGATCGACGGCGAGACCGTGGAGGACCGCATCGTCGGACCGCGGACGACGGTCGACGGCTGGCTCGACCTCAGCGTGGGCCTGTCTCCGTGGGCCGGCCGTCTCATCGATATCGAGCTCGTGCAGGAAGCGACCGGATGGGCCTGGGAGTACGGCTATTGGTGGCTGGCGGCGGTCGAAGGCGACTGATCCGCGACCGATCCGGTTGCGGGTTGCGGGTGACGGCTCGGCAGGTCTAACATCGGCCCCATGAGCGAGCTCGAACCTGCCGACCCGACCACGTCCGACAGTGAGTTGATGCGCCGCGCGCTGGAAGGCGACCGCGCCGCGTTCGAGGAGATCGTCGCCCGCCACGAGAACGCGGTGTACGGGTACATCCGGGCGCGGCTGACACAAGTCACCGACGCGGACGACCTGGCGCAGGACGTGTTCGTGCGGTGTTACCAGGCTCTGCCCCGCTTCCAGGCCGGTGCCGCCCTGCGCCCGTGGCTTCTCGGCATCGCTCGCAACCTCCTGCGCGAGCACATGCGTCGGTACAAGCGGCGCAAGGAGGTGTCCTGGACGGGCCTCTGCGTCGATCTCGAGGATGCCGTCGAGAAGCCGGACGACCGTCTCGAGGAGGCGCTACGCCACCTGCCCGGATGCGTGTCCGGCCTCGGTCCGAGCGCGCAGCAGGCTCTCGAGATGCACTACGCGGGCCGCATGCGGCTCGCGAAGATCGGCGAGCACCTCCGTCGCAGCGAGGGTGCCATCAAACTCCTGATGTTCCGCGCTCGCAAGGCCTTGAAGACGTGCCTGCTCGGGAAACTCAGCAAGGATGACTGAGAAGGAGCTCCGCAGTCTCCTCGAGGAGACCGCGCCGGAGGATTTCTCCGCCGACGAGCTCGAAGCGATCCGCACCGCGATCGAGGCCGACCCTCGCCTGCGCGCCGTGCTGATCGAGCACCTGCGCTTCGAGAGCTACCTGAGCGCGGGGATCGGGCGCGCCAACGTCTCCGTCGATCGCATCTGGGAGCACGCCGCGTCGCGCTCCGGCCCACGCCGAGCGCTGCAGCTCGTCGCGTGTGTGCTGGCCGTGCTCGCGGTCACCATCGGCCTCGCTGTCTGGATCGGTCGCCAGGGGCACGACCCCGCGCCGCCCAACGGTGGCGGGCCCGACGCGACCGCCGATCCCGTCACGCCGCCGACCGATGCGTCGAGCCACGTCGAAGCCACCGGCGGCTCGGACGCCGGGTCCGGGTCCTCGGGCGTGTCGACCGGAGACGGCACCGGAGTGACCGAGGTCGCCGACGTGCCCCCGCCCGATCCTCCCCGCGGCGAGAACTTCGGTCACGACGACACCGACGATCAGCGCATGCCGTTCGCGGCGGCCTGCTTCGGCGACTTCTCGGATGTCGATGTCATCGACGCCGCCGATCCACCGAGAGGCGACGAACTCGGCGCTTGGTTCGAAGGTGTCGATGGTTACGAGCAGCGCATCTTCGAGCAGCCGGTCGGCGCCCATCGAGTGGGCGGCTTCGTCGGCGTTCTGCGCTTGCGTCGGGAGTGGCCGGCGACGCACGTCTTGCGGTGCTCCTTCCACGAGCGCCGTGACCTTCGGCTGCACATCTGGAGTGCCAGCCGCGGCGTCACGCTCGAGTACCTGTCCGCCGCCCGCATGTGGATCGCTTACGAAGCCACGCGCGACGACGACAGCCCTGTTCCGCTTCCCGGCGCGCTCGCGTTCGCCGCCGCCGATGACGGCCGCTACGCGCGCAGCGGCCACGACATCATCGAGCTGCGGCGCCAGCGCGACCGGCTCGTCGTCACGCGCGGTGACCTGCGACTCCTCGCCGCCCCGCTACCGTCCGCCTCGTCCGACGCCCTCGAGGTGATCGTCCAAGGACGAGCGCTCGTCGACGGCATCGCGCTCTACCCGGGAAGGGCTGCGCCGCCGGACGAAGCCGTCGAGCTGAGCGACGAGAGCATCGAGCTGTCGTGGAAGCAAGACGGCTGGGAAGGCGCGGAGTGGCGAATCGGGGGGGAGCCCGACTCCGGCTCCGACTCCGGCTCCGATCCCGATTCCGACACCGACACCGACTCCGACTCCGACCCCG
>CAYMRB010000414.1:0-8942 GCA_964392615.1 uncultured Planctomycetia bacterium | reverse complement strand
CGCCTGCCAACCCGCCTTCTGGTTGTCCGGACTGAGCTTGACCATGCTGAATGGCATCCAGGGACCCGGGGCGATCATCCAGCGGGAGTGTGCGGTGCCGATGCGCGTATCGACGTATTCGGCAGGCGTGATCACCCGTTGGGGAGTTCGACGCACTTGGCCGGTTTCGATGATCTTGCCGCTGACCAGGATTTCGTAACTGCTCGTGGTCGGCGCGGAGACGGCGGGCATCGGCGCTTCGAAGGTGTAACGACCCTGCTCGACGTTCTCCGAGAAGATCGGCTTGCCGTCCAGCCGTACGCTCAAACGCGGCGTTCCGGCGAGATGTTGGACGTCGACCAGAAGAGGCTGTGCCTCGGCTCCCTTCTCCAACGTGGCGTACTCGGCGGGACGGGCGCTACGCAGGAAAAGATTACCGACCGGAGCAGTGGCCGCTCCAGCGGGGCCTTCGAGTCGCACTTGGTCGAAGAGCAGCCAACTGCCGTCGAGGGTGTGCAGGACGATTTCGTTTCCCCCTGCTCGGATCGAGCCGGCCGCGATGGGTATCTCGATGACGTGCCCGTGGGCGGACGCGATGTTCTCACCGGTTATGGAGCCATCCGTTGCACCGCGAGGCAAGGCGTGGTTGGCGGCGTGACCGTTGACTGTGATCTTGAGCAGCGGAGGGTCCAGGGGATGAGTATCGAGGAGATCGACTACGAGTCTCCAATCGCCGGAGGGCAGAGATTCCTCGAGGCCGAAGAGAATCGTCAGGAAGTGAGTGCGGCGGCCTGAGGTGCCACCGGTGCCGGCCCAACCGTCGGACGGCCCGGGCAAGACATAGGGCCAGTCGCTTTCCGCTTTCGAACGGCCGATGAGGAAGTATCGATCTTCCCAACCGAAGTCGTTCTCCAAGAACTTGGCGTAGTCGGCAGGTGCCAGGGCGAACTCCGAAGCGCTGTTGTCGGCCCGGCCGATCTGCCAGACAGAATTCGCGTCTTCGTCTCGAACGTCTCTCGAGTGTTGCGCTGTGAGGTCGACGGGACCCTTCCCCCAATTCTCGTTGGGTCGCGGACCGAGCCAGAGCTCGAGCAGGCCGCCTCTTGCCAGTTCTCTGTGATAGAACCAACAGTCTTGCAGCGGCGCCCCGTTTAGCTCCACCTTCTGGATGTATACGTTCTCCGGGGCGTTGTCGTGCGTCTTGATCCTGAATTCCCGGCCGGAGTAATAGTCCGGGTCGAGCTTGATGGTGACCTCGTCGAATTCGGGGGCGGTGATTTCGTAGATAGGCTCCTTGGAGCAAGTGCCGCGCAGACTGAAGAGGCCGAGCTTCATCAGGGCACTGACTCCACCCATTTGCCCTTGGTCTTCGTCGTGCCCGCCGTATCCGATGTTCGGGTTCGTTCCGCCGTAGGCCTGTCTGCTGACGCGCCGCACCCAATACTGGCTCAGCCACGGATAGCCTGCATGGTTGAACACATGCGCGTTGGAGCAACCCGGTTGGTTGGCGTAGCTGACCTTCCCCTTGCCGTACGTGTAGACAAAATCGGAGCCCGCCTCCTCCTCGAAAGCCTCGTTCAGCTTGTTCACCAGGACCTCTGGCCCGCCCATGAGTTCTGCCAGACCGCTTATGTCGTGCGAGACGCCGAACGTGCCCTGCCAGTCGTTGGCCTCGACCCAGCGCCCAGAGAGAAGGTTCTTCTTCGCATCGAAGTGTCTCTTCCACGCGTCAATCCAGGGCTGGTAGGAGGGGAGGTCCTCCTCGTGCCCCATCTCCTCGGCCATCTGGGCCAGGGCCCAATATTCGAATGCGCCCTGCACCGCGATCCCGGTGTTCCTGCCACGGATGAGTTTCGGGTGGCTTCGCTTCATGGCTTGGTAGGCCTTTTCCGCGTTCACCTTGCGCAGGAGGTTCTTCTGCCAGGTCGCGGTGATCAGGCTGGTGGCGGGACAGCCTGTCATGATTCCGGTATACCCACCCGCGGAGGGGCCGCGCGGCAAATGGCCACCCGCTTCGGCATACTCCACCATCGAGGCAGAGAACTCGTCCATCATCTCCGGCCAGCCGAGGCCCCAGAGGATGTTCAGGTTCCACATCGTCAGCCACAGGGCATCCGAGTTGTACATATGGTGCCGCGGCTTCCCGGACGCATCGCGGGGGACGGTGCGAATGCGCGCCTCGCCCATGAAGCAGGGGTAATCACCGCTGACGTCGTCGATCTTGTGCCGGCCGAGAAGGGTGTGCCATAGGTCGGTGTAGAACTTCACGCGCGTCTCTGGGGCGCCTCCCTTGACGACGATGTTCCCGAGCCACCGGTTCCATTCGGCGCGCGCTTCTCGTCGGACCCGGTCGAAGTCCCAGTGCGCGCATTCGGCTTGCAGGTTCTTGCGGGCATTCTCCAGGCTGGTGTAGGAGATGCCGATTCTGGCCTGCACCTCGTCGCCAGCCCTCACGTGATATGCCAGCGCTACTCCCGCCTGTTCTTCCGGCAGGTTCCTGAAGAGGTACTTCCGCTTGTCCTCCTGCAGCCGCCCCTCCCGGATCGGATCGGAGAACTGGCGGATGTCGACCAGCTTCTCCTCCGCGCCTCTCCAGCCATCCATGCGATGAACCGGCCGATCCAGCTCCACGACGAAATAGACATGTGACAGCCTCGGGCCACCCCAAAGGCGGTCGGTCATGCCGTGGGATCCTTCGATGCGAGTCGGGCTGACGAGCCTCGCCTTGCCATCGACGTAGCTCGCGGCGCCGACGAACCCGCCGAGTTGCAGCAGCAAGCTGGCTTCGGCCGCCTCCTTGTACTTGAGGCGATATACGGCCACGCGGTCGGTGGACGTGTATTCCACTCGGGTCTGGTAGCGATCCAGGAAGAGCTTGTGATAGCCCGGCTCGATGATCTCGGTGTCGTGCGAAAAACCCGACTTCCATCCCTTCTCGCCCAGGTTCGGATTCACCTCGCCAGTGACCGGCATGATGTTGATGCCGGACATGATCCATGCGTGAATGTTGGCGAACCCGAGAATCTCGGTGCTGTTGTAGTTGTAACCCCCGCCACCCTGGTTCTTGTTGCGAGTATAGGCAGAGGCACAGACCATACCGAATGGCCGGCTGCCGGGCGTGCAGAAGAACCAGCGCCCTCGTCCGGTTTCGATGGTCGGATCCACGTAGGAAACGAGATCGGTGAAGGGTTTGGTCTGCCTGGCCTCGGGTTGCGCGGTGGGGTCGTAACGAACCTCGATCTCGGAGAGGCCGATCTTCTCTCCAATGCCATCGACGACCTGCAGTTTCAGACCGCTCACCTCGCGAGGTTCGAATACGATGGTCTTCCCCGAGCCGTCATTCGGAATCGCGAAGGCATGCACCTCGGACCCATCGCTGAACTTCAGGATGCAGGCCGCCATGTGCTCCTTTTCGGTCGGACGATCATAGAGAACGACTTTGTTGATTCGTCTCGGGATCTTCCACTTCAGTTCGAGTGTCGGATAGCTGATCCAGCCATACCAGGCGTTCGGGCTGCCTCCGATCCACTCCCCGGTTCCGTCCTGCCGCTTGATTCGGTCTACGGCTGCCCGCAACCCCGTACCCGATCCGGTGATCTTGGCCAGCGGGGCGACGTTCTCCCCCGTGCGCCCATCACGAGACAGGGGCGCGAGTGGCTCCGCGTGATCCTTCGCCGATTCCCGCGTCGCCACCGCCGTGGCCTGTTGACGATCCGTGGCCTGTCGGCTGGCCCGATCCGGCGGTGTCGGCGAAGCGCTATCCGCCCCGGCCTGTAGAGGCAGCAGCACGGCGGCGGTGACCACGGCCATGGCGCTCTTCCGTTGGATGGCAATCGAGATCATCGTTTTTCTCCGTAGCAGGCTCGTTCGATCTCCTCCAGTAGGAAGATCTGCGGCAGGACCAGTCGACCGCCTCGCGGCCTTCGACGAGGTTGAGGACATTCACCCCGTCCCCGGTGTGGTGCGCGACGGCTCCAGAGAACCATAGGTGACTCGCAGTTTTTCAACAAGCAGTTCCGAATGGTCGCCGGGACCAACCCGAGCCGTTTCCGCGAGCAAAAACCGCGACTACCTGGATTCCGTGGCCGCGGAACTTGCCACCAGGGAAGGGCGCTGGGAGAGCTGACGAGGCCGTCTTCCGATCATGGCGCTGCGATCGCCCTCGGGCCGCAGCATCTCGGCCCAATCGGGGGGCCACTCGGCCAGCGCGAAGAAAAAAGACGAAGGACTGCGCTCCCGTTTTGCGTGTTGTTCGATAGCGCCGTCAGCCGGGGGGCTCGGCGCATCGATCCGATCCGCAAACAGCTGTTCACAGGGAGCGATGATCGTGCAGCAGACAATCCGAACCGCCTCGATGATTCTTCTGGCCGGGAGTTTTGTCCTCGGGCCGCGCCTCGCCGCAGGCGGCCCCGGCCAGCCGCGTTTTCAGTGGGCCATGGCGGACCGCTACGGCCTCGATATCGACGGTGACGGCATCACCGATGCCCACGACGAGCCCGCCGAGATCCACCCGGCGAGCTGGACCGTGGACTTCGACGCCTGCGATTGGGGGGATGATCTCGTCCGCTTCGAGGTCGAGGTCGACGGCGAACCGGTCGCGAGCTTCAACGACTGCCGCTTCTCGATCGAATTCACGTCTCTCGGCGCCCATCGAGTCACGGTGCGAGCGCATGGCGCCGACGGATCGCGCGTCGAGAGTCAGCAGCTGGTGCTGCTGCGCGACCTGCTGGTCGTCGGCCTTGGCGACTCGTACGCATCCGGCGAAGGAGCCCCCGATCTCTCGCTGACCGGTTCCGACCTCGCCGCGGCGGTGTCAGCCTACGAGACCGCGCGCGAGGGCATCGATCACGCGGAGAGCCTGGTGCGCGAGATCGAGACGATTCGGGAGGCTATCGATGAGATCAGCGACGAGGTCACCGAGCTTCGAGCCGAATTCGAGGCGGCCCAGCGCGACGTCGCGTCGCGGCTGTCGGCGTTGCGGCGCGCTCGCGACAACCTGACGTCGGTAGAGGCCGATGCCCGTCCGGTGCGGAATGCTGCCAACGCGTGGCGCCGCGACTGCATCGAGGACTTCGGCATCATCCGTTGCCCCGCGCGCACCGGCGAGCTGATCGCGGCGCTGGCGGCCTACGGCATCTCGGCCGGGGCGGAGCTCATCACGGACGGCTACAACGCGATCATCGCGGCGATCAACGCCGGCATCTCGGCCGCTCGGGCCGCGGTGAGCTCCGCGCAGGCCGCGTACGAAGCTGCGGTCGGCATTCGTGACGACGTACAGGAAGCGCTCGAGGCTGCGGTCGCCGCGGGGAACGAGGCGCGGGCGGCGCTGGACGATGCGGTCGCCGCCTTCGACGAGGCGCAGAACGCGATCGACGATGCCGCGTTAGTCATCGAGAGCCTCCAGTCCGAGGCTGCCGCGACATGGCAGAACGCCTCCTGCCACCGTTCGGCGCGTTCGGCGCAAGCGCTCGCGGCGCTCGCTCTGGAGCGCGCGGATCCGCACAGCTCGGTCACGTTCGTCCATCTCGCGTGCAGCGGCGCGACAACGAACGGCGTTGTCGGCCAGATCGTCGCGGCCACAGAGCTCATCGAGGGCCGCGAGGTCGACGCCGTGCTCCTGTCCGTCGGCGGCAACGATGCCGGCTTCTCGACGATCATCCATGCGCTCATCGCGCGTCCGGACCCGGACAGCCTGGATCTCGACCCCTCCACGCTCGATTCGCTGACGAGCCTCTGCGAACGCGTTCCGTCCCTCGACGGAGCGTGCGCGAGCTTCGGGGCTCTCCCGGGGCGCACGGCGGCCGAGGAGCTCGCGCACGGGCTCTCGGCCATCGACGCGGGCTACCAGCAGGTGGCCGATGCGCTCGCGGCGTTCGTCGACGAATCGCGCGTGTTCATCACACAGTACGGCGACGCATCGCGCGACGACGATCTCCAGGTCTGCAATGCGAGTTCGGCGCCCGGCATCTCGTCGGGAGAGTGGGCCTGGGTCGGCGACGTGGTCGTCCCCGAGATCAACGCGGCGGTCGCCGCGGCGGCCGAAGCCCACGGCTGGAACTTGATCTCCCGCGTCGCGGAGCTCTACGGACCGCACGGCTACTGCGCGGACGATCGATGGATGCTGCGCTTCGAGGAGTCCGTCGTGATCCAGGGCGACACGAGCGGCACGGCGCACCCGAACAGCGCGGGCTACGCGCACACCGCCGAGCTGATCGCGGACGTCGTCGGCGCCTCTCTCGAGTCGGGGTCCGAGGTCCGTTTTCTGCGCGGCGATGCTGACGGCAACGCGACCCTCGACCTCACCGACGCCATCCGCACGCTCGGCTTCCTGTTTCAGGGCGACGCCGAGCCGAGCTGCCTCGACGCGGCGGACTTCAACGACGACGGCGCGGTCGACGTGTCCGATGCGATCTCGTCGCTCGGCTACCAATTCCTCGGCGGAGCGCCGGCGCCGTTGCCGGGGTCGGCGACTTGCGGCCCGGACGCGACGGAGGACGCGCTGAGCTGCGAGTCGTTCACGGCCTGCGAGAGCTGACACTCGCTCCCGGCGCTCGGTCGTCCCCTCCGGCGATCGAGTGCCAGCCTCAACGAGCTGCCAGCTCGACGGCCTTCAAGAGGAGCGCCTGCGCCCGCGCAGTGCGCTCCTCTTGTTCGGCTGCGTCCGTCGAGCGCGACGCCGCGAGGCTCCAGACCTCGGCAGCCGCCTTCAGGTGTGCGGCGTTCGGAGCCGCCCGCGGCATGGCGAGTTCGACGATGCGCAGCGCCCGCGCGGTGTCGCCGCGGCGTGCCAGCGACCGAGCCAGACCGAAGGGCGCCCGTTCCGGCGCGCCCTTCGTCTCGCGGGTCGCCTCGAGCTTCAAAGCACGACGACGCGCGGCGGCTGCCTGCTCTTCGTCATCGGGCGGCTCGAGCGCGGCGGCGAATCCCCAGAGCGCGTCGCGAAGAAGGAGGCTCGCGCGCCGCTTCCCCGGTCGCTTCGTCAGCACCTCGTCGAGAGTCGAAATCGCCGCAGCGTAGTGCTCCTCTGCCCGCCGCGGCTCTCCTCGCTGCAGGCTCGAGTCTCCCGCCACGATCCGTGCGCAGGCGAGCTCGACTGCGTACCGGGGATCCTCACCGCCCGGCTCGGCGCCGAGCGCCGTATGGATGGCGATCGCCTCCTCGGTGGCGGCGTCCGACATGACCTTGTCACCCGCTCTCTCGAGAAGCGGCGCCAGCGCCGACTGGCTGTTGGCGATCTCGAATCGATAGTCGGGCACATCCGGATGTTCGACCGCGATCCTTCGCCACACTGCCAGCGCCTCCCGCAACAACGCGGTGGCTTCGTCCGTCCGTCCGAGCGCCCCGAGCAGGCCCGCGAGGTTGAAGTCGTTGAACGCGAGGTTGTCGGCGAAGTAGGGGACTCCCGGGCGCGCCTCGACGATAGACGTCCACATCGCCTTCGCCTGGCGGAACTCCGCTTCCGCCTCGTCTGTGGGGCCGGTCAGCGCTCGGAGCTGTGCGACGCTCGCATGACTTGACGCAGCGAGGTGCGCGAAGCGATGGTTGTCGGGGAAGCGCGCGTGTACTTTCTCCCGGATCTCCTTGGCGCGAAGATAGACGACCTCCGCCTTGTCGAGTGCGCCGATCTGGCGGTAGAGATTCCCGAGGTTGTCGTTCGTGTTCGCGAAATCCGACAGAGCGTTCGGGTCGTCGCTCTTCTCCTGGGCCGTTCTCTCGAGCAGTGGCAGCGCGGTCAGATAGGCCGCCGCGGCCTCGTCGAGTCGATCGAGTCGGCGATAGACGATCGCGAGGTTGCTCCGGCTGTTCGCGAGCCGCGTGCGGAACTCACGGCTCTCCGGGTGCCGTCGGCACAGATCCTGGAGTGTGCCGATCGATGCGAGATACTCCCTCTCGGCGAGGTCCTCCTGCCCGCGGGCCTCGTGAAGTCGCGCCAGGAGGTCGCGGGACGTGGCGAGGAGCTTGCGAGGATCGGGATCGTCGGGAGACAAGTCGACAAGGCGCTCGTAGTGAGCGATTGCTTCGCCGAAGACTCGGGCCGCTCGATCGAGCCTTCCGGCCGTGCGCAGCGACTCCGCGAGCGTCATGCACGCGAGCGCCTGCTTCTCGCGATACTCGTCGACCTCCGGTCTCGCCACGACGAGAGCGTCGAAGATCGCGCGGCCGTGCTCGTAGCTCTCGATCGATCGCTCCATCGAGGCGATCTCGCGTGTGACGAAGCCCAGTTCGAGGTAGGCGTCGCCCCTTTCGCGCTCGAGGTCGGGATCGTCGCTTTTCTCCTCGACGAAGCGATCGTAGAACTCGACGACGATGCCGAGCAGGTCCCGGCGCAGCGCCTCGAGTCCCTCCTGCTTCAGGCGACGGCTCGCAGCGACCGTTTTGGCGTACTGATCGACTGCCTCGCGAGCCATCCGGGCATTGCGTCCGGCGCGTCTCTCGTTGGCTTGCGCGACCTCGAGAGCGAGCTCGGCGCGACGCCATTGCGTCGTCGTTCCGACGAGTCCCGCGACGAGACTCAGCGTCAGGACGGAAGCCACCGACACCGCGACGCGATGGCGGCGAACGAACCTGACCGCGCGATACGCGAGGCTGTCTTTGCGAGCGAGTACGGGCAACCCGGCCAGGTGACGCCGGATGTCCTCCGAGAGTTGCTCGACGGAGGCGTAGCGGCGTTCCGGGCCCTTGCTCAGGGCCTTGAGAACGATGTTGTCGAGGTCGCCCGTCAGCTGTCGATGCAGTCGCGTGACGAACGCGGCCGTGCTCTCGCCACCTGCGGTTTGCGCGGCGAGGCTCGGCCGGCGAGGCTCGGTCTCGAGGATGGCCCGCTCGATCTCCCGGATGGAGCGCGACGTCACCCGGTACGGGCGACAACCGGTCATGAGCAGATAGAGAACGACGCCGAGCGAGTACACGTCGCTGGCGGTCGAGACCGCCTCGCCGCGGATCTGCTCCGGGCTCGCGAAGTC
>CAYMRB010000413.1:0-8981 GCA_964392615.1 uncultured Planctomycetia bacterium | reverse complement strand
AGTTCTGGCAACGAAGAGCTCGGGCGAAACGGCCGCTTCTGCGCCGGATTGCCTTTTTCAACGGGCTGCGAGGGAGGATCCGGCGCATGAAGTACGTGATTGCGTTCTTGCTGGTGACGATCGCCGCGGTCGCCGTCCTCGTCACGACGGGCGAGGAAGCCGGCGAGGTCGTCGTCCGAGACGCGCCCACGGAAACCGAGACCGCGACCGAGATTCCGGCCGAAACCCAGATAGCGGCCGCGGCCGCTTTCCCTCCCCCGGAACCGGATCCTCCTCCCCCGCCGAAGCCCGGAGCGAGCGTCACCTTCTTCGCGATGCCCCGCGTGGTCGAGCTCGAGATCACGGTTGACGAACCCGACCTGTCGACGCTGCGCCGAGATCCGCGCGAGTACGTCCGCGCCACGATCCGCGAGGGCGACACGGTCTACCGCGAGGTCGGCATTCACCTCAAGGGCGCCGCGGGCAGCTTCCGGCACTTCGACGACAAGCCGGCGCTGACGCTGAACTTCGACAAATTCGTCGCGAAGCAGAAGTTCCACGGCATGGACAAGCTCCACCTGAACAACTCGGTTCAGGATCGCGGCTACCTCAGCGAGCTCGTTTGTGGCGACCTGTTCCGCGCCGCCGACGTGCCGGCGTCACGCGTCGCGCACGCCCACGTCGTACTCAACGGCCGAGACCGCGGCCTCTACGTACTGAAGGAAGGCTTCGACAAGGAGTTCCTCGAGCGGTGGTTCGAGGACAAGCACGGCAACCTCTACGATGGCGGCTTCCTCCAGGAGATCGGAGCCCACCTCGAAAGGACGTCGGGGAGCGGACCGGATGACGGCGCCGACCTCTCCGAGCTGGCCGACGCCGCACGAGAATCCGACCTGAAGGTTCGAGAGAAGCGACTCGACGAGCTGCTCGACATCGAGCGCTTCCTGTCGTTCGTGGCGCTCGAGATGTTCACGTGGCACTGGGACGGCTACGTGATGAAACGCAACAACTACCGCCTCTACCACGACCCGACGAGCGGCCGGATCGTGTTCATGCCCCACGGTCTCGATCAGATGTTCCGCGATACCGACGGGCCGATCGTGCCGCGCCACCGTAGCGGCCTCGTTTCGCGGGCGGTGCTGTCGATTCCTCGCTGGCGCAAGCGCTACCTCGAAAGATTCCGCGAGCTCTTGGACACGGTGATTCGCGGGGATGAGATCGACGCACGCATCGACGCCGTCTGCGCGGAACTCCGCGCGTCGCTCTCCGAGTCGCTGGCGCGTTCGGTCGAGCAGCGTGCTTCGGATCTGCGCTGGCGGATCTCGAGGCGTATCGATACGGTGACGGAGCAGCTGGCGCGATACGAGGCTGGCGACGTCGAATGGCCGCTCGCCGACACGTCCCGGCGTCCCAACCGCCGCTGGCGATGAATCGACCTCGATGGAATTCGGAGTGACACCGTGACGTTGCAACGCCACACGTGCGAACCTGTGCGTCGATCGATGGCGACTTTCGCTATCGTGTTGGCAGCCCTGTGCGCTCTCGCTGACGAAGGGCGCGGCGATGAATCGGCCGCGGCCGACATCCGCGCCGGAGCGGCTGCCGTCGACATCACACCCCCGTCGCTGCCGGCGATCGTCAGCGGCGGCTTCCTGTCGCGTCAGGCCGCGCAGGTCCACGATCGGCTCCACTCGCGCGCCCTCGTGCTCGACGATGGTCGACTGCGCATCGCCCTCGTCGTCGTCGACAACCTGATGATGCGCCATGAGCTGCTCGACGCGATCAAGGCCGATGCGAGCGACCGAACGGGCATTCCCGCCGAGCGCATGATGATCTCGGCCACGCACACTCACTCGGCGCCCTCGGTCATGGGCGCGCTCGGAACGCCTGTCGACGAGGCGTACGCGAAGTTCCTCCCCGAGCGCGTCGTCGCGAGCATCGTCGAGGCGAACGAGCGGCTCGAGCCGGCTCGTGTCGGTTCGGCGATCGCCAAGGCATTCGAGCACAACCACTGTCGGCGTTGGGTGCTGCGCCCCGACCGCATGCAGAGCGATCCGTTCGGCGTCGTCAGCGTCCGCGCGATGATGCACCCGGGCCATGAGAGTGCGAACCACATCGGACCGGCCGGCCCCGCCGACCCCGATCTGTCGCTCCTGGCGGTGCAAGCGCGCGACGGCAGACCCATCGCCGTGCTCGCGAACTACGCGATGCATTACAAGGGCGCGCCAGCGGTCTCGGCCGACGTGTGCGGACGCTTCGGGGCGGCGTTCGCGCGACAGATCGGCGCGGCAGACCTCGACCCGCCCTTCGTCGGCATGCTGTCGCAAGGCACGAGCGGCGACAGCATGTGGATGGACTACGCGAAGCCGCGGCGGGATCCGGGGCTCGACGGCTATGCCGAAGCGCTCGCTGCGGTCGCGAAGAGCGCCTACGAGGCGATCGAGTTTCGCAGCGACGCGTCACTCGCGATGGCCGAATCGCGCCTGCGCTTGCGTCGCCGCACGCCGGACGCCGAGCGTTTGCAGAAGTATCGCACGACCGCCGCGCTGATCGGCGAACGCCTGCCGCGCAGCCGCCCCGAGGTATACGCGCTCGAAGCGGTGCATCTGGCGGACGAGCCGATCGTCGAGGTGCCGCTGCAGGCCGTGCGCGTCGGCGATCTAGGGGTGGCGACGCTGCCGAACGAGGTGTACGGCCTGACCGGCTTGAAGATCAAGGCGCAGAGCCCGCTCGCGATGACGTGCAACATCGAGCTGGCCAACGGCGCGTCGGGCTACATTCCGCCGCCCGAACAGCACGCGCTCGGCGGCTACACGACGTGGCCGGCGCGCACCGCCGGGCTGGAGGTCGAAGCCGAGCCGAAGATCGTCGCCGAGCTGCTCCGCCTGCTGGAGAAGGTCTCCGGCCGACCGCGCGTTCGCCGCGAGGTGCCGGAGGATGACTACCTCGCTGCGGTTCGCTCGTCGCGTCCACGTGCTCTATGGCGTCTCGACGAAATGGCGGGTGACGTCGCCCGCGACGCGAGCGGCAACAGCCTCGACGGTACATACGAACCGGGCGTGGCATTCTGGCTGCCGGGGCGCGGCCCCGCCGGTCTCGTCGACGCCGAGAGGATCGCTGCGCGTGCCGTCCACCTCGCCGGCGGCCGAGTGCGCGTCGAGCTCGACGACGTCGCGGCGCGCTACAGCGTCGAGGCGTGGATCTTCAACGGCCTGCCTTCCGATGTGCGCGAGGTGACCGGACACGTTTTCGCGCTGGGCGATCCGAGCGGCAGAGGCGCCGACCGCTTGGCGATCGGCGGCATCGACACGCACGGCACGCTCGAGTTCGCCGGCGGCGATGGCGCGACACTGATCGGCACGACGCCGCTGCGCCGACACGCGTGGCACCACGTCGTCGCCGTGCGCGACGGGCGACGCGTCGCAGTGTACTTGAACGGGGCCGTCGATCCGGAGATCGCGGGCGAACTCGCGCATCGATTGCCGGCGAAGTCGGAGCTCGTTCTCGGTGGCGCCCACGATGCGAGCGCCGGACTCGAAGGCAAGCTCGACGACGCCGCCTTCTGGAATCGCCCGCTCGAGCCGCACGAAATCGCGACGCACTACCGCGCGTCCGGTCTCGAGCCGCCTCGACCGCCGCCGCTCCCGAAGGCAGCCGCGGTGTACCGCGATCGACCGTCCTCGCCGCAGGACGTTAGCCGATTCGCGCGAGCGATCCGTGCATCGAAGCCTCTCGCGTACTGGACGCTGCACACCGCCGACGGCGCACGCGTGCCGGACGCGAGCGGTCACGGGCACGACGCGCGGCTGGAGAAGGGCGCACGCACTCGCAAGCCTGGCGACGACAGCGCGAACTTCGACGGAGGACGCGTCGTCGCAGACGTCGGCGAGCTCGGCGTGTCGTGGTCGGTCGAGCTCTGGATCTGGAACGATCTCGCCGTCACCGCGCGTCCGGTAACCGGGTACTTCTTCTCGCGCGGCCCGGGCGGCACGGACTCCGCCGCTGCGCCGGGCGAGCACATCGGCATCGGCGGCACGCACAGCGCGGGCGGTCGCTTGATCGTGTTCAACGGCAACGCCCGCGACGAGCTCCTCGCGGGCCACACGGCGCTGCCGGTCGGATCGTGGCATCACGTCGTGCTGACGCGCGACGGCCGCCGCGTGCGCGTGTACTTGAACGGCGATCCGGAGCCGGACATCGACGGCGATCTCGTGCCGACGTTCGCACCGTCGGAGGGCGAGGTGTTCATCGGCGGACGCAACGACCGCTTCGCGCCGTTCCAGGGGCGCATCGATCAGGTCGCCGTCTGGAACCGCTCACTGACCGCAGCCGAGGCGAAGGCGCAGTTCGACGCGTCCGGTGTGCAGCCCGCAGCCGAAGACTCGCGGGGCTCGAAGTCGCCAGCGAGACCGCGTTCACCGCCGCCTCCGATCCCGCCGCGGTCACCCGAGGAGTCCGCGGCGCTCCTTCACGTTCGCGACGGGTACACGGCCGAGCTCGTCCTCGCCGAGCCGCTCGTTCGCGATCCCGTCGCCATCGATTGGGGCAACGACGGCGCGCTATGGGTCGTCGAGATGGCGGACTATCCGGACGGCATGGACGACAAGGGACTCCCGGGTGGCCGCGTTCGGCGCGT
The DNA here is from genome assembly GCA_964392615.1 of uncultured Planctomycetia bacterium. Lineage (GTDB taxonomy): Bacteria > Planctomycetota > UBA8108 > UBA8108 > UBA8108 > CAYMRB01. Next base: position 4,366 of record CAYMRB010000413.1, on the reverse strand, counting down.
CGAGGATACGGACGGCGATGGCCGCTACGATCGGTCGACGGTATTCCTCGACGGCGTGAGCTTTCCGACCGGCGTGCTGCCGTGGAAGGACGGCGTGCTCGTCACGGCAGCACCGGAGCTCTTCTATGCCGAGGACGTCGACGGCGATGGTCGTGCCGATCGGCGTCGCCCGATTTTTGCGGGCTTCTTCGAGGGCAACGAGCAGCTGCGCGTCAACGGATTGCGCTGGGGTCTCGACAACCTCGTCTACTGCGCGAGCGGTGGTCACCACGCAGGCTTCGGTGCCACCAACGTGGTGCGTGTGATCAAGAGCGGCGAGGCGATCGCGCTCGGCAGCCGCGACTTCCGCTTCGACCCGGACGCGGGCACGCTCGACCCGCAGTCCGGTCCGTCGCAGTATGGCCGCGTGCGCGACGATTGGGGTGATTGGTACGGCCTGCAGAACAGCTACCCGATCTGGCATTGGGTGCTGGCCGACCACTACGTGCGACGCAACCCGCACTTCGCCGCGCCGGACGCGCGGCGCCAGCTCCGACTGCCCGGCAACCCGCGAGTATTCACGGCGAAGGCACCGCAGAAGCGCTTTCACTCCTTCAACGAGTCCGGCCGCTTCACGTCGGCGTGCTCGCCGATGGTCTATCGCGACGAGCTCCTGTTTCCGCGCGGTGAATGGCACGGCGAGTGGCATGCCTTCACGTGCGAGCCGTTCCACAATCTCGTGCAGCGCCACGTGATCACGGCGGACGGCGTCAGCTTTCGGGGACGACGCGCGGACGACGGCGACGTCGACTTCTTCGCGTCGCGCGATCGCTGGTGTCGCCCGGTCATGGTGCGTACCGGTCCGGACGGCGCGCTGTGGGTCGTCGACATGTACCGATACGTGATCGAGCACCCGGACTGGCTGCCGCAGAACGCCCGCGAGGAGCTGCGACCGTTCTTCACATTGGGTCGCGACCGCGGGCGGATCTACCGCGTGGTCCCGAAGGGGCGACCGCCGCGGGAGGTCCCGCGTGTCGCCTCGCTCGACGCGCGCGCGCTCGTGAGACACCTCGAGACGCCGAGCGGAACGCTGCGCGACCGGGTCCAGATGACGATCGTGTCACGCCGAATGCACGACGCGGCACCCGACCTCGAGAAGCTGGCGGTTGCGAGCAAGAGCCCGCGTGCGCGACTCGCGGCGCTGTGCACGCTCGACGGGCTCGGCGCGCTGTCGGACGACGGCGTGCTCAGCGCTCTCGACGACGATCATCCCGGAGTGCGGCGCCAGGCCGTACGGCTGGCAGAGTCTCGAGCCCGTCGTAGCATGCCACTCCGCAACGCTCTCGTCGGCCTGGCGGACACCGAGACGGACGCGAAGGTACGGCTGCAACTCGCCTGCACGCTCGGCGAGGTCAGCGGCGCTCGAGCCGGCCACGCGCTCGCTCGCCTCCTCGCCCGTGCGACAACCGGTGCTGACCGCGACGGGTTTCTCGAAGCGGCCGCCATGAGCTCGGTCAACGCGCAGAACATCGAGGCGATCGTCACGGCGGTCAGCGGAGACGCGCTGCCCCGGCTGCTCGGCGTTGCGCTGGCGCTCGAACGCGCAGATGTCGTCGAACATACGGTCGCCCGCCTTGCAGCCTCCGACGAGACGAACCTGACGGTCGAGCGCTGTCGCGTTCTCGGTGCCGCCCTCGCGGCGCTCGCACGCGACGAAAAGGGTCGCGGGGTCATCGCACGCTGCGCAGCGCTCGAGCCGACGATCGCACATGCCCGCGAGCTCGTCGAAACCGATGGAGCGCCGCGGGAGTTGCGCGCCGCGGCGGTCGACCTGCTCGGTCACCGCCAGCAGGATCGCGGTACCGACGTCGAGCTCCTCGCCGGGCTTCTGTCGCCACGTACTCCGGACAGCGTTCAATCAGCCGTCGTCGACCGTCTGGCGCGGGACGGAGGTGGCGACGTTCCCGCTCGGCTTCTCGCATCCTGGACGACGCAGGTGCCGACGCTCCGCAAGCACGTCGTCGCCGCGCTCGTCGGCCGCGACGCGTGGGCAAAGGCGCTTCTCGACGAGATCGAGAGTGGCAGAGTTCTCGCGACCGACGTCGACGCCGCGACGAAGCAACAGCTGGCCGGACATCGCGACCAGCAGACCCGTAAGCGAGCGGCCGAGCTGCTCGTGGCACGCGTCGATCCGGACCGCGATCGCGTCTTCTCTGCTTATGCTCCGGCGCTCGAGAAGACACCGCGCACGGCCAGCGGCGAAGCGCTGTTCCGCGAACGCTGCGCGACCTGCCATCGACTGCGCGAGATCGGACACGAGGTCGGCGCCCACCTCGCGTCGATCACGGATCGACGCCCTCAGTCGCTGCTTCGCGCGATCGTCGATCCCGGTCAGGCGGTCGATCCGCGCTTCGTCGGCTACAGCGCCGTGAGGGTCGACGGCACGGTCGTGACGGGCGTGATCGCCGCCGAAACCGCAACCAGCCTGACGCTGCTATCCGGTGATGGCCGACGCGAAGTCATCGCGCGCAACCGCATCCTCGAGCTGCGCAGCACGAACGCATCGCTGATGCCGATCGGCCTCGAGGAGGGGCTCAGGCCCGAGCAGATGGCCGAGCTCGTGCATTGGGTCGCGGCCGCGCTCGAAGAAGAGAGCAAGGGGGCTGCGGGCGGTTAGCGTACGAGCTCGCCTAGGATCGGCGACTGCCCGTTCATCACTGTGTTCGCTCGACTCGAGACGGCTGCGCTCTGAGCTGCTCACGCACTCGATGGGCCAGGCTCTGTGGTGTGAACGGTTTCTCCAGCAGGTCCGCGGGGTCGAGTTCCGCACCGCGATCGAGAATCACGTCGTCGGTGTAGCCGGACATGTAGAGCGTTCGCATTTCCGGTCGCTGGCCACGAAGCGCCTCGGCCACTTCCGGGCCGCTAGCGCCGGGAAGGACCACATCGGTGAGCAGGAGGTGGATCTCGCCGCCGTGCCCGGCGGAGATCCGCCGCGCCTCGCTGCTGGTGCCGGCTTCGAGGACGAGGTAGCCGCAGCGCTCGAGAACGCGGGCGGCCAGCCGGCGCAGTGCCTCGTTGTCCTCCAAGACGAGAATCGTCTCGGCGCCGCCGATCTGCTCGAGGGTCTCGGCGGGTTTTGGCTGAGACTCGGGGACGGCGCCCTCCTGGCGGGGGAGGCTCATTCGGAACGTGGTGCCCAGGCCAGGCTCGCTCTCCACTTGGATCTCGCCGCCGCTCTGGCGGACGATGCCGTAGACCGTGGAGAGCCCCAGCCCGGTGCCCTTGCCGGCTTCCTTGGTGGTGAAGAACGGTTCGAAGACCCGGGCGCAAGTCTCCGCATCCATCCCTTCCCCGGTGTCGCTCACCGTGAGCACGACCACCGGATCGATGCGGCCGCGGCTGCCCTCCTCTCCGACGGTCGGCGAGCCTTCCTCCATTCCGGTCTGGATGGTCAGCTGGCCGCCGCGGGGCATGGCGTCCCGGGCATTCACCGCCAGATTCATGATCACCTGCTCCACCTGGCTCGGATCGGTGAGCACCACGTCCAGGTTCGGCTCCAGGCGTACGACCAGATCGATATCCTCACCGATCAGACGGCGCAGCATCTTCTCCATCTCGATGATCGCCCGGTTCAGATCGAGGATCCGGGGCTTGAGCACCTGGCGCCGGCTGAAGGCGAGCAGCTGATGGGTCAGCCGTGCCGCCCGTTCCGAGGCCTCGCGGATTCCCCGCAGGCCATTGTGCGACGAATCATCGGATTGCAGCTCCAGGGCCATCAGCTCGCAGTGACCCATGATCACGGTGAGCAGGTTGTTGAAGTCGTGCGCCACGCCGCCGGCCAACCGCCCCACCGCTTCCATCTTCTGTGCCTGGCGCAATTGCTGGTCGGCCTTCTTCTGGTCGGCCCGGGCCAGCTTCTGCTCGGTGATGTCGATGCCCAACGACTGGTACGCCCTGACCCGGCCATCGTCGTCGAACATCGCCCGGTTGGTCCATTGCTGCCAGCGGACACTTCCGTCGGGCAGCAGGACACGATGCTCGTGGCTCTGCACGGGCGAGTCGATGGTCAGCCGGGCGATGTTCTCCAGCACCATCCGGCGTTCGTCCTCGGCCACCAGGCCGAGGAAGCTGTGACCCTCGAGCTCGGAGCGGTCCTTGCCGAAATAGTCGCAGTAGGCGCTGTTGACGTGGACAATCTCGCCGCCGGGCAGGAAGCGGCAGAGCAGGATCGGCGTGTCTTCAGCCACGGCCCGGTATCGCTCTTCGCTCTCGCGCAGGGCCTTCTCGGCCAGCCTGCGTTCGGTGATATCCGTGACGAAGCCCTCCAGCTCATGCGTGATCGGTTAGTCACAAGTCTCATCGTCGTCATCGCTTAGAAAACAAG
>CAYMRB010000412.1:0-8999 GCA_964392615.1 uncultured Planctomycetia bacterium | reverse complement strand
GAGTCCCGGGCCTAGCCCGCTTTAGGCGGGGGGCGGTGCAAGGCCTCCCCTCGCCACCATAAAAAGCTCCCGCGCGGTGGCCGGCAACGACCGCGGCTCGGTTCGTATCGGGAGGCAGGTCGTCTCGAAAGACCGGAGGGCGCTCCCGGCGGACCGGAAGACCGTCCGACTCAGCTCGTGACGCGCACGGCGAGCGTCGAGCCGGCTCGTACGTTCAACCCTGCGGGAAACGCGACGAGCACCGATCGGCCTTCCTGCTGAAAGCGCGCTTCTCGCCGCCGGCCGCCGAGCTCGCACGCGACCGCTGAAGCCGTCGTCCCGCCGGGAAGCTCGAGTCGCAGGGTCTTCAATCGCAGCCAGCCCGACGCGACCTCGAGCTCGGCTGCATGGATTCCCGCGTCCTGCTTCTGCGCGTAGCTCCCCCACCCTTCCGCTCCCGAGAAGAAGCACTTGAAGTCCTCCGGCTGGAGCTTGGGGGCGAACCCCATGTGTCCGCGCGGGCCGTCGTATTCGAAACCGGAGACACCCAGCAGACAACCCCAGCTGGCGAGCGCGCGGGCATAGTGGTCGCCGCACTCGATCTCGTTCCAAGGATTGTGCCTCACCCCGTCGTAACGCTCGTGAATGGCCCGGATGATGGCGAGCGGCTCGGTGGTCATGCCTTCGTAGAACATATTGGCGGCGACCTGGTACTCCGTGCCCGTCCACACCTCGTCGCGATAGCGCACGGAATGCGGCCCCAGGTGGCGAGTCTTCGGCCAGGTGCACATGAACAGCCCGGCCTCGCCCGGACGACAGTACCACCGCTCGGGCGGGTGCTCCTTGTTCTGGGGGCCGACGTCCGGCGCCCAGTTGTACTTGAAGATCGACTCCATCGTCTTGCGCACCGCATGCCGCGGATAGAGGTGCCCTAGCCCGACCTGGTGGGCGAAGCTCTGCCCGAACAGCTGGTCGGCGAGGCAGCCGTCTCCCTGCTGGTTCCTCGGGTGCTTGGCCAGATCGACGTCTTGCACGAAGTAACCCCAGTCCTCGCGCCAGATCCGCTCCATCGTCGACTTCGCCCCGCGATCGGCGAGTCGCGTGCAGTGCTCCGCGAACGCAACGTCACCCATCGCGGTCGCCATTCTCGCGGCGGCTCGGAGGGCTCCATGGTACATGGCCCCCACCAGCGTGTTGGCGCCGTAGTAGTCGATGTCGTAGGTGTTGTGCTGACGCCCTTCGAGGAAGCCGTCGACCTGGCCATCGAGACCATCCTGCGCGGTCATGAACTCGACGGACTTCTTCAGCCTGGGGTAAACCTCCGCGAGGAACGCGTTGTCCGGCGAGCAGAGGTGTTCGCGGTAGGTCTTGAGGATGTAGCCGCCCATGCCGTCGGCAGCCCAGCCGAGCCGCCGTAGGCCCCGATGGAAGATGGCGCCCGACCCGGCGTCGAAGCCGCGCTCGGGGTCGAAGTCCTGCATCAGGCGCACGGAGCGCTCGAGCTCGGGAAACAGCCGCGCGAGCCCCTGGGCGTAGTTCCAGACGTGACCGCAGTTGCCGACGCAACAACCGACGCCTTCCCACGCCCAGAACCAGCCGTCCTCCCGCCACGTCATGGTCTCGGAGGCGAGATTCGCCAGGGGCATGCTCAGACGCTGGACGAGCCAGTAGGGTAGCGACGTGTCGTAGAGCGTGTCCCGAAACAGGTACGTCCCGCGGGTCAGGCGATAGAAGTGCCGCGCGAGGTAGCCGACCACCTCCGCGGAGTGGGAGTACCACTTGTTGTAGCGATTGCCGACGATGGCCCCGTGACCGACCTGCTCGCCCCAGTGGCGACCGTAGATCGGGACGTCGTCCGCGCGGCGATTCGGGAAGTACCAACCCAGGACGAAGTCGAAGGTCCGGCTCTCGCCGGGAGCGAGGCGCTCGGTCGTCGCGACACCTGCGACCCGTCGCTCGCCGAGTCGATACGTCGACTTCCGCGGGCCGCGGCGCTCCTTCTTCGGGACGAGAGCCGCGAGGAACGCATCCTTGGAAGCGCAGGCGACCGTGGCGGTGCTGCTCGGTGCGTCCAGAGCCGCGATCGTGAGGTTGCCGAGGTGCTGGTGTTCCGGGTCGTAGTCCGCGCTCGCCGGCGCGGGCTGATCGGCAAAGATGATGCTGTCGACGCAGATGTGCCCCCACCCGCCGCGGTTCGCGTCGACCATGCGCAAGCGCGCCTTGCGGCCCCGGAACTCGGCGACGTCCCAGTATCGCTGCTCGAGCAGCTCCGTCCGCTTCCCGCAGGCCGAGCGAACGACCTTCCCGTCCACCAGAAGCTCCAGCGTCGTGCGATCACGGCCGGCCTCGAAGTTGCCACCGGCGATCAGGAACCACACGTAGGGCAGCTCGATCGTGAACTCCTTCGACGTGGCCGTCCCGACCATGCGGTCGTTGCTGCCGAGATACGTGTTGACGTACTTGCCGGACTGCCCGGAGACCGGCTGTTGGCCGGGCAGCGTGCCCTCGACGGGCTTCTCGCCGAACGCATCTCCCTCGATGGTCCACTTGCCGTACCCGGTCTCGAAATCGTCGAACACGACCGTCCGTGCGGGCTTCTGACCGGCGTCGAGCCGCGGGATCACGTCCATGCAGACGCCGACCCACTCGTCGCCGCGGACGACTTGATTGCGGTGATCGGCCTTCCACGCATCCCGCTCGGTGAGCATCACCGGATTCTGCAGCCAGCCGCCGATGGAGACTTCATGCGACTCGCTCGAGGTGTTCTTCACGGTGTAGCGCAGAATCGTCGCCGGGTTGGCCGAGTCGCGCGCATTGAGCGGCAGGAACGGCGAGAACACCTCTGAGCGGACCTCCACCGGAGGCTGCTCGCCGCGCGCCCGTTCGTAGCGGATCTCTGCGATCGGATACTCGCCGACGAAGCCGATGTCCGAGAACCCCGCGCTGTTCAGTTGCCAGACCCGGTCGTCGACGCGAAGAGCAAACCCCTGCTCGACGGGTCGCGGCGGCGTGAAAGGCTGCGGCGTGTACGTGACCGGATAGTCGCCGAGCGGCGTCTCGATCGAGTGGTGATGCCCGTATCCGGTATTCTGCGTGTTGTTGGCGATCCACCAGTATCCCAGAGTGCCGTCGCCGAGCACGTAGAGCTGGCCGGCACAAATCCCCCCGCAGGGCATGCCGATGGTCTCGCGCTCCTCGCCGCGGAAGACCTTGCGGCCCCCTTTGGCGGTCAGGAGATCCAACCACTCCTTCGTCAGCAGCTTGTCTTCGGGAACGAAGTGATCCGCACCGAGGGGCTCGGCCGTCGTCCGCCGCGGGAGCGCCATGCCGCCGGCAACGATGGCCGTCGTCGACAGACCGCTCTGCGCGAGGAAGGCTCGCCTCGACACGCCATCTGGTTCTCTGCTGCTGCCGCTCGTGTTCGCTTTCATGCGATCTCCCCGCTTGCGAAATGGGCTCTCTCGGCGATGCCGACCAGCACCTCTCACGTTCGTCGGCACCGAAACGAAAGTCAACTTGGCAGGCGGTTCTTCTCCCGATGCGTTGTGCGTGGTAGCCGGCTACACTCGACGGTTCTCGTACACGATCCACTCCGGCCAACCGAACTCGAGAACAACGCTCATGACTCCGCACAGCCCCCTGTCTCGACTCGCCGCCCTCGTCCTCCTCGCATGCGCGACGCCCGCAGCCAACGCCGATGGCTTCACCACGCTCTTCGACGGCTCGAACCTCGACGCGTGGCAGACATCGTCGAACGCCGGCTGGACCATCGAGGACGACGGCGTGCTGTTCCTGAAGAACCGCACCGACGGCGCGCTGAACAACCCCGACTACCTGTGGACGAAGGAGACGTACGGCGACTTCGTCCTCGAGCTCGAGTTCAAGGTCTGCGAGGGCTACTGCAATAGCGGCATCTTCCTGCGCACTGCCGACCTCCGCGACCCCGTCTTCACCGGCATCGAGGTGCAGGTGACGAACTCGCGTCAGCGCAAGGGGCTGTCGCGCGGCGGCACCGCCGGCGCGGTTTACGATTGCCTCGCGCCGACGAAGAACGCCGTCCGCGCGCCGGGCGAGTGGAACCGCTATTCGATCACGTGTCGGGGCGCGCTCATCATCGTCGACCTCAACGGCGAACGCGTTCTCGAGATGGATCTCGACCGCTGGACCGAGACCGGCAAGAACCCGGACGGCACGCCGAACAAGTACAAGCAGCCGCTGAAGGACTTCGCGCGACGCGGTCACATCGGCCTGCAGGATCACGGCCGCCCGGTCTGGTACCGCAACATGCGCGTCCGCCGTCTCGATGCGAAGAGCTCTGCAGCCGGTCGCGCGTACACGCTGACGCCCGACGCGCACGGCCAGCTCCTGAAGACGCCCGACGGCCGTCCGGTGCTGCGCTACATGACGAAGAAGCCGGCGAAGACGAACCTGACGGCAAACAGCGTGTGCTGCCTGTTTCCGGTGTGGACGCCGAGCGGCGTCCGCGCCGTCGACTTCGCGCCGGGCGACCACCGCCACCACCGCGGCGTCTTCCTCGCGAGGCACTCCACGACGTTCGGTGACGCGCGCGCCGACTTCAGGGGCTGGGGTCACTTCGCGCCGACGAAGCACCGCGTCATCCGCAACCGCAGCGTCGACCTCGTCCGCGCCGACGCCGCGCATGCCGAGCTCGACGTCCGCAACGTGTGGACGGTCGGCGACCGCGTCGTGCTCGACGAGCAGCTCGCGGTCACGGTTCGCGAGAAGAGCGGCGTCTTCGTCACGGATCTCGACTTCCGCCTCGTGCCGCGCGTCGACCTGACGCTCGACCAATCGGCCTTCGGCGGCTTCTGCGTCAAGGGCCGCAAGGGCGTCAAGGGCGGCGTGGCGACCTACCACGACCCGTCCGGCGAAGTGAAGCGCCCTCGCCCCCACCACCTGAAGCCGGAGACCGACTGGCCCGCCTCGCCGTGGTACGACTGGGTCGTCGCGCTCGAGGATGGCAAGACGATCGGCGTCGCGGTCGTCGACCACCCGGCCAATCCGAAGTCGACGTGGCACAACCTGCAGCCGATCGCGATGGTCAACCCGTGCATCGTCGCACCGAACGCGATCCACACGCAGGCCGGCGACACGCTGCGGCTGCGCTACCGCGTCGTCACTCACGACGGGCCGCCGCCGCGGCGGGTACTCGAAGAGCTCGCTGCCGAGTGGCGCGGCCAGAACTAGAGCGGCCTACTTCTCGCGCACGACGATCTCGTCGACGAAGAGCCACGCCTTCGATCCCGCCGCCGGATGCCACGCCGGAATCGTGCCGATGTTCGTCGCGCGCACGCGCACGTACCGCGCGCGGCGCCGCAATCGATCGGCTCGGACGGTCGTCGCGAGCGGCCCCGCCCTGCGGACGGACAGACGCGGCCGGATCGTCGCGACGACCTCGAACGCCTTTCCATCGTCCGAGACGGCGAGCTCGACCGAATCGGGACGGAAGATGCCGACTCCCGTCGATTGCAGAACGCGAACGCCGAGCGAGTCGATGTCGACCCGCGCGCCGAGATCGACGACGGCGTCCAGCGACTCGCCCTGGAAGCCGAGCCACGCCCCCGAGACGTGATCGTTCGACCCCAGCATGCCGTCCGTCAGCGTCGCGGCACCCGTGCCGGGATAGCGCGGATCGGCCGGCGTCTTCAGCGAGACCTTCTTGCCGCGCGCCGCATGGCGCAAGGTCGTCGCGACGAGTCCCTCGAACCCCGACTCCGGCAGCATCACTTGGCGCACGTTGTCCCAGTGACGCGCGATCCCGCTCCTCGCGGTCAGCTCCCACAGGTTGACGTCGAGCTCGCGCATCGACAGCACGGTCGGAATCCATGCCTGCGTCCAGCCGACCTCGACGGACCACGCACCCCACCCGTGGTCCGCGTTCGAGCCCCAGTACTCCCAGCGCTCGAAGTCGAACGCGCGGAACCAGGCGCCGTCGAGCTCCGGGTGCGCGTCGCTCTTCACCTGGATGCGGATGAGGAACTCGGCGAGCCGAGCCGCCATGTCGCGGTACTCCTTCTCGCCCGTCGCGGCCGCCGCTTCGTGCAAGCCGAGAAACGCGAAATTGCAGGTGTAGAGGAGATCGGCGGCCGCGTCGCCGTTCGCCTGGATCAGCGACGCCTCGTTCGTGCCGTACTCGGCGTTCGAGCGCGGTGGCCGGAAACTGCCGTTGCCGCGCGGGCCGAGCTCCTCGCGAATCGCGCCCGTCGCGTGCTGACACGCGCGCATGTCCGCCGCGATGCGCCGCAGCCACTCGCGGTGTCGCGCGGTGTCGTCGACGCGGATCAGCCACGCGAGCGTCAACAGCATGCGACCGCGCTCCTGCTGGATGCCGTTCGTCCAACGCCACGCGTGCGGATACGCGAGCATCATCTTTTCGATCGCCGCGCGAGTCCGAGTCAGAAGCGGCTCATAGCCGGTCTTGTCGTACAGCCAGAGGTACGTCGCCCAGATCCACGCCTGGTAGTGCGGCGCGTAGTGGATCGTCGGCTGACGCCAGAAGTGCTCCCAGCCCCGTCGCAGCAGATCGTCGTCGCGCAGCGCTGCGCCGCGGAAGCCGTGGACTCCGGTCGTTCGGAAGTTGCCGAGGATGTTCTTCAACAGCGCTTCGTCCCAACGATCGCTGCCGAGCACCGCCGCCGTTCCCATGCAGCCGAGGATCGCCTTGACGTCGTTGTCGCCGTAGAGCGACGTGCTGTCCGGCGCCCAGTGGATCAGCCCGAAGTTGGCGCGCGACGGATCGTTCTGGAACAGCCCCGACTCGACGTACACCCAGTCGAGCAGGTTCTTCGCGATGCGCCGACTGCGGGTGTCGCCGTCGATCTTCCACCGCAACGCGAACGCCAGCGAGCTCTCGCCGTTTGAGTCGGACCGCAGCCACCATCGCACCGGCTGACTGCCGTCGTAGCGGATCCGCGAGCTGACGCCCTCGAGCACGCCGTGCTCTCCGTCGCCGACGGGCCAGCGCGGATCCGGCCGCGGACCGACCGGGTTGGCGCGTGGGATGCGCCCCTCACGACGCCCCTTGTCGTACTCGCCCTTCCACGACGCGTGCATCAGCATGCGGGCCGTCGAGTGCCAGTCGATGCCGCGCGCGATCGCTTCACGCGCGGCGTGCGCAGGCAGCTTCTCGTCCGGTCCGTACGTCGGCCGCACGGTCGGAGTCCAGTCGATCGCGAGCGGCTCGACGCCCGGACGCAGCCAGCGGAAGACCAGCGCCCAGACGGCCTGCAGCGCGTCCTTCGGCGCGTAACGCGCGGTCACGAATCGGCTGAGCTGCGTCGTCGACACGAGGATCGAGCGCCGCGGGTGCTCGAAGAGGATCGGCCGCGTCGCGACGTCGTCGATGCCGAAGACCGCCGTGTCGAAACCTGCGACCTTCGCGGCGACGAGATGCGTTCGCAACGGCTTGTCCACCGACGTCTCGATCTCGACATGGCGACAGTCGTGCAGCGCCAGGATCCGCAAGCGTGACAGCGTCGCACCGAATGCATCCGAGCTGACGACGACGCGCTCGAGGTCCGTGCGTCGAGGAGGGCCGACCGCGAGATCCGGCAGCCGCTTCGGGAACTCGACGAAGAGCCGCAGATTCTTGTTCGCCGCCAGCTCGAACAGCCCGGGCTCGAGAACCGTCGGCGCGTCGGGATAGCCATCGGCCAGGATCAGGACGCCCGCACCGCGCGGAGCAGCGCGCACGGCATCGAGCGGCCGCGTCTGCCGCGCGGCGGACACGCCGCCCGCGGTCAGCACGCGAAACAGGTCGTTGTCCAGCGAACAGGCGAAGACCAGCTCCGCGGGCTCCGCGTCGCGCCCCGCTCGGCCGTCGGCGGCCCACAACCCGGTCGTCAGAGCCAGCGCGACCGAGAGAGTCAGCCGGCAAGAGATCTCACGGCACATGCGTCCATCCTCGATACCATGGAAGAAGCCGCGCGCATCTTACTCGCCAGACAAGAGCCCGCCAGGTGACGTCGGTCACGGTCGTCGCGCCGTGGTTCAGGGACGATTCGATGTTCGCAGGAGTTCCTCGACGGAGATAACGCGATGCGCTGGACGCGAATCACAGCCGTAGCCGTGACGCTGGCAGCCGTCTCTTCTCGGCCAGCAGCAGCGGACGTGGCCCCGGAGACGCCTGAAGATCTCGTGGCATCCTGGAGCTTCGACGGCTCCCTCGCCGATCGCGCCGGGGTCGCCGACACGCCGACCGCTCGCGACGCAAAGGGCCGCCCGGCGAAGGTCCGCTTCGTCGACGCGTCCGAACTGCCCGGCGTCGTCGGTCGCGCACTGGCGCTCGGGATCGACGGCGGTGACGCCGCCTACCTCGCAGCACCGACGACGCGCGACACGCGATTGGGTGCGACGTACACGATCGAGGCGTGGATCCTGCCGACGCAGCTCGCGGGGTGGAACCGCCTCGTGCTGCGATGGGGTCACGCGCCGCACTACGCGTACCACCTCGCGCTCCGCGACGGTCGGCTGAGCCTGTATCACGGCCAGCGAGACGGCACGTTGGTGTTCGCCGAGGGCGGACGCGTGACGACGAATCGCTGGCACCACGTGGCGGGAGTCGCGCAAAGCGAGTCCGGCGCCGGCACGTTGACCGTCTACCTCGACGGTCGCGAGGTCGGCAAGGCGAGCTTCGACGGAACGATCGCCGCCGCGCCGCGCGAGAGCGTGGGCATCGGCGACTCGGCCGACATACCGTCGGCGCCGAGCCGCTTCCGCGGCTATCTCGACGAGCTCGCGATCTGGAAGCGAGCGCTGAGCGCCTACTTTATCCGCGCGCGGTTCGTGGCGCGCGCCGACATCCTGCGCGAGCTCGAGAAGGCCTACCGTGCCGCCGAGATCGCCCGCCGCGCGCAGCGCTTCGCTCGCTTCGAGGCGCTCGACGTCGAGGAGATCGTCTTCGCCGAACGCGCGCCGGGTCGCGACACGCAACGGCACTACTACGCGAACTTCGGCTACTCGTGCATCGACCCCGACTATTGGATGCACGGCGCGGACGG
>CAYMRB010000411.1:0-9029 GCA_964392615.1 uncultured Planctomycetia bacterium | reverse complement strand
CCGACTCCGACGCCGACTCCGCACTGCTGCCGACGCGAGCGTCGCAGGACCGCGGGTGCACCCTACTCGCCGAGCAGCTTCTCGCGTCGCTCCGCCCGCGCGAACGCCAGCGCCGTGATGGCGGCGATGACGAGCGCGAAGCCGATGCGGTTCTGGACGATCGCCGCGAGCAGCTGGCCCGCCTTGGCGCCGCCGTCCGCCAGTGGGTTGTAGAACGGCGACATCGTCTGTTGGTGTGCGCCGAAGCCCGTCAGCAGTCCGTTGAGGCCGAGCACGGCGGCCGTTGCCATCGCGCCGGTGATCTCGCTGCGGAAGAGCGCGGCGAGCGCCATCGCCAGGACCATGTAGCAGACGGCTCCCTGCAGAGAGCCGTACAACACCGAGAGCGGGAAGTCCGTGAAGAACACGAAGGCGAGAATCGCCAGAAGAGCTTCCGCGAACGCCAGGAGCACCGTCGACGCCGCGAGCTTCGCCAGCCAGACGCGGTGGCAGCCGCCGGGCACCGTGTACGCGATCTCGAGCGTGCGGCGGTCGATCTCTCCCGCGATGATTCGCACGCCGAAACCGATTCCGAGCACCGTCAGCGGCAGGCCGATCAACAAGTTCTGAGCATGCTCGGCCTCGAAGCTCTCCTCCCGCCATCCGGCGACGAGGCGCACGGCCTGGAACGCGAGCCACAGCGTCGGCAGGAGCGGCGCGATCCAGAAGCGGCGTCCCGCGACGAGTCGCGCCGACAGGCGGACCAATCGCAGCGTGTTGGCCAGGCGGGTGCGGAGAGGCGTCATCGGTGACGCCCTCCGCTCGATGCTCCGGCGTCGCCGCGTCGCGTACCGTACCCGACGAGCTCGAGGTATCCGTCTTCCAGCGTCGGATCGACCGGACGCGCGCCCTCGACTGGCGGCCGCGGACACAGCACGCGAGCGATCGAGCCGCCGATCGCCGTCGGCACTTGCTCGACCAGCAAGGCGTCCTCCGGCAGCGCGCTGTCGGCGTCGGGCAAGAGCCCGACCTCCCACACGCGTCCCTCGGCGTGGCGACTGAGGTCGGCCGGTTGGCCGTCGAACACCAGCTTGCCGCGCGACAGCACGAACACGCGCTCGCACGCCATGGCGACGTCCTCGACCACGTGCGTCGAGAACAGGACGACGCGCGTCTTCGACATCTCGACCAGCAGGTTCCTGAATCGAATGCGCTCGCGCGGATCGAGCCCGACGGTGGGCTCATCGACGATGATCACCGACGGCAACCGCAGCAGCGTTCTCGCTACCGCCAGTCGCTGACGCATGCCGCCCGAGTAGCCGCCGATCTTCTTGCCGGCGTGATCGATCAGTCCGACTTCGCCGAGCAGACGATCGACGCGCTCGCGGCGCTCCGCCGGCGTGCCGATGTCGTAGAGAAGCGCCCAGTACTCGAGGTACTCGCGGCCGGTCAGATCCTTCGGCAAGCCGAAGTCCTGCGGCAGATAGCCGATCCAGCGCGCCAGGTGACGCCGGATGCGGCGCGTCGGCACGCCGCCGAGCCAGACCGTGCCCAGCGACGGCTCGAGGATGCCGGCGAGCACGCGCAGCAGCGTCGTCTTGCCGGATCCGTTCGGACCGAGCACGCCGACGATCCCGCGCCCCGCCGTGAAGTCGATCGTCGCGAGCGCCTCGACTTCCTCGGTCGGCAGGTCGAGGCCGAAGAGCCGCTGGCAGATCCATCGCCACAGCGTGCGCGGGCGCCGCAGCAAGCCCCGGGACACGCGTCGTGGCATCGCACCGGTCGCCATGCGACGTGCCGTGCGACGGCCGAGCTGCACGAGGGCGACGACGATCGCGACGATCGCGACGGCGATCGGGGACAGCGACACCGTCTCTCCTCTCGTCGCGGGCAGGATCCAGTACCAGAGCGCGAGCGCGACGAGGACGGCCCACGGAACGAGGAACGCCGCGAGGTTCTCGATACCGCCGGGATCGACGCGGCCGAGCTCGTCGCACTTGCCGCGCAGCCGCCGCACTTGCGCGAGGAGGCGGCTGACGAGTGCGGCGCCGATGAACGAGAACACGAGCCGCCACCACATCGTCTCGAGCGACAGCGCGAGATACCCCACGCCGACGAGCAGCACGGCGAGCGTCAGGATTCTCTGTCGCGCGTCGGCCGGAACGAAAGGCGTTCCTCCGAGCTCTCGCACGCGCTCGGCGAAGCGCTCACCGAGGCGCCACGCGCGACCGATCGGTCCGGGCTGACCATAGATCTTGCGCAGGAATCGCACCTCGATCTCCGGCGGCTCGTCTCCCGTCGTCGCGGGCTGCGGGATCTCCCGGCGCCGGAACAGGAGCACGAAGATGCCGAGCCACGCGGCGGCCACCAGCAGCGTCGTCGTGATCTGCCACGTCAGCGTCGTGATCTGCTCGTAGGCGATGAGCGGCGTCATGACCGCGGCAGTGACCGCGACCCATGCGATCAGCGCCCACGGTCCGAGTCGACCGAAGAGCCGATCGAGTCGGTGCAGAAACACGAAGCCGACCGGAATGACGAGCAGCGTCAGCGCGGTCGACGTTGCCAGCCCTCCCATGACGACGGTGGCGAACGGCGGCCAGATCTCGTTCTCGCGGCCTGTCGTGAGAGCGAGAGGCCAGAGGCCCGCGATCGTCGTGCACGTCGTCATCAGCACCGGTCGCGTGCGCTCGCGCACCGCGGCGAGAGCCGCAGCGCCCGCGGTCCACGATCCGTCGCGGACGCGCTGCTGCATGCGGTCGACGAGCAGAATGGCCGGATTGACCGTCAGCCCCAGGAGCGCGACGGCTCCGACCATCGCCATCATGCCGGCGGGGATTCCCGCGAGCACCAGCGCCCACGTCGCGCCGAGCACGGTCAGCGGCAGCGACAGCAGCACGAGGATCGGCGAGGTGATCGACTCGAACGTCACCGCGAGCACCGCCAGGAGGAGAAGCACCATCGCGATCAGCGCACGCCGGAACCAATCGGTCGACTCGTCCGCGCTGAGCGCCTCGATCGTGTAGCCGACCGGCAGGTGAATCGCTTGCACCATCGAGCGGATCTCTTCGTCGAGCGCCTGCCGCGCGGGACCCGTCGTCGGCGCCTCCGGTCCGAAGCGGTAGTAGACGCTGATCTCTCGCCGACCGTTGTGATGGTAGATCGACGGTGGGGGAGGCATTCGGCGCGCGCTCGCCACCCACTTCAGCGGCACGACCCCGGCGGGAGTCGCCAGGCGCAGCCGTTCGATCGTGCCGCTCGAACGCGTGCGGTGACGCTCCGGCAACCGAACCGTCAGGGGGATCTCCTCGCCATCCTCCTCGATGAAGCCGGTGCGCATCGCGATGCCTTCGCGCCGCACGATGTCGAGCGCGGGAAGCACCTGCTCCGGCGTCAGCCCGAGGCTCGTGAGTGCGGCGAGGTTCGGCGCGATGCGCATCTCCGCCTGTCCGGGACGGCTCGATACCCATGCGCCGTGTCGACCGATGACGTCGATCGACTCGAGGCGCTCTTCGACGGACTCCGCGAGATCGACCAGCTTCGCCGACTCCGGGCCCGAGATGACGATTTCCGCGGCGCTCGACCCGAACGGATTGCCGCCGCCTCCGCCGCGATCCGAGCCGCTCGCGCCGGGGCGACCGGCGTCCCGGATTCTGAACTTCGCGAGCTTCTTGGCGGCCTCGCGGACGACCGCGCGCGCGCGGTTGGCGGTCAGGTCATCCGGGCGCTCGTCGGGATTCACGAACTTGATCGTCAGCGCGCCCGAGTCCTCCTCGATCATGCTCTCGACGAACTTGACGCCCGCGAGCTCGCGCGCGGCTCTTTCGAGCGGCTCGAAGCCCGTGCCGATGGTCTCGAGCGCCTCGCCGGTCGGGACGTCGATCGACAAGCGCACCTCGTCCGCCTCCTGCGCCTCGCCGAGCATCGTGTTCACCATGACCCACGGGATCGCGACGACGATCGTGAAGAGGACAGCTGCCGCGACCGTGACCACCCACGCCGCGGGCCGGCGCAGCGCGACCTTCAGCAAGCCTGTGAAGAGCGCGCGGCCGCGGTTGGGCGGCATCACGCCCGCCGACGCTTTGCGGCGCTCGCGCAGTGCCGCCAGTCGTGCGAGGGCCGCGGGGGCTGCCATGCGTCGCGCCAGGAGCGGCACCAGGCCGACTGCCACGAGCAGCGACGCCGCGACGGGCAGGAGAATCGACACGGCGAGCGTCTCGAGCGTGTTGCGAACCATCGCGCTGTCGGTCGTGAACGCGACCGGCAGGAACACGACAGCCGTCGTGATCGTTGCCGCGAGGATGGCGCGAATCGTGCGCCGTGTACCCCGCGCCGCGGCCTCGTCCGGCGACGCACCGTGCTCTAGCTGTCGCTGTACGGCTTCGTACACGACGATGCTGTTGTCGACGAGCATGCCGATGCCGACGGCGAGCCCGAAGAGCGTGATCAGGTTGAGCGTCTGTCCGCTGACGTACAGAAGCGCCAGCGCCGCGAGGAGACTCACCGGCACGGCGACCGCGACGACGCAGACGGCCCGCGGATGGCGGATGAACAGGAACAGCACGCCCAGCGCGATGACGAATCCGCTGAGGCCGAGCTTCTTCAGGCGGTCGATTTGCTTCTCGACGAGCTCCGCGGCGTCGAAGCCGACGACGAACTCGATGCCCGACGCCGCGAACTCCGCGCCCAACGTGTCGAGGCGGCCGCGGAGCTCGCGGCCCAGCTCGACGAGAATCGCGTTCTCTTCCTGAAAGACGATCAGCCCGACCGCCGGCTTGCTGTTGACGCGGAACAGCATCTCCGCGCGGCCGGTGCCGTGTTCGATCTCCGCGACGTGGCGCAGGAGGACCGGACGGTCCGGCACGACGCGCACCTCGCCGAGCGAGTGAGTCCCGCGCGGTCGTCCGTCGAGCATCACCGCCGTGCGCGACGTCACATCCTCGGCGCCGCCGAGGAATCGGAGACGGCGCACCGATCGCGCCAATGCTGCGGTGACGTCATTCGACGTGACGCCGAGCGCGGCGCAGCGATCGGGATCGACGCGCACGGTGACTTCGCGCGGCGCGCCACCGCCGACTCGCACGCTCGCGACACCGGAGACCGCCGCGAGGCGCGGTTGGATGTGTTCGTCGATGACGCTCCGCAGCGCGCTCGTGTCCGAGCCGCCAGCGACCTCGACGACCATCACGAACCGGCTCAGTGCGGCGAGGTCCTGCGCGCTGACGTTCACCATCGTGCCCTGCGGCTGACTGCGCACGAGCTCGGCGGCAACGCGTTGCATCTCGAGCTCGCGCACCTTGATGTCGGTGCCGGGCTCGAAGCGTACGCGGAAGGTGCCACCCGAGCCGCGCACCTCTCCCCACGACTCCTCCATGCCGGGAAGCTCCGACGATCGCGCCTCGAGGGGCATCAGGAGCTCGCGTTCGACGACCTCCGGCTCGCTGCCCGGACGGAAGAACGTCACGAACAGCTGGTCGCCCGTCAGCGCCGGGAAGAGCTCGACCGGGATCTTCTGCCAGCCGATCGCGCCGAGGAGGACGATCGCGGTGAAGAACATCGCGGTGGCGACCGGGCGCCGGACGGTGAGCGTGAAGACGTTCACGAGTCGCTCGCCGTCTCGGTACCGGGCTCCGCCATCGGGCCGTCCGACGCGCGTCGCGGGCGGCATCGGTCGAGGAGCAGATACAGACACGGCACGATCGTCAACGAGGCGCAGGTCGACGCGATGATGCCGCCGATGATCGTCAGCGCGAGCGGGCTTCTGAGTTCCGCGGCCTCGCCGCCGCCGATCGCCAGCGGCAGCATCGCCAGCACCGTCGTCGCGGTCGTCATCAGGATCGGCCGCAAGCGCACGGCAGCGGCTCGCGCCAGTGCGCGCCGCCGCTCGACGCCTTCCCTCATGAACTGGCGCGCGGTCTGAACGAGCAGGATGGCGTCGTTGACCGCGACGCCGGCGAGCACGATCATGCCGAGGAACGCCATGACGCCCACGGGGCGGCCTCCCGGAACGAGCGCGACGGCGACGCCGACCATGGCGAGCGGCACCGCCGCGAGCACGGTCAGCGGGTGAACGAGCGACTCGAACGTGCCGGCGAGCACCATCAGCACGAGGACCAGCGCGAGAATGCCGGCCCAGCGCAGCTCGGTGAACGTGCGCTCGCGCTCCTCTTCTTCACCCGCGAGCCGGACGCGGAGACCTGGAAGCGCCTCCATCGCGGCGAGCGCCGCTTCGACCCTGGCGCGGGCGACCGGATACTCGACGCCGGAAGCGATGCGCGCGGTGACGCGAGCGATGCGGCGTTGATCCCGCCGGAAGATCTCCCGCGCCCCCTTCTCCGGGTGGAATTTCGCGACGTCGCCGACCACGAGCCGCCGGCCGTCGGCCGTCGTGAACGGGAGCTGCTCGAGCTCCTCGCGCCGCACTCGGCCGACGCGCAGTACGACGTCGCGCTCCTCGTCGCCGGTCGAGATCACCGTCACCTTGCGTCCGTCGAGGGCGACCTCGATGACGCCGGCGATCGTGTCGAGATCGACGCCGAGGCCGTCCGCGAACGCGCGTTGCAGCTTGACGTGAAGCTCGGGCGGTCCGCCTTCGAACGACGATCGCACATTCCACAGCTCCGGCAGGTCAGCGAGCTCTTCGCGTGTCGACTCCGCGCCGAGGCGAAGGTCGTCGAGCGAGCGTCCGTGAATCTCGACGAGAATCGGCGGCCCGGCAGTGCCGACGGCGCGGGCCACGGCTGACGTGCCGACCTCCCACGCGGCCTCGACGTTCGGCAATAGGTCGACGGCGGGCGCGGCGCTCGATACGACCTGCTTCGCGGTCTTGCCGCCGGTCTTGAGGCGAACGAGGATGCGCGCCGTGTTCTCGTCGGTGCGCTCCTCGCGGATGTGACGATCGTCGTCGGGCAGGCGACCGACCTCTGACAGGATCGCCGCCAGGTCCGATCCCGCCGCGTCACGAATGACCTTCTCGACCGCGGACACCATCGCGTGCGTCGACTCGACGCGCTGGCCGGGCGGTCCGATGACGCGTAGCGCGAACTGTCGCGGGTCGGCCGGGGGCAGGAGCTCCGTTCCCAATCGCAGCAGCAGCGCGACCGACAGGACGACGAACAGCGCGCTGGCTGCGACGGCGAGGAACGGGCGGCCGAGCAGACGGTGGACGAATGTCTCCATGCGTCCGCTACCGGGGTCGATCGCACGCGCCTTGCGCCGCGGCAACAGCCAGCCGGCGAGCGCCGGGATCAGCAGCACGGCCACGACCAGCGACACGATGAGCGACACCACGACGGTGAACGCCAATCCCGACACGAGTCGAGCCGCGAGGCCGCGTATGAACAGGACCGGCAAGAAGACGACGCACGTCGTCAGCGTGCTCGCGGCGATCGCGCCGGCGACGACAGCCGTGCCGCGCGGCGCGGCTTCCTCCGGCGAATCGCCCTCGGCGCGCCGGCGGAAGATGCTCTCGATCACGACGATCGCGTTGTCGACCAGCATGCCAGCGCCGAGCGCGAGGCCGCCGAGCGTCATCAGGTTCAACGTCTCGTCGGCGAAGTGCATCGCGAAGAGCGTCGCCAGCAGCGACACCGGCACGGCCACCGCGACGACGACTGTCGGTCCGATCGCGCGCAAGAAGAGCGCCAGCACGATGACGGCGAGGATCACACCGATGAGAGCGGCGCCCTCGACATCGTTGACCGCGTCCTCGACGAGCGCTGCTTCGTCGGACACGAGCCGCACCTCGATACCCGGCAGGTCGGCGCCGAGTCGCTCGAGCGCGGTCCGCACCGTACGCGATACCGTGACGGTATTGGCGCCCGCCTCCTTGTACACCGACAGCCCGACGCCCTCGGCGCCGTCGACGAGCACCAGGTCGCTGATCTCGCGGTCGTCCACGACGACCTCGCCGATGTTCGCGACGCGCACCGGAAGCAGCCGTTCGTTCGCGTCGCGGCTATAGCCGACCACGACGCGTGCGACATCCGCTGCGGTGCGGAAACGCGACACGCCTCGGACCAGGTAGACGCGATCGTCCTCTTCGAGGGTGCCGGCGTTGATGTCGATGTTGGCGGCGCGAATGCGCGCTTCGAGCGTGGCGACGGTGATGCCGTGCGCCTCCATGAGATAGCGATCGAGCCGGACGCGCACCTCCTTCTCGCGGCCGCCGGTGACGCGGACTTCCGCGACGCCTTCGAGCTGCTCGAGAGCTGGCGCCACTTGACGGCGCGCGA
Organism: uncultured Planctomycetia bacterium; assembly: GCA_964392615.1. Taxonomy (GTDB): domain Bacteria; phylum Planctomycetota; class UBA8108; order UBA8108; family UBA8108; genus CAYMRB01. The sequence goes on along the minus strand of CAYMRB010000411.1, from coordinate 819 downwards.
TGCGGCGCAGCTCCGCGAGGTCCGGTCGGCCAGCCGGCGCCACCAGACCCATGGAGAGCACGGGTAGCTGGCGCGGATCGAACCGGCGCACGACGACCTCGTCGACGTCGATGTCGGCGGAGATCGGGCTCACGGCCTTCTGCACGTCGATGAGCGCGAGGTCCATGTCCGCGCTCCAGCCGAACGTCACCCGCGTGATGAGGCTGCCGGTGCGGGCGACTTGCTCGATCGATCGAATGCCGCGAACGGTGAACAGGCGCTGCTCGACCTCCTCGCCGTACAGGCGCTCCATCTCGGTCGGCGGGCGATCGCTCGAGCTGACCGACACGAGGACGGTGGGGCTCTGGAGGTCGGGAAGGAGGTCGAGCGGCAAGCCGCGCCACGCGACCCAGCCGAGCACGGCGACAGCGGCCGCGAGCACCGTCACGGCGATCGGACGCCTCGTCGCGATCTTTGCCAGAGCGTACATTCGGGCCCTTGGGCGGTTCCTATCCGGACTTGTCGCGTACGCGGGTCCCGTTCGTCAGCGTCTCGTGTCCCTTGACGACGATGCGCTCGCCCGTTTTCAGCCCGCTGCGAATTTCTACCACGTCGTCGTCACCGAGCCCGAGCGAGACCTTGCGCTCGATCGCCTTCTGCTTGTCGACGACGAAAACGACCGACTTGCCGCCGCGACGAGCGACGGCGGTACGCTCCACGACCGGAACGTCGTCGCGCTTCTCCACGACGACGGTGACCTCGACGAACATGCCGGGGCGCAGTAGGCCGTCGGGGTTGTCGATCGCGACCTCCACGCGCAGCGCGCGCGTGACCGGATCG
>CAYMRB010000410.1:0-9067 GCA_964392615.1 uncultured Planctomycetia bacterium | reverse complement strand
CCGGTGTCGTGGTCGCCATCGACGCCGCGACCGGCGACGTCCTGTGGCGCTTCGCGACGAAGGGCGGCCCCGGCAATTGCAATAACGTGGCAGCGCCGGCCATCGCGGGCGACTACCTCCACGTCGCCACGACAGCCGGGTACTACTACGTGCTCGATCGAACCGGCGGCACGATCGTCAAGGAGATCGATTGCCGCGAGCCCGTGCTCTCCGCTCCGGTGGTCGGAGACGATCGCGTCTACTTCGCGACACTGGGCGCACGCGTCTACGCGGTCCAGCCGAATGGCGACATCGCATGGACCTGGGACTTCGTCAGCGAAGTCATCGAGTTCGACGGCGACCGCTGGAGCGGCGCGGACTGGCTCGCGCACCGCAAGCAACGGGTCACGTGGCGCGACCACTTCGTCTGCTCGCGAGACATCTGCCTCGTCGGCAAGACGGTCGTCCTGCCCGCGGGTGGGCGAACCGTGTTTCTCGACGATGCCGGTGACGCGCCGAAGCTGCGGGTCGTCGGGACGATTCCGAAATACTTCGGATCCGAGTATCCCGCGACGTTCGGACAGAGCGCGGACGATGCGGGCAACGTATACGTCCAGTGGCACCGACGCGACAACGCCGGTCGCGTGGAGACGATGCGGCTCGAGGGCGACGAGGTGAAGACCGGTTTCGTCGCCGGAACCGAAACGTCGATCCGCAAGCTCGGCCTGCTGAGCTTCGCGCCCGTCAGCGTTCGCGGCGACGACGTGTACCGCGTGCGTCCGGAGCACGGCGTCGGCCTGTGCAGGCACACGACCGGAGAAGCGCAACCGACAGTGCTGGGCGCCGCGGCATCGGTGAGCCCGCCGGTCGTCACGCGCGACCATGTCGTCTACGGCGGGCTCGACGGGCGACTGCGCGTCGTGCCGCTCGGTGGCGGCGGCGAGGCATCGACTTGCGCGACGGCATTCGGCGCACCGATCACGGCTCCGGTCGCCGTGGCGGATGGCAGGGTCTGGGTCGGCTGCGAGGACGGATACCTCTACGTGTTCGGCGCCGGCGGGAAGGCGCCGGCTCCCGAGAGGGACCTGGGCGTCTGGAAGATCCGCAGCCCCTTGACCGGCCCCCTCGCCGGTCACGCGTACGACTGGTATACGAACTACGGCGACTTCAGCGGCTCCAATGCGAACGACCAGGGCCTGAAGCCGCCGCTGCGGATGCGTTGGGCTCGACGTCTCGAAGGCACCGTGAAGCACCTGCCGGTGTGCGGCGGCGGGCGGTTGTACGTGCACACCGCGGAAGGCCAAGTCGTCGCGCTCGAGCAGGACACGGGTCGGCTGTTGTGGCGGCGCCACTGGCCGGACGTGTATCTGTCGTTCACGTCACCGCTCTACGTCGACGGCAAGCTGCTCGTGCCACAGGCGGGTATCGAGCGATCGATGATGCGCTGTCTGGACGCGGCGACCGGCCGGCTGTTGTGGGAGGCGCCCTTCACGGGATCGCCCAGCTGGAGCCGACAGTTCCCGCCGGTCGTGCACGGCAACGTCGCGATCTACGCGTCCGGATCCGGCAAGTACGCGGCGCAGGGTTCGGAGAAGTACTTCACCTTCAGCGGCGATCCCGTCGATCACGGCGGGCGCGAGGTGATGAGCTGGATCTACTCGAACGACAATCCGTACTATCCGCGAGACCACAAGCCGCGCGTCTGGGCCTGGGACCTCGAGACGGGCAGGGTCGTCTGGGAGAAGGACTTCTCGGGTTACGGACGCGGCGGCAACGACTGCGGCATCTGCGTTCACGACGGCAAGTTCTACTACTCGACCTTCTTCGGGTACTCCGCCAACCGCAAGAAGCGCCGAGGCTTGCCGTCGGAGCACAACGGCTTGACGGCGTGTCTCGATCCTGCCACGGGCGAGACGTTCTGGCTAACGACCGACTATTACGTGACGTCGAAGTGCACGCTGAGCTCTCGCGACGGTCGCATCTACATCGGCGGCAACAACCGAGCGCGCGAGGGAACCGACCAGCGATTCGTCTGGTGTCTGGACGCGAAGAGCGGCGCGCTGATCTGGAAGTCCGACGCGGTGACGTCCGCGCTGAACGTCGTCAGCGTCGGCGAGCGATTCATCTTCTCGAACGCGCTGCGGGGCAAGGGGAACATCTTCGACCGCACGACCGGCGCCGTGCACGCCGGCATCCAGACGAACTACGCGTGTTGCCGGTTCACGCTCTCGGAGCCGTACGTCCTCGGCGCGAACATGGACATGATCGACCTCGGCGCGGGCGGCAAGCTGGTGTCGACCGGCCCGGCGATCGACTCGCGCGAGTGCCTGGGAGCGGTGGTCTCGAACGGGCGGATCTTCTACATATCGCAGGCCAGCGGCTTCGTGGTGTCGCAGACCTACGGGACGGCGTCCGAGAACCTGCCGGCGCCATGGGAGCGGCCGTGAGACGCATACGGCCTCCGCGCGCTGCGCGCCCCGGGATCGCGGACAACTTCCAACGGGCTTTGGGAGCGACGGCGTCCCTCTCGTCGCCGAGTCCCCAAAGCGGCACTCCAGGTGCGTGCGGAATACAGCCCCCACCGTCGTCTCACGGAGCCGGCAACGGCGGATCGATGGGCGGTGCGTGCCACGCGGTGACCAATCCCGAACCGTCGGTCGCGCCGCCGCCCGCGAAGAGGCACCGTCCGTCGCGGGAGAACCTCAGGGCCTCTACGGGGCCGGGATGGTCTCGGAGCGTCGCGAGCGGCAGGGGGGCCGACCGCGAGCGGCCGTCGGTGGAGTCGAAGAGCATCCAGATTTCGACGGTGCCTTGACCTCCGCCGACGGCGAGCCGGCGATCGTCAGCGCTCAAGGCGAGGGAGTGTACCTCCCCGCCACGCGCTCGAAACTCGATGACCGAGCGCGTCGAGGGGAGATCGAAGACGTCCACCATGCCGCCGGATCCGCCGATGATTAACCGAGTCCCGGCGTGCGAGAAGACCAGGGAGCGCACCTCTCCCAGACATCGCAGGTGACCGACCAGCTCGCCGGACGGGAAGCGGTAGACCCACGCTCCGCGGCTCGCGTTCGAAGCGACGGCGAGTAGATTCCCGTCAGCGGAGAACGCGGCGTGCTTGAGGCGCTCGTCCTCGTGATCGATCGCTGCGGTCTCGTGCCAGCGCGTCCTGCTCTCTCGCCCCCCACTCCCTCGCCGTTCCAGGAACCGGATCTTGCCGCCCACGAACACCAACGCGATCCGAGATCCGCCCCGAGAGAAAGCGCCGACATGGAGTGCTGTGTCGAACGGACCGAGACTCGCATCGATGCTCGCTGCGAGCGTCGCGGTGGCCTCAGCAGAGCCTCGCTCGTCCCGATCTGCGGTCGGAATCTCGAGAAGAAGCACTCGCCGATCGCCCATTCCTACGACCGCCTGTCTGCCGCTCGAGTCGAGAGAGCACTCGTCGGGGCGTTCGAGCCCGGCGATAGAGACGCCCACGGCAGGCCCCAATCGGAGCCCGTGATCCGTCTCTTCCACACGCGATATCGCGAGCTCATCGCTGCAAGTCACCAGTTCCGAAGCGCCGGAGTCGTACGCCAAGCACCAGATCGTGCTCGGGTGCACGGGATAGCTGGAGGCCGAGTCGACGAAGCGAAGGTCCCACAGTCGCAGTTTCCCGTCGCCGCGGCTCGCCGTCACCAGCTGGTCGGAGCTCGCGGAAAACCCGACAAGGAAGGTCTCGACGCCGCGCGGATCACCCTCGGGCGAAACCCGAGGCGCCGCGTGAAACGCATGCAGCAGGGCGCCGTTCTGCGTATCGTGCACGGTAATCCAACCGTCGTGCCCGGAGAGCGCGACCCGTCGACCGTCCGCGGAAAGAGCGAGGTCGTGCGCTACCGCTTCGGCGCCGGAAAGCGTCACCGGACGTCCCTCCGACAGCCGAACAACCTGTGGCTGAACGCCGTACGGGGCGACACCAGCAACCTCCCCGGAAGAGGAGATCGCCAACATGTGCAGCTCGGAACTGCGAGTGAACGGCATCTCGCTCCGAGTCCCATGGCCTGGGCCCCGTCGCTCCACCTCCCCCGTCGAGATGTTCCCGACCAGGAAAACGTCCGCCGCCGACCGTATGGACAGGATGCCGCGATACGTGGACTCCAGAACCCGAACGACGGAGAGATCGCTCAGCAGGAGAACTTGGAGCTTCCCGTCTTCGGTGTAGACCGCCACTTGTTCATCGCTCGGGCCGCTGGCATCGTTGCCGCCGATCGTCGCGACAGAGGCGATCGGGCCCGACAGCTTCCTCTCGGTGATCAACTGCCAGGATTCACCGCGCCTCTCGTAAACCCGCAGAGCGCGATGATCATTCCCGAGAATCAGATGTCGGCCGTCGCGAGAGTACTCGATCGCGCGCACGTTGCGATCGGTCCGAGTCGCGATCGGCGCACAGCTCGTCGCGAGCGTGTCGAACGCGTGAAACCGCACGCTGCCCAGAGTGGCGATCGCGAACTCGTGTCGATCCGGCCGCATCCCGAAGGATCGACCCGTGCGGGTTCCCCCGGGCGGATAGTCGAGACTCACCATGGGCCGGGCCGCTGTGCGCCGACTCAGGTGTCGAGCCTCGAACCCGCGTAGGTCCGGTTCATCACCGCGAGGAACCAACGCGTAGAGCCCGGCTCTGTGGGTCATGAAGTCGCCGTGCGCAAAGTGCTCGGAGACGCGCTCGAACTGCGCCGCGTAGTTCACCTCGGCAAGAAACTGCGACTGCTCGCGAAGCTGGTCGACCACCCGTTGATTCTGCCCCGCGGTCCACCACCCCATGATTCCGACCGTCGCGGAGCGAGCATTCTTGCGGCCGTCGACCCGGGGGCGCCCCTCAGGAAACAGCTCCGCGCGTCGCTTCGCGAGGGCGAACTGCCGCAGTCATGATTCTCCCCCCCCGACACCAGTACACGTCGCGCAAACAGCAGGACCAGAACGCCCTCAGAGTCCGCTGCGGTGCTGGCGATGTCAACGCCTTGCTCTACGCCGCGAGCCGGAATCGGAATCGGAATCGGAATCGGAATCGGAATCGGAATCGAAAGAGACGCGTCGGAGCGCAAGGCCGGTGTTCGCCCCTGCGCTCCGTGTGCCGGTCAGGGGCACGACGACTCCTCGCACTCGACCGCTTCGTCCGACGCGCGGTCCGAGGTCCCGCAATCAGGGTATGGACCCGGCGGAGCCGAACCGCCGAGGAACAGATGGTTCAGCGAGTGCGATGTGTCCGCGATGTTGACCACTCCGTCTCCGTTCGAATCCGCGGCGGCCATACAGCCGGGGCGATCGCCGCCGAGAAAGAGGAAGCCGAGCGTAAACACCGCGTCAGAGAGATCGACGACGCTGCTGTCGTTGCTGTCCCCACGGAGGAACCTCGGAGAATCCGGATCGGGGGGTGACGGCCAGCGCGCGCGCAACTCGTCGATGAGGTTGCGCACCTCGACGACGTACCCGTACGGCTCGACCTCTCCGTCGGGGCCGGGCTCGGACACCGGCGGGACGAAACGCAGCGCATCGACGACGGCTGATGGCAGCCCCTCCGGACTGCCGGCGAGAGCCCCCTCGTCGGCCTCCAGGAACTCCCCGATGAAGTCGGCCAGGGCAGGCTCGTCGCTCGGGAGTGTCACCCGGCTCAGGAAGTCGAACGACTCGTGGAAGGACCGGTGGTAGCCGAAGTAGGCGAATCCCCTGGTCAAGAAGGAGAGGGTCGCGATCTCGTCGCGAAAACTTGTCCGCCAGTCCGGCCCGACGAGGTCGTCCAGCCGAGTCAGGCAGTCCTCCGAAACGTCGCAGGCGTTCGGATCGGCAATCGAGAGCCGAACTCCCATCGCGATCTGCTCCCGAAGTCGGGCTCGCTTCGCGTGCATCGCAGCCGTTACACGCGGGCTGCCGGCGGCGGCGCCGGATTCTCTCCAGAGATTCGGTGCATTCTGAAGAGTGCGTCGCCGCGGGTGTCGTGAGCAGACCTGATCGAAGACCTCGCCTCCCGGCATCCGGATCGTCACCAAGAACGTCGTGCCGGGAAAGCCGATCAACTCTTCCCAGAGAATCGGCAAGACACACCGCAAGAAGTTGCTCGACGTGAGATCCTCCTGCGGCACCACGCAGCGGCCGGCGGCCGCCGCGCTCCTGATGTCGCCCAGTGGGAAGGTCTCCCAGACCTGACGCAGGACGGGAATTGGCTCACCACCCTCACCAAAGATGCGGAAGTACGCCTTGAGCTCGATTCCTATCAGCTCACTGAACGGTCCGACACCCGCCGGAGTGTCGAGATCTCCCCATATCAGACGGTAGCGGAAGTCGAGCGATCCGGCGCGGTACGCCATGGCCTGGCGATAGCGATCGAGTTCGGGAAACTCGCCAAGATACGACTCCGGAAGAAAAAGAGCCGGCTGATCCGTAGCACGGCCGGAGTCGCTCGACTCGTGATACCAGGCGTAGAAGCCGGTTCTCGGATAAGGCGGATCGCTGATCTCAGGGTCGAGAGTAAACTCGAGAATGCCCTCGTCACTCTCGTGCTCTCGCAAGCGCTGCAAGCCGTTGAGCCACTCCGCCCGGATTTGTTCGAGCCACGCGTGGAAACGATCCACAGGAGTCTGGTAGGAGTAGATCAGTCCACCGAAGTTACGCCGCTGGAAGGCGCCCGTATCGCCGAGACACGCGCCGATCGAACGGACGGGAGTGAGCGCGTCCTGCAATGTGTTGATGAAATTGCGCACTTCGAATCCGCGACGAGCGTCGTGCTCCGCCTCCGCGAGCCGGAAGACCGGATCCACGGTTGCAGCGTAGTCCTCCGACAGTCGTACGAAGATCTCGGGGTGCTCGCGCACGGCGGCGAGGAAGTCGGAGATCCAGTACGAGCTCGACTCGAGCGATCCAACGGCCGTCGCGTTGAAGCTGTCACCACTCGCTACATTCACGTCGTTGTTGTCTTCAGCCATGAGCCCGACGGTGAGAAACTTCTTCGACTGGTCGGCCCAGAACCTCGGATTGGGCGCGGAATCTCCGCGCACGCCAGCTCGTTCCCGGAGGTGATTCTGGAATACCCCGATGAAGTACTCGTAGTGTCGCGCGTTGCCGTCGGACGCCTGCTCGAACTCGCGAGCCGCCTCGACGGCGTCACGGTCAGCGCCCGTGAGAATCGGCGAGCGAGACACGACCAACGCGTTTCTCAAGTAGTCTTGCAGGCACTCGAGAAGATCGCGCAGGAAGAGCACTTCCGATCCTCCCCGCTCCAGATCCGCGAGGCAGTCCTCGCGGAGAACGTCGAGCTCCACGAGGGCCCGTGCGATCTGCCAGAGATCGAGCTCGATGCGACGACTGATCTCGCGAATCGAGCGAACGATCGCTTCAATCTCGTCGAGAGACACGTGGACTCGCGTGAACTCGTCCATGATGTCGCGGTAGACGCGATCGAGGATCCGCTCGATGCGATCGAAGCGCTCGTTCATCACCCGCCGGAGATCGCGAAGCTCGCGGGAGAGCTGCGCGATGGCGGCGAGCGTCGGGTCGGATCCCGGGCCGGAGTCGTCGTTCCAGCTCATCGCCAGTCCGATAACGGCTCCGATCACCGCACCGTAGGGGCCCAATGCCGACCCGGCCTGCGCTCCGCTCGACGCGGCGACGTAGGCATTCGCGACCGCCACGCCCACGCGGACAACTCCCTGGAGTCGGCGAGCCGCCTGCGGATCGTCCTTGGCGAGGAGTCCGACGACGACGTTCAGGCCGAGACCGATCGCTTCGATCTGCGCGGCACGATCCGACGGCTGGAACGCGGCGGAGATGGCCCCGTCGCGGGCCCCGAGGGCCTCGGCGATCGCGGCCTCGATCGCGCCGGCTGACGCCGCGGGGTTCTCGAGGAGACTCGTGAGTCGCTGCATGGCCTGCACGACCCCGGGAGACTCCGGAGCGGAAAACACCGAGAGGGCGAAGCTGACGATCGATTCGAAACGATCGGCGATCTCGGGGCTCTCTCCTACTGCGCTCCCGAGTGTCAGCGCGAAACCAGCCAATCGCTCGTTCAGGAAGACGAGACCCGTCTCGATGCGATCGCTGATTCCGAGGAAGCGATCGAGGAACGGCGCCGCGATCCGGAGAATCCGCCCCTCCGTCTCATCTTCCTCGATATCGAACGCCCGGGAGATCCCCTCCACGATGAGGAAGCGTGCCAGCTGCCGCGAGGCTGGGCGCACGTCATCGGTCCACTCTCCGTCGTTGAGAAGCTCGTCCAGGCCGAGTCGGTGGACGAAATCCCGCACGTCCGGAAGCGCGACTCCTTCGCGCAGATCGTCGAGGTCGAGACCGCCCTCGGTCACCAGACTCGCGATCACTTCGTCGAACGTGCGTTCGAGTTCGGGGCTCGAGGCTGCCGTGATGGCGCGGATCTCATCGAGGATTCCGCTGTAAACTCTCCGCGCCGCGCCGGACGGGGATTCCTCCAGGAGCTCGCAGAGCATCGCCTCGAACGGCTGCTGGCCCCTCGTGTGGGAGTGCTCCTCGCGGACCTCCAAGTACAGCGAGAGCAGGTCGCCCTGCGCTCGAAGCGGTGCAGCCAGGGCGAGCGCCAGAGTCGCCACCAGCATCGCCAATCTGGCCGCCCGAGTTGCGACGCGAGCCGTTTCGCGCGTCGCAACAGAACGTCTCTGCGTTTCGCCTGCCGTTACGAAGCCTCGTGAAAAGCCGGTCATCGTAGTCTCCGACGAAGGGGACGGCCTCAGCTTGATTCGCCGGGCCCTCCGAGAATCGGTCCGTCACATCGTCTGCCCGCGACCTCGCGCGTCTGCCTCATCCACCTGGACATGGCAACCGACACAGACACGAAACTCGTGCCCTGCCCCTTCAGGCACGCTCCGCGCGATTTCGAACCGGTCGAATTCGAAAAACCAGGCAACCCCGGATAGATAGATCGCAGTCGGCGACCGCGCAGGAAGAGGTAAGACAGCGCACGGACGCTGTCCGACACGGTGCGCTCCCTGTCAGCGTCGTGAACCGGAGTTCGAGGTGCGCACCGGCATCTCGGCCCACGGCCCTGAACACGATCGCGGAGGCGTGCGTCGACCGGCCGGCCGGTCGA
>CAYMRB010000409.1:0-9087 GCA_964392615.1 uncultured Planctomycetia bacterium | reverse complement strand
AGTCGGAGTCGGAGTCGGCGTCGCCCTCCAGCCGCCCCCCCATGCCGTCGACGACGAGCTCCAGGGGCGACACGCCCACCCGGTCGCCCTCGCGCACCTCGGACTGGTCGAGGGCGACGACGACACTGTCACCTTGTCGGCGCACGACCTTCACGTCGCGATAGCGCAATAGGTGGACGCCCGCCGCTACGCGGGACAGGACCGGTACGGGCATCACCGCTGCGCGTGTGGCTGCGTCGGCGGGGGGGAGCGACTCGACGACCAGCACGCGAGCGCCCGCGCGCAATGCGTGTCGCGGCACCGCGAAGGCGTTCTTGATGCGCTTGCCGACGATCTCCGCTTCGACGAACAGGCCGACCGCGAGCGGCGGCCGGCCGGCGGCTGTGCTGCGGCCGTACGGATCGCGGACGCGGGCGATGGCGTGCACCATGCGACTGCGGGGATCGATCTCGCCTTCGGTGCGGACGATGCGAGCGTGCCACGGCGGGTGGCGGACGCCGGCGAACTCGGCCGTGAGATCGACGTGAACCGGGTCGTCGTCCGAGTCGTCGTCCGGGTCGTCGTCGCCGTCGTCGCGGTAGACGAGCGACAGGTCGAGGAAGGCGAGCTGATCGTCGGGAATCGGCAGGCGGACTTCGGCGTGGTCGACCGAGTAGACCGTGCCGATCGGCGTGCCCGGCGTGACGAACTGTCCGACGTCCGCGCGGGTCTCGCGGACGCGGCCGGGGAACGACGCGGTGATCTCGGTTCGTGAGAGGTCGAGCTCCGCCTTGCGAAGAGCCGCCTCGGCTGCCTCGACCGCGGCCTGCGCTTCCCCGAGTTGAGGAACGCGCAGGACGAGCGGACTCGGCTTGCCCGGTTCGCCGTCGCGGGCGAGCCTCTCCCAATCGGCGCGCGCGACCGCCGCCTCTTCCTTTTCGCGCGTCAAGCGAAGGCGCGCCTGCGCCAGCTCGACGGCCGCGCGCGTCTTCGCGATCTCGTGATCCGTCCGGTCGATGCGTACGAGCGTCTCGCCGGCTTCGAAGAAGCCGCCGGCGGCCCACGCTGGCGACGCCCACTCGATTTCGCCAGCGACGCGCACGACGAGTGCCGATTGCGTCCGCGGCACGACGGTTCCTTGCGAGCGTACGCGCACCTCGAAGTCTCGGCTCGCGACTTCGATCGTCCGCACGACCGGCGCCGGGCGGGAAGCCGGGCGCGTATCGACGTCGCGCCGCGACAGGACGAAGGCGGCAGCGACGCCGGCTCCGGCGGCGAGCGTCAGAATGGGCAGCGCGATGGAGAGGAAGCGGCGGCGGGGGATCATGGCGCGGTTCCGTCGGTGTCGCCCGATGCAGCCGACGGCGCGCGGCCGAAGCCGCCACCGAGGGCGAGGTGGAGATCGACGCGCGCGTCGAGTCGCTGTCGGCGGACGGTCAGCAGGCGACTCTCTGCGTCGAAGGCTTGGCGTTGGGCGGTGAGGAGGGTGATCAGGTCGTCGAGACCGCGCTCGTAGCGCTCGCGCGACAAGCGGCTGGCTTCGCTCGCCTCGTTGCTCGCGGTCGCGAGTGCGGACTCGGTGGCGCCGAGCACGTGCTCGGCGTTGAGCCCCGTCTCGACCTCCGCGAACGCGTGCAGCGCACCGCGTACATAGAGCGCGGTCGCCTCGCGCACGCCGGCCTCGGCGAGGTCGATACCGGCGATGAGACGGCCGCCCTGGAAGATCGGCTGCAGCGCGTTGGCGGCCAGGCGCCACACCGAGAAGTCGCCATCGACGAGGTCCGTGAGCTCGTTGCTGCTCGTGCCGCCGGAGGCGGACAGGCTGATGCGCGGATAGAGCGCGGCGCGCGCGGCGTCGACGCGGGCGCCGGCGGCCGCGAGGCGGCGTTCGAGCGCGACGACGTCGGGACGTCGTGAGACGAGATCGGCCGGCAGGAAATCAGGGACGGCGGCGGTCGACAGATCGGGCAGCTCGGCGGGGGCCTCGAGCGAGCGCGCGGGGTAACGCCCGAGCAGAATCTCGAGCTGTCGGACGGCCGTATCGCTCAGGCCGCGCGAGCGAGCGAGCGACGCCTCGGCGGAGGCGAGGTTCGAGCGGGCGAGACGCAGGTCGAGCGCCGGGCGCAGGCCGCGGTCATAGCGATCGCGCACGCGATCGAGCGTCGAGCGGTACGTCGCGACGGTCGCGACCGCGAGCTCGACCTGGCGTCGCGCTTCGATCGCCGCGAACCACGCCTTCGCGACCTGCGCGACGAGCGACAGCCGCGCGCCCTGGAAGTCGGCCACGGCCGCCTCGCGGTCGGCGAGAGCTGCCGACTGCCCGGAGCGGATGCGACCCCAGATGTCGAGCTCCCAGCTGACGTCGAGCGACACGCCGTAGCTGTCGGAGCGGCTCGTCAGCACGCCGGAGGAGCCGGGAATCGGCAACCCGACGAAGTTCTGCTTCTGGCGCGACCCCGCGAACGCGAGACCGATCTGCGGCGCGGAGTCCGCGCCCGTGATCGTCGCCTGAGCGGCGGCGCGGGACACGCGCGCCGCGGCGGCGACGAGGTCGGCGTTGTGATCGAGCGCTTCGAGGACGAGCGACTCGAGCCGCGCGTCGCCGAGCTCGCGCCACCACCATCCGGCCGAGCCGGCCTTCGCGGTGGGGAGGCCGGGGGGCGCGTCGCTCGCGGCAGTCCAGGTCGCCGGCAGCTCGGGATCGAGCTTCGGGTGCGCGACGGGGGGAGCGGACACGCAGCCGGCGAGCGCGGAGAGAACGGCGATGGCCGCGACGCGGGGGATCATCGGGAGCCCTCCGGGTCGGCATCGCCCTCGTGTCCTTCCGCCGGCGCCTCCAACCCCGCCGCGACGAACTTCACCAGTTGACGCCCGACCCCGTCGACGTCGGACGGATCGCAGAGGCCGCCGGAGATGTGCGCGACGTGCGCCGGGTCGGCAATCGTGTGGACCATCGCGCCGATCGTGAACTGCAGCCGCCACATGAGCTCCGCTCGCGGCAGGTCGGGGAGCGATCGCGCCAGCGCCATGCCGAAGCGCTCGAAGACCGCTCGGAACTGGCTGACGACGAGGTTGCGGAGATACTCGCCGGGCTCGGAGTAGATGCGCCCCATCAGGCGGACGAAACGATCGCCGCCGGCCTTCGTCTCGCGCCCCAGGCGCAGCGCGGGCAGGAGTAGCGCGGCGACGATCTCGTCGACCGGGACCGGCTCGCCGCCCGCCTCCGCCTCCGTCTCCGCCGCCTCGAGCAGCCGCAGCCGCTCGGCGTTCAGGGGCTCGATGCGCCGGCGCAGCACCGCCTCGGTCAGCGCCTCCTTCGAGCCGAAGTGGTAGTGGACCGCCGCCAGGTTGGCGTCGGCCGCGGCGGTGATCGCGCGCAGGCTGGTCGCGTCGATGCCGCGATCGGCGTACAGCGCCTCGGCGGCGTCGAGCAGGCGGTCGCGGGTCGTGGCTGCGGACACGAGGAGATCCGGGGGAGAGCGGTGAGGGGAGCCGACAGCGGGCGGCGATCGCTGGGCCGCGAGACGCCGCCTTTCAAACGACTGATTGAATCATACGTTTGAATGATGGGCAAGCCGGAAACGGGCCAGGTGCAGATCGGCCGGAGGCCCAGTCAGAAGAGAAGACGGTCCGGTCCGATCAGCGTTCCCGAACGTCTATTCGCGGTCTGCTCTGCGACCCCGCAGCGCGTCGCAGACGCGATCCAGATCCCGCGCCAGCGGCGACCGCAACGTCACCGTCTCGCCGCTCGCCGGGTGCTCGAACGAGAGCTCGGCCGCGTGCAGGAACACGCGTCGCAAGTCGCAGCGCTCGCGAAACCGCCGGTTGGCCGATTTGTCGCCGTAGTCGCCATCGCCGAGGAGCGGATAGCCGAGCGCCGCCAGGTGGACGCGAATCTGGTGCGTTCGCCCCGTCCCGATCTCGACGCGCACGAGAGACGAGTGCAACTCGGTTCGCGCCTGGAACGTCTCGACGACCTCGTACCGCGTCTCTGCCGAGAGCGTTGTCGCGTCGCCCTCCGCGTCGTCCTTCTGCGCCGACTTCACCGCGCGGTAGCGCGTCACCCCCTTTGCGGTCGTCGTCTTCTCGAGGGGCCAGCGCAGCGTGTCGCGTGGTCGATTCGGCCGTCGACGCACGAGCGCGAGATACGTCTTGCGCACCTCGCCGCGGCGAAACGCTCCTTCCAGGTGACGCGCCGCGGCGCGCGTCTTCGCCGCTACGAGCACGCCGCTCGTGCCACGGTCGAGGCGGTGCACGAACGCCGGGCGATACTCGGAATCGGGGGCGAACAGGTCGGGGAGGTGGGCCGCGAGCAGGTCGAGCAGCGTGTCGCCCGAGTGATGCGACGGGCCGGGGTGGACCACCGCTCCCGACGGCTTGTCGAGCGCGATGATGTGCTCGTCTTCGAGCAGCACGCGAAAGCGACGCCGGAAATCGGCGGAGCGCCTGCGCCGCGCCGCGATCTCGAGGTGGCGGTCGGCGTCCGGCGCCCACGGCGACAGATCGGTCCACACCTCGACCGTGTCGCCGCTGGTCAGACGCGTGTTCGCGCGCGCGCGTCGGCGGTTGACCGTCAGCTGCCGCTTGCGCAGCAGCTTGTGGACGAGCCCCGACGGCAGCTTCGGAAAGCGCCCGCGCAAGAAGCGATCGAGTCGTCGCCCGTCCTCCCTCTCGCCCACCGCGATGGTCGTCGTCGCTGCCACGCTCGCCTCTCGTCTCTCGTTTCTCGTCTCTCGTCTACCTGGTCGCGCCCTGTCAGGATCGCGGCCGAACGTATCGCGACCACTGCGGTCCGAAGGCGTCGATCTCGTCCCGCTCGCTGCCGTCTGCGGGATCGACGACGCGGCCGCCCGCGTTGAACCATGCGATGATGCCGCCGTGCAGGCTGTGAACCGGTCGTCCCAGGAGCTTCTCGAGCTGGACCGCAGCGAGCCCGGACCGGTACCCGGCCGTGCAGTACGCGACGACGAGCGCCTCGCCTGCGGGTATCGGAAGATCGTCGGGCACGGCGGTCCGAACGCGGGCGAGCGGCAACAGGACCGCGCCGTCGAGCGCGCTCACGCTGTGCTCGCGAGGTTCTCGGACGTCGACGAGCACGACCTGCTCGTCGGTTCCTCGACGTCGGAGGAGATCGTCGACGAGGATCTGGCGCGCGCCGGTCTTCTCGTCGTATCCCGCGACGAGCGCCTCGAATTCGCGTTCGAGCTCGTTGGCGTCGTCGTTGCGCGCGTTATCGCGTGACGACGGTGAGCAGCCGATGTTCCCGGCCCCGACGGCGATGGCCAGGGCGGCTATCGCGGCGTGCGGGACGCGGTCAAGAAGCCGTCGTCCACCAGCCGAGGAAGAGGTAGGGAACCCTTCGGGGTCGGCCGGGAGAAGGTGTCGGAGGCGTGGTCGGCTGCTAGCGCGGTCGGACTTCGAGCTCCCGGTTTGCGTCACGGCGACTACAGGCTTGCGCATGATGTGGATCCTCGCCGGATTCGATAGATCTGGAGCGATTCTACTCGCAGTGCTCATCTTGGGCACGGGGTTGTTCGTCGCGTTCGACCACCGATCGCGACGGGATGACGTCGTCGCGACAGCCGAGAGTGCCGCGCGCGACGCCGTTCGCGTCCTGCGCTCCGCGGGCTCCTTCGTCGCGGACGGGTCGGAGCGGAGCCATCCGGTCGCCGCCGCTGCCCGCGGGCACACCGAGGGCAGCGTCCACTTGCGGCTCTACAGCTCTCTGCCGTTCGTGAAGGGCTCCGGTCGCGTGCTCGACGACTTCCAGAGTCGCGCCGTCCACCGTCTCAGCGACAATCCCGACGGCGACCACACGGCGGTCGATACCTCGGACGGAGGTGGCCGCGCGGTCCGCGTCGCCGTCGCCGAACGCATGAACGACGCTGCGTGTGTCACCTGCCACAACGAGCACCCGCAAAGCCCGAAGAACGACTGGCAACAGGGCGACGTCGCCGGCGTCCTGGAGGTCGCCGTGCCCATCGATGCCGAGCTCCGTCAGGTATGGGTCGGCACGTGGTCGCTGATCGCGTTTCTCGGCTTGCTGCTGGGATCGCTCGCCGTGGTCGCCTGGCTCACGCTGAAGTCGCTGCTGCGTCCCGTGCGCGGCGCGATCACCGAGCTCAACGCGTCGTCGTCGCGCATCGCCGGCGTCTCCCGCGAGATCGGCTCGTCGAGTCACTCGCTCGCCGAGGCGTCGAGCAGCCAAGCGTCGACCGTCCAGCAGACGAGCTCCAGCCTCGAGCAGATGTCGACGATGATCGGCCAGAGCGCCGAGAAGACGGCGCGGGCGAGCCGGCTGATGGGAGAGACCAAGGACCGCGTCGTCGAGGGCAACCGCGCCGTGGAGAAGACCGTCGGCGCGATCCAGGAGATGAACGATAGCGCTCAGAAGATCTCGCGCATCATCCGGACGATCGAAGAGATCGCGTTCCAGACGAACCTTCTGTCGCTCAACGCGGCCGTCGAGGCGGCGCGGGCCGGCGATCAGGGGCGCGGCTTCGCCGTCGTCGCGGAAGAGGTTCGCGTGCTCGCTCAGCGCAGCGCGGCAGCGGCGAAGGACACCGCCGCGTTGATCCAGGAGAACACCCGCATCGCGTCGCAGTCGGTCGAGGTCAGCGACGAGGCCGGCCGCGCGCTCGAGGACGTCGTCATGAAGGCGATGGACGTCTCCGCACTCCTCGGCGACATCGCGATCGCCAGCGACGAGCAGTCGAAGGGCATCGGGCAGATCAACTCCGCGGCCAACCAGATGGACCGCTCGATTCGGGTCA
Source organism: uncultured Planctomycetia bacterium (assembly GCA_964392615.1). GTDB lineage: Bacteria > Planctomycetota > UBA8108 > UBA8108 > UBA8108 > CAYMRB01. The sequence continues at coordinate 2,335 of CAYMRB010000409.1, read as the reverse complement.
CGAGCCGCAACGCGGGCGACGCGGCGTCGGCCAGCGAAAGCCTCGCCCAACAGGCCGCGGCGCTACAGGACGTCGTCGCGCACCTGTCGTCGCTCATGTCGGGAGGCTCGGCGGAGCAGCGCGATGGTTCCTACCTGTGGGAGGCGACGTCGATGTCGGCTCCGGTCGCGCCCCAGAAGCCGCGATCATTGCGTCCGGAGGACGTGATACCGCTCGAGGATGACGACCCGCGCGACCTCTGACTCTGACGCGAGGGGCTACTGCACGCAGGTCCCCACCGCGCATTCCGCGACCGGCGCTGTATCGCAGCGCGGGAACGGAGCGGGCGGCGACGGACCGCCTCCGAAGAGGTGGTTGAGACCGAAGACCGCGTCGGTGATCGCGAGCTCGCCGTCCGCATCGCAATCGGCTGCGGCGCCGCATTCTGGCTGCGTTCCGCCACCGAACAGGCTGAGGAGCAGGAAGATCGCGTCGGACACGCTGTTCCCGCCGTCCCCGTTCGCGTCGCAACGCAGGAAGGCGTTGCCGCTCTGCGGCAGCACCGTGATCGCAACCTCGCGCTCGGACTCAGAAGCCGTCCGGGTGTTCGTCGCCGTCACACGGTACGCGTACTCGCCGTCCCGCGTGAACATCACGCGCAACGTCGCCTCGTTCGGCGCGCCGGCGATCGCGTCGCCATCCGGCCCGGACACCTTCTCCCACAAGAACGCGAGCGGAGCGTCACCACACGAGCCATCGTGGGAGGTCGACGCATCGAGAACGACCTCTGCGCCACCGGCGATCAGCTCGAACTCGGCGCTCGGATCGTAGGTCACTCGGATGCGGGGCGAGCTCGAGCCGCCGGTGCTCGAGACCCGTTCGTTCAGCAGCGCTCCCGTGAGTTGAGACTGGCTGAGCACGAACGCGTCGAATTCGGTCCTGAACTCCCGCACGCCGACACGGAGCTCGAGGACGGTGCCGGCGTCGACGTCAGCCTGCGACACCGTCAGTCGAGAGCCTTCGTCCCAACGGAAGTTGCCCGAGCTCGTGATCCGTATGTTCACGTTCGGCGCCTGATCGAAGGCATCCGGCGTCCAGATACTGTCGGAGTTGCGGTTGAAGCCGCGCGTGCGGTAGTAGCTGCGATACGTGCCCGCCTGTGCGAACTGGATCCGGAAGACCGCCTCGGACTGGCCTCGCTCGCGGAAGCGCCCGTCGTTCGGCGCGCGCAGAACCCGGCCGTCGAGCAGCGCGCCATCGACGCCCTCGGCCACCTGCCACACGTTACCGTCGCTGTCCGGGTCGTCGATGCGGCTCGCGTCCGCTGCCTTGCCGCCCACGTGGTCCTCGCCGACGAGCTGCACGAACGCATCGGAGGGAGGGCCGGCGTCCGGGCTGTCCGTGTCGACGACGAACGTCAAGCGGCGCGTGTCGATGCCGGTCCGGTCGCGCGTCGTGACCTCGACTCGCTCGACCCCGACGACGTCGATCTCCGCGCTCCACGACAGGCTGGCCGGATTCCACACAGCCTCGACGCCGTTGACGAAGACGCGATACGTGCCACAGCCGGGAGCCACACCGGTCAGGCGGATCGTGTCGCGGTCCGCGAAGATGATGCCGTCGCACACGCTGCCGCCGGCGACGGATCGCACCTCGAACACATCGTTCAGACGCGCGCCGATATACGCGCGCCGCGCCTGCACGAAGTCGCGCAGCGTGCCGGTCATGACCGACGAGAACAGCGGCTCGAGAGTGTCGATGCGCGCGTCGACCCAATCGGGCTGGAATGCCGTGGCCATGAAGTGTTGCAGGTAGCACAGGTAGTCCGGCGCGTACCGCGGGTGCTCGAGGAAGCGCTCGACCTGATCGACGGTCGGGCGGAAGAGCTCCTGGTTCGCGTCGTCGTAGACGCTGTCCGCGTCCCACGGCAGCAGCACCCACCGATCGTCGGAGAAGCGGTGGTACAGGAAGTAGTCGTCGCCGTTGTTGAGCAGGATCGAGTTCTCTGTCGAGCCGAGCATCGCCCAGGCCGCGAAGAAGAAGCTCCACTGCAACACGTCGACGCGTTCCTCGATCGCGGCCGGGAAGTCCTCGTCCGAGGTCGTCGCATCGTCGAATCGGAAGCAGAGATCGACGACGTCGCTGTAGTCGGCAAGGTCCTCGTTGGTCTCCTTCTCGTAGTGGCCGCGGTAGTCCCCGAATTCCACCCCGCGGTAGTCGAGGTTCGCCTGCGACACGCCTCGATAGAGGTTGCCGTCGTCGTCGTCGTCGAAGATGCTCTCGAGAAACGGCCGCATGACCGCCTCAACGCGCAGGTGCCACTCATCCTCGCGTTACCCCTTGAACGACATCTTGC
>CAYMRB010000408.1:0-9108 GCA_964392615.1 uncultured Planctomycetia bacterium | reverse complement strand
GGCGTGAACTACATCGACACCGCGCGCGGCTACGGCAATGCCGAGGAAGCCCTCGGGCACCTCGTGCCGAAGCGGCGCGACGACCTATTCCTCGTCACGAAGGTGTGGACCGACTCGGCCAAGGGCGCCGAGAAGTCGTTGACGGAGTCGCTCCGACTCCTCAAGACCGACCACCTCGACCTCGTCCACATCCACCACATCGGCGGCAAGAACGTCGACAAGGTGCTCTCGAAGGACGGCGTGCTGAACTACCTGCTGAAGCAGAAGGAAGCCGGCAAGCTCCGTTTCATCGGTCTTTCCGGCCACGCGCGCCCGCCGCGCTTCGTCCGCATGGTCGAGACCGGGCAGATCGACGTCGTGATGTGCGTGATGAACTACGCCGATCGCAACAACTACGGCTTCGAGACGAAGGTCCTGCCCGTCTGCCGCAAGCAGAACGTCGGCGTCGTCGCGATGAAGGTCTACGCCGGCATCAAGGGCGGCTTCAAGAACCACCGCAACGCGAAGGTCGGCTGCGCGACGCCGCCGGAGCGCCTGCGCCACGCGATGGCGTACGCGCTCGACCTGCCGGGAGTCAGCGCCGCGATCGTCGGTCCGTACACCGTCGAGCAGGCGATCCAGAACGTCGAGCTCGCTCGCGCGTACAAGCCGCTGACCAAGGCGGAACGCGACGAGCTGCTCGCGTACGGCAAGGACCTGGCGCCGAAGCTCGGCTTGCGGTACGGGCCGCTGGCGTAGCGACCGGTTCCCGCGTCACGGCAGCGGCTGATCGAGCATCAGTGCCCGCACGTACCGCACCGGCGGCGATCCGAAGGATAGCAGCGTGTCGTGATAGCGCTTGAGCTCGAACGACGCGCCCTGCGCCGTCTCGACCTCGCGCCGCAGGTCGCGGTGCTCGAGATAGCCGACGAAGTACGTGGCGAGTTGCGCCGACGTGAGCTGTGCGCGCACCCACTTGCCGGCGGCCTCGCGCTCCTCCTGGAACGTTTCCTCGACCATCAGCCGCATGGCCTCGTCGCGAGTCATGTCGCCCGCGTGAATCTCCTGGTCGATGATCGCGTTCCCGATGCCGCGCAGGTACCACTTCAACGCGATGAGCCGCATGAGCGGATCGCTGCCCCAATAGCCGGCCGACGAGATCAGCTGCTCGGTGTAGACCGCCCAGCCCTCGATGAACGGACCGGACGACAGCACGGCCCGCAGCGTCGACGGATAGCGATTCGAGTGCGCGAGCTGCAGGTAGTGGCCGGGAATCGCCTCGTGCACGGTCAGGTTGTGCACCGAGCGCAGGTTGTACTCGCGCAGGAACGACCGCACCTGCACGTCCGTCCAGTCCTTCGGCAGCGGCGCGACCGCGTAGAACGTCTTCTGGCCGGCGTCGAGGGGACCGGGCGAGTCGCAGTACGCGAGCGACACGCCGCGCCGGAACTCCGGCATGACGATGATCTCGATCGGGTCGTCGGGAATCGTGACGAGGTCCTTCTCGCGTACGAACTTCTCGATGTCGGCCAACGCCGTCTTCGCGACGTCGACGATTTCGCCGCGTTGCGGCACATCGCGGTACGCCACCTCGAGCGCCGCGCGCACGATCGCCTGGCGATACTCGCTGGTCGGCTCGTCCGGAAAGCGCGTGAACGGGTTCTCCTTCAGATAGACCTCCTTCGCGAGCTCGTACATCTCGCCGCGAGCCTGCCGCAACTCGGCGTCCGCACGCTGACGGATGTCCTGCCGCGACATCGGCGTGTTCAGCGTGAACGCGAGCTTACGGTCGTAGAGCTTCGCGCCGATGCGGAAGTCGCCCTGCGCCTTCGGGAGGAGCTCGTCCTCGAGCCATGTCTGGTGCGCGGCGACGGCCGCCTGCGCCGCTGCGATCCCGCTCTCGAGGCGCTGACGCAGGTCGGCGGGCAGCTTCGCGAGGTGCGGCGTCACGGTGTGCTCGAGGATCGACAGCACGCCGCGGTTCTGCTTCACGGCCGTCTCGGCGTGGATCTTCGGCACGCGCGGCGCGTCGAGCGTCTCTCGCACTTGCGCGAGCAGCCGCGGCAACTTCTCGAGACGACCGGCGACGCTGGCGAGCCGCTCCTCGAGCGGCGCGAACTCGCGCGCGACCAGGCCGTACAGTGCGCCGCCGGCGAGCTGCGTGTAGACGAGAGGATTCCACGACCATTCCCGGAGCGTCTCGAGACGCCACAGCGAGTAGCGCAGGTCGTGCTCGAGAAGGGCCGCGTCGATGCGGTTCGCGCGCGACAGGTCGGCACGCGTCAGCGCGGAGAGCTCGTCGAGGAATCGCGTCGCGAAGACCTTCCGTCGCTCGCGCGCCGCGGCGCTCACCTCGTCGAGCTCCGCGTCGTAGCGGTGGTCGCCGAGAAACGTCGCATCGACGGGCGACAGCGCCGGGAACTCGTCGACGTAACGCTGCGCGAGATCCGCGAAGCGCAGGTCGGCAGCGCTCTCGTCAGCATTCTGCGACAGGACACAGGACGTGTTCAGGAGGAACGGCAGCAGCAGGAGGGCGTGTCGCATCGGTTCAACCGTGTCATGGGCTGGCCAGGGCGGACAGCGCCGCGGCCTTCGACGTCGTTCGGTCGGCAGCCCCCCGCCCGCGGAGTTGGAGGCTGACCGCTTCGCGGCAGCTCGCCTCCACGCGGACCGAGGGGTTGCTCGGACAGATCGCCGCAGCATAACACGACGCGGACGCGAGGCTACAGCCAACGCTGCAGATCGTCCGCGTACTTCGCGTACAGGAACGACACCGCCAGCAGACACACGCCGAGCGTCAGGAACGCCAGCATGCGGTAGAACAAGCCGAGCTCTGCGACGTCGACGATCGCGACGCGGAGGAGCGCCAGCGCGAACAGCGCCAGGCCGGCTCGCCGGTGGAGCCGCGTCTTGAACGCGAAGCCGAGCGCCGCATAGGCGAAGGCCGCGATGCTCCAGCCGAGCGTCGTCCACAGATCCTTCGTCTCGTTCGACGCCAAGACGGCGATCACGACGAGCACGGCGCTGCCGACCACGAGGGCCGCGTCGAGAGCGCGACGCCGACGCCAGACGTCGAGGGACGACGGTTCGTCGCCCCCGTCGAGTCGCAAGACGCGCTCGAAGCCGAGCAGGCACGCCGCGACGAGACACGAGCACGGCAGCAGCCACGTCTGCACGGCGGGCTCCATCGCGACCAGAAAAGCGATGCCGAACGCGCTCAGCGCGACGCTGACCACCGCGACGACGCGCATTCGCCGGAGTCGCCCGAGCGTCGCGACGAAGACGACGACGAGAGCACAGACGGCCTGCGCGACGTGCCCGGACGGCTCGGCGTCCAGAAGCTCCACGGTCTTCTCCCACGCCAGGAATCCGAGGACCAGCGCGCCCAGCGCGTACAGGCAGTACGAACCGAACGCGCCGAGTTGCCGCGCATCGGCCGCTTCCGCGCCGCGTGCCGAATCGGCTGCGCGCTCGAAGACCGCGCCGCTCGCGAGGGAGGTCGACGCGAGGAAGCCGACGAGAGCCCAGTGGGCGCGACAGGCGACCGTCGTGCCGAGATCCGCCGACAGCGAGGCGCACGCGAACGTCAGGCCGAGCGGCACGGCCAGCGCGAACGCGATGCTGCCGGTGACGCGCGCGGCGATCAGGAAGGCGAGCGACCACGCGCCGACGGTCCACGCCGCGGCGACGGCCGTCTCGAGCGCGTCCGCGGTCAGCATCACGAGCAACGCCGATCCGACGAACGCGAGAAGCAGCGTCATGCCGGTCGAGCCGGCATCGAGCTGCGCAGTCCCGAGCCGATCGGCCCAGCGATCGCGCCCCGGTCGCGTGCGCGGATCGTATTGACGCCGCACGACCTCGGCGACGAAGAAGTACGCGAGCGGCAGGATCGACCACACGACGAGCGGCTCCGGTTCCGGCCCCGTGAAGAAGGCGCCGACCAGCGCGACGCCCGGTGCGGCAAGCCCGACGATCGCGGCGACGACGAACGACGAGCGCCGCCGCTCCGCGCCGACTCCGGCCAGGACGACCGGCGCGCCGCACGCGGCGAGAAGCGCCGTCCAGCTCGGCCAGGCCGATGGCACGCCGCCGCGCGCCCCGACGAACCACTCGTGCTGGCCGCCGACCGCGAAGAGCGCGACCAGGCCGGCCAGGAGGATCGTCGCGGGCAACCACCGCGGGCCGTCGGTAGCGACGCACCACGCGGTGAGCGCCGCGACGGCCAACGTCAGGCACGCCGTCTCGACCCAGAACGAGTCGACGACTCCGACGACGACGCGCAGCGTCAACAACGCGACCGCGGTAGAGAGCACGAAGAACAGCGCACGGGTCGCGGATCGCCCCGCGCGGCCGTCTCGCGCCGCGATCGACCGCCGCACCATCTCGGCCGCCAGCCACATGACGATCAGCGGAGCCCCCCACAACGGAACGGCGATCGCGACGGGGTCGCCCACATCGCAAGCGACGGCAACGGAGCATGCCGCGATCGCGAGCCCGACGCCGCCCGCGATCGCTCGCCCCGCGACCCGCAGCCCCTCCGATGTCAGCAGGAGCATCCACGGCGCGATCACGAACGCCAACGCGGCGCTCATGTCGAGAAGCCAGACGACGTGTAGCGGCGGCTCGGCCGCGACGCCGGTGGACGAGATGCTCCAACTATGCTCGATGAAGACGTAGAGCCCCGCGCCGACGAGCGCGACCAGCGCGGTGCCGAACGCGGACCAACGCCTCCCGGCCGCGACGCTCGCGAGGACCATCGCGCCGACGCCGATCGCGAGAGCCTCCTCCGAACGGTCGAAGAACCGCACACACGAGTACGCAAGAAGCGCCGCTCCGACGGCCGCGATGACGTGTGCGGCGATCGGCAGGAGAAGCTGAGTCACGTCGCGCACGACCGCGGTGAGGCTCGAGGTCCTGACTCGCTCACTTGCGCCGACGCCCCGCCAGGTCTCGAGCAGCGCGGCCTCGACGAGCCACACGGCCGCGGTCGCGACGCTGCCGAGGAACGCGGGCCACGTCGACACGCGCCACGCGTCGGACGTCCAGTAGTGCACGAAGTTCACCGCGAGAATGCACTGCGCCAGCGGCGCGAAATACCAGAGGCCGAACGCGCGACCGACAACGAGCAGGAGCAGCGCCTCGGAGGCGAGCGCGAGGTTCAGCGTCAGCCCGCCGAACGCGGAGAACAGCCCGAGCGTCGCGAACAGGATCGCGGCCGCGGAGTGGAAGGCTCCCTCGCCGCGATCGGCGCAAGACTCTGGACTAGAAACGCCGCGGCGATGGACGACAACCAGCACGGCCTGGATCGCCGCGAGCGGAAACAGGAACCAGTGGATGCGGTCCCAGTACACCTCGGTCTGCGCGAAGATCAGCGCCGTCGACGTAGCGTAGAGCACGAGCGCCGCCGGCTCGACAGCGCGTCCCGACACGCGCCGCGCCAGCGAGAACGCGCCCTTACCGCGCCTGCCGAGGCGATAGCGGAAGATCGAGTCGGACGCGAGAAACGTCACGTAGTAGGACGTGAAGAACCCCGCGTTGACCCAGAACTGCGACTCCGGCGTCGACGGCTCGTGCTCCTGAAACAGCCAGAGCACGTGCGCGCCGTACGCCGCGAATACCGTGAACAGGCTGAGCGGGACCCAATCATGGCGCACGAACAGCGCCAGCGCCGCGACCGTCAGCACGAGAATCGTCACGAGCGAGTACAGGTCCGACTCCCCGCCCGCCGTGACCGCCGCGACGTTGCCGAGAAAGATTGCCAGCCCTGCAGTCGACTGCGACTGCCAGCGTTCGGCGCACAGGAACACGGCCGCGATGCTCGCCGACATCAGGAGCAACGCGACGGCGAGCGGCATCCCCTCGATCCGCATCGGCTCCCAGAACCACGACGCGACCGACGTCGAAAACGCGATCGCCAGCCCCCCCGCCATCACCGGCCGCGCGAACACCACGACCCTCCGCTCAAGCAGCTTGCCGACGACGAACAACACCGCCGCGGCGAGGTAGCTCAACCCCACCTTGTGCCACGGCTGCAGGTGCGGCGTGACGTAGCGCCCGAGCAGCGTGAGACCGACGACCAGCGCGGCCAACCCGACCCGACTCGCCCAGACCACGCCGATGCGAGTCTCGAGGTCGAGGTGGGAGCCGGGGGCGGAGGCGGAGACCGAGACCGAGACCGACTCCGACACCGACTCCGACACCGACTCCGACTCCGACTCCGACTCCGACTCCGCCGCCGCCCCCACGAGCTCCCCCACCTCCCGCAGCTCCCGCCGCAGCTCCTCCAGGTCTCCGGCTCGCGCCTCGAGCGCTCGCTCCAGGGCCTCGAGCCGGCGCAGCATCTCGTCGCGTCTCGGGGAATTCGCGGGTTCGGTCATCGAACGGCCCCTCCTGCCGTGGCTTGTCCCCCCCCATGATGGCCGCGCGGGTCCGGCCAGGAAAGATGTTCTGTCCGACACAACGCGGATTGCGCGGGGTAGCCTCTTGCGAAGATCGGCCGATGCGCCATCATCCGAGATCCTCTCAACCCGCACCCAAGGAATCCCATGCCAGTCAAGAAGGTCGCGATGTTGACCGCTGGTGGATTGGCCCCGTGCCTGTCCTCCGCCGTTGGCGGTCTGATCCAGAAGTACACCGAGGTCGCCCCGGACGTCGAGATCATCGGCTACCGCGACGGCTACAAGGGCCTGCTGCTCGGCGAGAGCGTCACGGTGACGCCGCGTGTGCGCGAGCTCGCCGCCGCGTTCCACGGGCACGGCGGCAGCCCGATCGGCAATAGCCGCGTCAAGCTCACGAACATCGAGGACTGCGTCAAGCGCGGCCTGGTGAAGGAGGGGCAGGACCCGCGCGAGGTCGCGGCCCAGCAGCTCGTCAAGGACGGCGTCGACGTCCTGCACACGATCGGCGGCGACGACACGAGCACGGCGGCAGCCGATCTCGCCGCGTTCCTCAAGGAGCGGGACTACGGCCTGGCGGTCGTCGGGTTGCCGAAGACGATCGACAACGACGTCATCCCGGTCAAGCAGAGCCTCGGCGCATGGACTGCGGCCGAGCAGGGGGCGCGCTACTTCTCGAACATCGTGTCCGAGAACAGCGCGAACCCGCGCATGCTGATCCTCCACGAGGTCATGGGACGCCACTGTGGTTGGCTCACGGCAGCGACCGCGATGTCTTACCGCGAGATGCTCGATGTCCAGGACTTCGTCTCGGACCTCGGGCTGACGCGGTCGCGGCGCGAGGTCCACGCGGTCTACGTGCCGGAGCTGCACTTCAGCATCGAAGACGAGGCGAAGCGTCTGCGCGCCGTGATGGACGAGAACGACTGCGTCAATATCTTCCTGTCGGAAGCCGCTGGCGTCGACGAGATCGTCGCCGAGAAAGAGGCGAACGGCGAGGAGGTCGTGCGCGACGCGTTCGGTCACGTCAAGCTCGACCTGATCAACCCGGGCCGGTGGTTCGGCACCCAGTTCGCCGAGAAGCTCGGCGCCGAGAAGGTCCTCGTCGAGAAGTCCGGCTACTACAGCCGTTCGGCGCCGGCGAACGAGCAGGATCGCGAGCTCATCCGGCGCTGCGCCGACAAGGCCGTCGAGGTCGCGCTCGCGGGTCAGTCGGGCCTGGTCGCCGAGGACGAGGAGCAGGGCGACGAGCTGCGCGCGATCGAGCTCGACCGCATCAAGGGCGGCAAGAAGTTCGACATCGAGACGCCCTGGTTCCAGGAGCTGCTCGCAGCGATTGGCCAAGGTTGACGCGGGCGCGCGGCGCGGGGAGGATGGCCTTCGGAGGACCCGCCATGACGTTCCCGCGCCGTTCGCTCGTTCTCACCCTCGTCGTCGCGACCGTCGGTCTGCACGCGGACTCGATCGACGACCGTGCCGGCATCTCCGCCGTCGGCCCCGGTCTCGGCACGTGTACTTTCGCCGGAGGCGGCACCGCTTCGATCGGCAACGACAACGAGACGTGCGAGGCCGACGCAGCGAACATCCTGTTCCTCGAGGTCGGTGTCGCTGCGGCGGAAGTCATCGACATCTCGTTCGTCACCAGCCCGTCGGCCGGCACGACCGAGCACGCGCTCGATCTCTACATATCGAACGACGCCCCGACGAGCTGCGTCGACGGCCGCATCGGCAACACGTGGACCGAGATGCGGTTCGAGCTCGGCTACGGGACGGGCGATGCGTTCGTACGGTCAGGCGTCGATGGCGCGCTCGACTTCGACCTGCCCGATCGGGACTGCCCACCGACGTGCGACAATTGGTTCGACACGCTCGACCACGAAGCCGACGTGATCCGCTGGACCGACGGCGGGCTGCCGCCCGGCGTGCTCGCGTGGTTCTCGTTGCGCGTCGACATCGGCGACGTCGCGATCGACGATCCGTTGGGCGCCGGCGAGCTCACCCTGCGCCTCGCGCCGCGCGCGTGCTGCGAGATGCCGGACTCGGTCACGATCGACGGCCCCGACGAGATGGAGGTCGACAGCGAGGCGACGCTGACCGCCGTACCGAGCGGCATCGACCCGAACGGCGTCGGACCGACGTTCCGCTGGGTGGTCCTCGAGGGCCCGGGCTTCATCGTCGGCCCGGATGATCGGCAGACGGCCGAGCTGTACTGCCAGCCGCCACCGCCGGGTGCGGCCGAAGCAGCGGGCGATGCGGAGATCCGCGTCGCGATCGAGTTCGCGGACGGCACGTGCGTGAACTCGGTGTGGACGAGCCACTCGGTGAGCTGCGTCGGCTGGACGTCACACGGCCACATCCTGCCCGGCGACTTCAACGCCGACGGTGCGATCGACATCTCCGATCCGCTCGCGCTGCTCGCCTTCCTGTTCCACGGCACGCAGTCCCCACCGTGCGCGCCGGAACCTCACGACGAGTCGAACGTCCTCGTCGGCGACTTCATCGGCGATGGGGGTCTCGACATCTCCGATACGATCTACGCGCTCAACTGGCTCTTCATCGGCGGGCCACCCCACGCTGGCGGTGCGGAGTGCCTGCCCATCGTCGGGTGTCCCGAGCGGTGCCCGGCGATGTAGACGGGGACGTCGGAGGACCGAATCGCGATCGGAGTCGGAGTCGGGGGCGGAGTCGGCGTCCGGGTCGGCCGCGGGGGCGGCGGCGGACTCGGGCGCGGCCG
>CAYMRB010000407.1:0-9226 GCA_964392615.1 uncultured Planctomycetia bacterium | reverse complement strand
CGCGGCTATGCGAGCGGCCCGGGAGGCTACGGAGCAGCCCCGGGCCGCGGTCAGCCCATGCGCTAATTCGCTGCCGTGCCGCAGCCGAGCGCGTCCTCGGTCATGTCCGGCGCGTAGCGCAACTCGATCGCGTCAACGCGACCGAGGAACAGGAACGAGAAGAGCTCGACGGCGTCGGCGACATCGATACGACCACTGTCGTCGACGTCCGCGCCGTCCTCGCACGGCACCTCGTCGAGGAAGCCGCGCAGGTAGTTCAGGAGGAACACGATGTCCGTGACGTCGACTCGCTCGTCGACGTTCACATCGCCGCGCAGGAACGGGTTCCCGTCGATGCCCTCGCGGTCTCCCGGTCCGATGAACACGACGCCACCGCCGCCGGAGTCACCGTCCGGGTCCTCGCCGTCCGGGTCCTCGCCGTCCGGGTCCTCGCCGTCCGGATCCTCGCCGTCCGGATCCTCGCCCGCGGGCTCCCCACCGGGTTCCTCCTCGTCCGGGCCCCCATTGCGAATTTCCACGACGCGCTCGCCGGCGCCGCGCCGGACAGGCGGGGCATCCACTTGGGCAGGCGGCAAGCGATCGAGCTCCCAGCTCCGTCCGTCGGGGCGCTCCTCGGCCGCTGCAGTCGGGGCGTCGAGCGTCGGAACCGGCAAGAACAGCAGCGCGAGCGCGAGCATCGTGCAGACGACGGAGCGCATCGCGAAGACCAGTCGGACGCGCGAGGTCCCCTTCTTCTTCTCGAGCTTCATCGTGATCTTGGCGATCGACTCGGAGAGCTTCTCGTAGAACTGGGGCAGTTGATCGGGGGCGACGTCGACCGTGAAGTCGATGCGCACGAGGTTCGAATCCCCGACGACGCGAGAGTATCGCTGGCCGCGCCGCTCGAGGTCGGATTCCGTAGCTTCCTTCTGGCGCAGGACGACGTAGTCGAGGTCGCGGGCCTTCTGGTCGACGAGCTCGCGGTGGGCTTCGGGCGTGTTCGGATAGCGAATCGACGGCCGATCCACGGCGCGATACTCGTGCCCGGGATACTCGCGCACTTCGCCAGTGCGGATCAGCTTGTCGAGCGAGCGCTTCGCGTCGTCGAGCGTGAAATCGCGAGAGTGACGCAAGACGGGAGCGACGCGCTCGTAGATCTCCTCGAGCGTCAGCATCTCGTCCTGCACCGCGCGGGCGACCTCGCGTTCCGGCGATTTCGGGTTGTTGCGCGCCTCCTTGAGGTAGTTCTCGATGCTCTTCTCGGTGACGCCGCAGCGACTCGCGGTCTCGCGCTTGGCGAGGCCGCGCTTCTTCACCGCGACCTCCGCGACCGATCCCCGCAGGTCGCGCTCGACCTCCTTCAGCGGCAGCGAATCGTCGATGATCGTCGCCGCGAGGCGATCGATCAGCAGGCCCGCGTACCCGTCGTCCGTTCCCACGCCGTTTCGGGATGGGGCGGCTGATTTCGTGCGCACGGTCTTCTCCCTTCCACACGTTCGAGACCACGACCGATACCGAAACCCGCCCCGCAACGGGCCGACAGGATCGTGGGACAAAGGAGAGCGTCTGCGAGCCGGTTCGTCGAGACCCGTCGAACTCGTGCTCGTCGCTGGCGATTGTAGATCGCGGAGCCGATCGAAATCTCCGAAAAAAGTTTCGGCCACGTGAGGCGCGCGAAGTTCTTTCCGTTGCCGGCCCGCCGATCGACTCGCACTATGGCGCGGACGAGAGAGACAATGATCAGGCGCTTCGAACGGCCCTCCCCCTGAACCAATTTTTCTTTTCCTCCCGGAAAGGAAGCGCCTGAGCGGCCAGCGGCTGGATCCGGCCGCGCCAACGCGACCGGCTGCCGAGCGGTGTACGCCTAACCACCGTGCGGCGGGATCGTACGGCGCGCGGAACCAGCCCTGGCCCCCTCCTTCGGTTCTCACGGCAAGCCGCACGCCGCCCGTCGCTCGTGGTACACTGAGCGTCGACAAGCTCGGCCCACTGCCCATGATCATCAAGCTCCTCGTCGTCGCGATCGTCGTCGCCCTATTGCTTGCGATGATGTTCCCGAAGCTCCTGCCGAAGTGGCTCGGCGGCTTGGGGCGGTCGACCGGAACGGCGGGTCGCCTCGGCCGCGAGCTGGTCACCGGACAGGAGGAGCCCGGCAGCCCGCTGGCGCGCTACGAGGTCCGAGCGGGAGAGCTGGTCCTCGCGAAGACGCTCGCGACGCACCCTCCCTGCGCGGACGCCGCGCTCGACCGCCAGGTGGCGGCGATCGGCGAGCGTCTCGCGTTTCATGCGATGCGTCGCGAGATCCCGTATCGCTTCCGCGTCGTCGAGGCGGACGCCCCGAACGCATTCGCGATCCCGGGGGGCAACGTCCTCGTCACGCGTCCGCTGGTCGAGCTTTGCGGCGACGACACGGACGCCCTGGCCGGCATCATCGGACACGAGATCCTGCACGTCGATCGACGCCATGCGCTCCACCAATCGGCGGCGCGCCTGGCGGCGCGGACGGGCTCTCGCCTGCTGCGGCTCGGCGGCCCGATCCTCGGCCACGTCACGTCGACGTTCCAGGACCTCCTCGTCTCCGGCTACCGCCAGGACCAGGAGTTCGAGGCCGACCTCGAGGGAGCGCGACTGGCCCGCAAGGCCGGCTACGACCCCGCCGGGCTCGGCAGGGCCCTCGCGGTGTTTCTCGCGCAGGCTCCGAACTCCGACAGCCCGCTCTGGGAGATCCTGCAGTACCTGCAGAGCCATCCACCGCTACCGGAGCGGATCGAGCGGCTGCGGAACCACTTCGGCTGACAGCCCCCGTTGATACAGGCGGTCCGGTCGAGCAGAAAGGCTGCTACGGCACGTCCCGACGCTGCGACCCGATGTACACCTGACGCGGTCGCGCGATGCGCTGCTCGGAGTCGTTCAGCATCTCGTTCCACTGCGCGAGCCAGCCCGCGGCGCGTCCGATCGCGAACAGCACCGGGAACATCGCGACGGGAAAGCCCATCGATTGATAGATCAGCCCCGAGTAGAAGTCGACGTTCGGGTACAGACGGCGGGAGACGAAGTACTCGTCCTCGAGCGCGATCCGCTCGAGCTCGAGCGCGATATCGAGAAGCCGACTCGAGCCCTGCACCTCGAAGACCTCGTCGGCGAGCCGCTTGATGATCTTCGCGCGCGGGTCGTAGTTCTTGTACACGCGATGCCCGAAGCCCATCAGCCGCGTCTCGCCTTCCTTGACGCGGTGGATGAACGCCGGGATGTGCTTCTTGCTGCCGATCTCGCGCAGCATCCGGAGAACGGCTTCGTTGGCCCCACCGTGCAGCGGGCCATAGAGGGCGGCGGTAGCCGCGGCCATCGCGCTATACGGATCGGCGTGCGCGCTGCCGACGCTGCGCATCGCGTTCGTCGAGCAGTTCTGCTCGTGATCCGCGTGCAGTATGAAGAGCACGTCCAACGCGTGCTCGAGCACGGGATGCGGCTCATAGCGCGGCTCGTTGCGCCGGAAGACCATCTTCAGGAAGTTGCCCGAGTACGACAGGTCCGGGTCGGGCTCCGGATACGGCAATCCCACGGTGTGCCGATACGCATACGCGGCGAGCGTCGGGATCTTGCTCAACAGACGAGAGATCTGCAGCCGGCGCGAGTCCTCCTCGTGGATGTTCTTCGCGTCCGGAAAGAACGTGGACATCGCAGCCAGGGCGCTGACGAGCATGCCCATGATATGGGCGTCGTACAGAAACCCGTTCATGAACTGCTTGATGTTCTTGTGGACCATCATGCGGGGCGTGATGGTCCCGGTCCACTCGCCCCGCTCCGCCTCGGTCGGCAGCTCTCCGTTGAGAAGGAGATACGCGACATCGAGAAACGTGCTCTTCTCCGCGAGCTGCTCGATCGGATAGCCGCGGTACTCGAGGATGCCGCGATCGCCATCGATATACGTGATAGCGCTCTTGCACGACGCCGTGTTCAAGAACGCCGGATCGTAGCTCATGAGACCGAAGTCGTCCGCGTCGGTCTTGATCTGGCGCAGCGCCGTTGCCGGCAGCGTTCCGGCGCGTAAATCGATGTCGTAAGACTTGCCGGTACGATGGTCGGTGATCGTGACAGCGTCTTTGGGCATGCTATAGGCCATACTATGGGGCGAATAGGAGAACCTGTCATCATAACGGAAATGGGCGAAAAAGGCCAGATGGTGCGCGATCCGGCCACTCGAGCCGCGCTCTTGCCCGGGTCTTCCTTCACCGCCGTTCCTCGGTTAGCTTGGCGTGTTTGGCTCGCTCCGCCTCGGGCCGTCCGTTGAGAGACGGCTGCTGACCCACACGCCCGCAACGCCACGAGATCTCCTGCTGTGGACCCCCGACACTTCGACTGCCTGGACGCGACGATCGACTCGCGCGGCGCACGCGAAACCCTCCAAGAGCTCATCGAGACCTTCGAACGCGAAGGGCTGTTGCCGCAGCTTTTCGAAGCGCTGCTGATGCGAAAGCGTCACGAGCTGCACTTGCCTCTCGAGGGCACGGACTCGATCAAGGACATCCCGGTCGAGCATCAGGAAGACGTCGAGGACTACTACGTCGAGGTCTGCCGCAAGGTCGGCGGGCTGTTCCTCGAGCGCGGTGACATCGCCGGTGCGTGGCCGTACTTCCGCGCTATCGATGAACCCGAGAGCGTCGCCGACGCGATCGACGCGTGGGAGCCGCCCGAGGAGATCACGTATGACGACGATGGATCGAACGACCTCGACGCCATCGTCGACATCGCGTTCAACCAGGGCGCCAATCCACGACGCGGCTACGAGCTGATTCTCAGCCAGTACGGCACGTGCCGCGCGGTCACGACGATCGAGCACCAGTTCCCGCACAAGGGAGCCATACGCGAGGCGTGCGCGAAGATGCTGATCGATCAGCTCTGGGGCGAGCTGCACAGCGGCATTCGATCCGACATCGAGCACCACGGTTCGTCCCACGACCCCGACCCCGACCCCGGGTCGACCCACGATCCTGCCCGGGAGCCTCCCGACGGCGCGACGGTCACCGAGCTGATCGCGGACCGCAAGTGGCTGTTCGACAGCATGGGATACCACGTCGACGTGTCTCACCTGCAGGCGTGCATCCGCGTTGCGGCGACCGTCGAGGACCGCGGGTCGATCGCGCGCGCGGTCGAGATGTGCGACTACGGACGCCAGCTCTCGCGCGACTTCCACAGCGAGGAACGCCCCCCGTTCGACGACTTCTACAACGACTACCGCATCTACTTGCGCGCGCTGCTCGACGAGGGAGTCGACGGCGCCGCCCGCTATTTCCGGTCGAAGGCAGAGCGTTACAGCGGCGATCCGGATCACGGCCTGTTCTGCGCCGAGGTGCTCGTGTCGCTGCTCCACCGAGTCGGACGCGGCGGGGAGGCGATCGAGTCGTTCCTCGTGCTCCTGGGGGACTCCGAGCAGCCGTTGACGCTCGCCCCGTCCCTGCTGCGCCTGTGCGAGGGCGTCGGCGACTTCACCGCGCTTCTCGACACCTCGCGGCAGAAGGGCGACCTGCTCCACTACACCCTCGGCCTCGTCAAGCGATCCGAGCTCGACGCCGGGACGCAGCCCGCGGCGTCGGCGGAACCGGAAACCCCGGTGGAGAGCCCCGCGGCGGAGACGGAGACGGAGAGGGAGACGGACACGGGCGAGGCCGACGGCGCCGAGGCGGAATCATGAGCGACGTCCGGGCCGTGATCTTCGATCTCGACGGCACGCTAACGGAGCCCGTACTCGATTTCGACGCGATCCGTCGGGAGATCGGGGTCGACGGTCCGATTCTCGAGGCCCTCGAATCGCTCGATGCGGCCGGGCGCCGCCGCGCCGAGCGGATTCTGGGCGACCATGAGGACCGCGCCGCGCGCGAGTCGCGGCTGCGGCCCGGCGCGCACGAGGTCGTCCGAGCCCTCGAGCGCGGCGGCGTTCGCACGGCGATCCTGACCCGCAATACCCGCCGCTCGCTCGAGACCGTCCTGCAAATCCACGGGCTGCGCTTCGACGCGCTCCGCACGCGCGAGGATGGCCCGACGAAGCCGCTCCCGGACCCGGTGCTCGACCTCTGCGAGGCCCTGGACGTGCCGCCGGGCGCGGCGCTCGTCGTCGGCGACTACCGGTTCGACCTCGAGGCCGCCCGGGCCGCGGGCGCGACGGCCGTCCTGCTGCGGGGCCCGGCGTCGGACGGCTTCGAAAACCTCGCCGACGTGGTCGTCGACGGCCTCGACGAGCTCCTCGACGTCGTCTTCCCGGCCAGCGAGAAACCCACCACATCCGGACGAAAAACCCCTTGAAATCGCCGGTCGATCCGGGTCTCTTAGTCGCTTCCCTTCGGCGTCTGGGGACGCGGGCTGCCCGGTAGCTCGCGCGGCAGCGCCGTTTTCAGCACTCTTCAGCGCCACGACGAGCCGCGCTCGCCGCGGAGATCAACCGTACATGGGACACTACATCGGCCCCAAGGCCCGGATCAATCGCCGACTCGGGCAGGACATCTACGACTCGGGCGGTGCGCTCCGCGCCACCCACCGTCGCCCGCAGCCCCCCGGCAAGCAGCCGACCCGTCGACGCCGCCCGACCGACTACGCGAAGGCGCTGATGGAGAAGCAGAAGATCCGTCACTACTACGGATTGAGCCAGCGCCAGCTCCTGCGCTTCTTCGCGATGGCGAAGAAGCAGGGCGGCAACAAAGGTGAGAACCTGCTGCACTTCTGCGAGCGCCGCCTCGACAACGTCGTCTGGCGCGCCGGCTTCGCTCGCACGCGCGCCCAAGCACGCCAGGCGGTGGCCCACGGGCACTTCACCGTCAACGGCAGGCGCATGGACGTCCCGAGCTACGTCGTCCGCGAAGGCGATGTCGTCCAGGTCCGTCCGCGCGAGAACCTGAAGAAGAACTACTCCGAGTTGCGGCAGGGCTTCGACCGCACCGACGCGGGTTTCCTCGCGGTCGAGGAGAAGGAGCTCCTGTTCAAGGTGGTCCGTCTCCCCGACAAGGAAGACGTGAGCCTGCCGATCAACATCAACATCGTCGTCGAGTTCTTGAGCCGCTAAGCGGCAGCGGATCGTCGCCGGGGGAAGGAGAGGATCTTCATTCCGTCACTCCGCCGGCATCAGACGTCGAAACTGGATAGAATGCATACCCCGACGTGCCGACCGGCCCGTCGGGGTGTTTCGTTTCTGGACCAACCACGGAACGTGAAGACGAGAGAGATGAAACAGCCAAGCGCATCGCTTCTGATCGCCATCCTCCTCGCGACGTCCGCGGCGCCGGCCCAACAGGTCGACGTCCGCGAGCATGTCCTCGACAACGGTCTGCGGCTCCTGCTCGTGCCACGCAAGGGAGACCCGAACGTGGCGGCCGGTTGGGTCGCGCGGGTCGGCTCCGTCAACGAGCGCCCGGGCATCACCGGCATCGCGCACCTCTTCGAGCACATGATGTTCAAGGGGACGCGCACGCTCGGCACGAGCGACATCGAGAAAGACCTCGAGATCATCGGCCAGCTCGACGCGACCAAGATCGAGATGGCGCGCGAGGAGGAGGATCTCGCCCGGCGACTGCGCGTCGGCGAGATCGAAGACGCGCGCGATCCCGCGGTGCGCAGCGCGCGGCACCAGGAGCTGCGCAAGAAATTCGAGGAGCTCCTGAAGTCCCAGAAGAAGGTGCTCGTCAAGGACGAGTTCGACAAGGTCTACTCGTCCGCCGGCGGCTCGGGCATGAACGCCGGCACGACGTACGACCTGACGATCTACTTCATCAACGTTCCGGCCAACAAGCTCGAGCTCTGGTACTGGATGGAGTCCGATCGCCTCCTGAACCCCGTCTTTCGTGAGTTCTACTCCGAGCGCGACGTCGTGCGCGAGGAGCGTCGCCTGCGCACCGAGTCGACCCCGACCGGCCGGTACGAGGAGCAGTTCGAGGCGATGTTCTGGGGCTCGTCGCCATACAGCTGGCCGATCATCGGTTGGCCGAGCGATGTCGAGGCGATCACGCGAGCGGAGGCCGCCCAGTTCTACGACACGTATTACGCGCCGAACAACCTGACCTGCTGCCTGGTCGGCGACTTCGAGATCGACCGCGCGATCGCGCTCGCCGAGAGGTACTTCGGCCGCCTGAAGCGCGGTGCACGTGAGCCCGCGCCGGTGCGCACGGTCGAGGTGCCGCAGCTCGCCGAAAAGCGCATGGTCGCGTCGGCCGAGACGAAGCCGCGCGTGACGATCCGCTACCACTCGGTCGCCGACGGCCATGTGGACGAGCCGGCGCTCGTGCTCCTCTCCGACATCCTGAACGGACGTACCGGGCGGCTCTACAAGGATCTGGTCCTGGAGCGAAAGGTCGCGACGTCCGCCTCGGCTTCGCAGCAAGGCCGCAAGTACGAGGGCTTCTATCAGTTCTCCGCGGTCGCGGCCGACGGTCACGAGCCGGAGGAGGTCGAGAAGATCCTCCTCGAGCTGATCGACGGCCTCGCCGAGAAGGAGGTCAGCGAGCGCGAGCTGCAGAAGGTCAAGAACCAGAACGCGGCGAGCGAGTTCCGCAAGCTGCGCTCGAACTTCAGCCTGCTCTTGCAGCTGCTCTTCCGCGACGCGAACCGCGGCTGGCGGACGATCAACACCGATCCGGCACTCCTGCAGGCCGTCACGGCCGCGGACATCCAGCGGGTCGCGAAGAAGTACTTCCGCCCGGAGAACCGCTCGGTCCTGATCTTCCACACGAAGGAAGATCCGGCCGCCGCCGCAGCCGACGCCGCCGACCCGATCCTCGCGAAGCTGTCTCCGGAGGACCGCGCGCAGGTCAAGCAGCTGCGCGCTTTCGTCGCCCAAGCCGACCGGGGCAAGCTCGAGCAAGCGCTCGCGCAGTTCCAGGCGATGAGCGCTCAGGTTCCGGAGGACAAGAAACCCCTGTTCGAAGCGATGATCGCGACCGTGAAGGACGCGCTCGAGAAGGGAGGCGAGAAGTGATGCGCCGCAACGATCGAACCCTGTCGAAGCTCGGCCGAGCACTGATCCTTCTCGCGAGCGCCGCCCTCGTCGGTTGCGCGACGAACGAACGGCCTCTCGTCGACGCCCCTGTTCCCGACGCGTCCGCCCCTGTCACTGCGAACGCGGCGGATGACGCGGACGACATCGTCCAGCACCCGCGCGATCTGAAGTTCGCCGACCTCGACTTCACGCCGCCGAGCCGCGCCGCGCACCGGCACGTACTGTCGAACGGCGTCGTCGTGTATGTCGTCGAGGATCACTCGCTGC
>CAYMRB010000406.1:5482-9234 GCA_964392615.1 uncultured Planctomycetia bacterium | reverse complement strand
ATAACCTCCGATCTGTTGATCGGCAGGTCACTCCAATTCCTTGAGGGGCAGAACAGTCAGTCCGTGACATCGCGGCCGCGGTCGGGCAGGATCGGGACGTGTGTTCGAGCGTGCGCTACGCTGTTCGGCATCTCACGGCGAAATTGAGAGCACTCCAAGTCACCGGTCGTCTCCTGTCTTCGGTCGCTTGCGCCGTGCTGGTGTTCGCGTCGTGCTCGCCGAACGCGCATCAGCCTTCGGCCAGGACAGCGGACACAGAGCGCTCGAGAGGAGAGAGGATGGACGCAGATCGCTTCTGGCAGATCGTGGAGACTGCGACCCGCCACGATCCAGCTATCGCCGATGAGTGGGACAGGCAGCTCGTCGATCAACTAAAACGGCTCCCAGCCGACGAGATTCTCGAGTGGGACCGCATCTTCTCCAGCCTCGCGAATCGTGCGTATCGAACTGATCTTTGGGCGACTGCGTATCTCATCAACGGCGGCGCCTCTGACGATGGCTTCTACTACTTCCGGTGCTGGCTGATCGGAATGGGCCGCGATGTCTATACGAGGGCCATCGAAGACCCGGACTCGCTCGCTGACGTCGTGCGGCCCAACTGGCAGGCCGATGGGGTCGACGTCGAAGCCGAGATCTACGGAGCTGGTTGGCAAGCGTGGCTGGCCGTTACAGGATCGTCGGATGACGCTCCCTACCCGATTCAACGCGAGAGCGCTGATCTCGTGGGGGACGAGTTCGACTTCGACGACGACGATGCGCGGCGAAGACCTCGCCGACGGACAGACGCTTGTCTTCCGGCCAGCGGCGCTCCAACGATCTCGTCTCGCACCACCCGAGTGCTTGGCTGTTCAGATCGTCGAGACCCGTATGGCGGCGGGCGGCGAAGAAGTTCGTGCGTACAAAGCGGATGGCGCGCTCGACGCGTCCTTTCTCGTTGCCCCGGCCCACAGCCACGGCTCTTGGTTCGTAGCGGTAGTGCTGGGCCAGCGCGAGCAGCTGCGGGTTGTAGCGCACGGCAGTGCCGCTACGCTCCAGGACGGCCGAGCGAAGATTGTCGTAGAGCACGACGCGGCCGACACCCTGGAAGAAGGTAAAGGCCTCGACGTGCCCGCACAGGAAGTTCTCCATGCTCTGCGACAGGAAGAACTTCAGGAAGATCGCCCGCGAGTAGGACAGCACGATGACGAACGCCATGAGCGGTCGCGACGCGCGGCCGATTTGAAGGCGGCCGAAGTGACCCCAGTCGACTTGCATCTCCTCGCCAGGCAGCGTTCGCAGGCGCAGATAAGCCTCCTTTTTGCGAGCCGGTCGGTGACGAGCCACGACGTCGCGGAAGTGGCTGGGTCTTCCGGCGTAGCCCCGCTCACGAACCATGTCGTAGAGGCGGCTAGCGGGCAAGCGGGGGTACTTTTCGAGCGTCTCGAGGATGAACGGCATGTAGGGATCGACAATCGACGCGCGGCGAGCGCGCGCAGGAGGCTTGCCGTCCTGCGAGATGATCCTCTCGACGACACTGTGGTGCACGCCGAGTTGTCGGGCGATGGTGCCCGGCGGCCACTTCTCGATGTGATGGAGACGAAGGACCTCGGCTTCGATCTCGGGGCCGATCATGTCGGTGCTTCTCCGCTGTGAAGGTACGTCCGACGCAGGAAGCCGTCCGACTGACGGCCGCAGAAATGGCAGATGTGCCACGCCGATGGTGTCGATGTGCCGTCCTGCGTCCGAACCGGCGCCGACACCTCGACGTCAGGCGGGATCTTGCGCGCTGTAGCCCAGGCGGCGGAACCCTGATGAGTCACGCTTCGTCGCCGATCGCGCAGCCTTCGACGGTAGTCACGTTGGCGCCGGGCGTGGTTGCGAGCGCCGAGCGGGCTTCGCTGGTAGCGCCTGGCGGCGCGGCGATTCGAGTCGCGTCGTGCCAGCTTCGAGCAGCCGGAGGAGCAGTAGATGTTGCCCCGGTCGCAGCGGCGGCAGATGACCACCAGCACGCGACATCGCGCGCAGCAGTAGAATCGGCAGGACTGCGCGAACGCGGCTTCCTCGGGCACGAAACGAACACTGGACAGTTGCCGCGACCCGCGGGATGATGCGTCCCGGTTAGCGAATCGCAGTTGACCATGGAGCCCCGCGCAACGTCACTTGAGAGGGGCTCCTCTCTTTTTGCGATCCGGTGGGTCTACTCGACCGAGGCCGAGGGCTCAAGAGGGGCGGTGGCCGGGCAAGGGCGGAAGCCGGGCAGGAGCGGGGGCGGGGTCAGCGGAGCGGGAGCAGAAATCTCGTCGGATTCCGAGGTCGGCGTACGCTTCCGCCGAGATCGTCAGATTCGCGCGGATTCAGATCGGCGTCGACACACGGGTGACCTCTTCGCGTCGGTGTCGGGCGGTCCATGAGCGAATTGGAATACGAACTTCCAATGTAGGCCCAGTCCAGCAAGGACGGCCACGTGCCACGCCTCGTGCGGACCGACGACTCGAGGGATGAGCACGGGCCACTCCACGGTCAAAATGACGACGCCTAGCGTGTAAGCCACGCCTCCCCATAGCAACGGACTGACGAACGAATAGCCGTACCGCCTCCACAGTATGATGCACGAGAACAGTCCACTCCAGCCGAGCAGCAGGAATATGGCGTCCGCAACTCCGGGCGATAGGATTCCTGGAAAGACCGTCCTCAGCGTGATCCCGGTTGCGGCGGCAGACCAGATCAAGGCAAGTGGCGCCCAGCGGTTGATGCCCCTGAAGAGGATCGCATGGACGGGTGTCATGGTTCCGGCGATCAGCGCAAAGACTCCCGCCATGTCCAACCGGCCCATGACGAATCGTCCAGTGCCAGGTCCCAGCAAGTGGGATACGGCGCTCATGGAAAGCAGAAACACGGACGAGAAGGCCATTATCGAGAGGCTGGCTGTGCGGCTGCAACTCCCTTGGCCTCTTCGTATGAAGTAGACGCTCAGGACGGAAAAAACAGGTGCGGCCAAGAGATGTGTCCAGCAACTCACTGGTTCTTGGAAGCCCGGAATGGGGTGTACGCACATGTCGTCCATGCAGGGCGCTTCCTCCATCCGCTGTTGTCAGGCAGCGGCGCGACTCGGACCACGAGCACGATCGAACACGACGACGGTCACGCCCGATGATACTGGCCAGGCCGTCGACAAGAAGACATCCCTGAACGGGCACCGTCGACGTCGCCGACCCCACTTACCTTCCCAACTACCTCTTCCTCGGCGGCCCCGCGCCGGTCGCGCCGTTCCCGGAGTGCGGGACGTCGGAGCTTGCGTCGGACGAGGAACTGGGGTGCGAGGAGTCGACGTGTCCGTGACGTGACGGCCTGAGCGCAGGGCGACAAGATTGTCGTCTTGCGCTCGGCCATGGCAGAACCCATATCGCTCCAGCGACGATCGCGGTGTCGCCGCCGACGTGGCCGCACGTTGCGCTTCGGACGATTCTCGCAGCCCCCCTTTCCGGTAGGTCCGCCCGCGCGCCACACAGGGGAACGTCGCCCCCGACACGGCCCGCCTGTCGCTCCGGCTCACCGTGCGTGGACCGCCAACCGGCTGCACCGCACTTTCGAGCAAAAGGGACACATTAGGGACACAGTGAAGTGGTTTTTCGAGGGCAACAGCAACTCGCCCGTCCTCGCCAACGCCACAACCGATGCCCCTGTCGAAGGTTATGGCGGAGAGAGAGGGAGTCTCCCCCAGCGGATTCATAACACCTTGCGCGGTAGGACGATGCGAGTCAAGCCGAAATCCG
>CAYMRB010000406.1:0-5472 GCA_964392615.1 uncultured Planctomycetia bacterium | reverse complement strand
ACGCAGCCCAGGTCACTGCAGATCACTCAAAGTCACCGACGATCATCGGGATCTGGTACCGCATTTACACAGGATTTGCACAGAGCCGCGTCGGCCTTTGCCCGTGATGGCCATCAATTCGATCGCCCGGCCCGATCACTGCGGTCGGGTCGGGAGGCACCGAGTCCTGTCATCCGCACCCCATCTTTGCGCCCACCAGCCGTTGAAGTAGTGCGGGAACACGCCGGCTCCGGTACTGCAGATATCCGTGCGCGACGAGCGCACGAGTTACACTCCGCCTTTGGATCGTGCCCGCCGCCCAACGCGTGAGCGGCTCGCTTCGAGCATACCCAGCTTCGTCGAGTGCTTCTACTCTTCGTTCTTCGACGGTGCGCAGGAACAGCTCCCGCACGATTCGCGTGATGGCATCTCGCGACGACCAACGCGCGAGTCGCGTATGTCTCCTGCAGCCGAGCGCCGGTCGGTCGTTTAACCACCGACGTGCGGCGCGAAGATCCTCGTCGAGCCACAACCCGACACGACCATGACGCTCGGCCTCGTTCTCCGTCAGCGCCTTGAGCACGCCGACACTGCGTTCGATCGCGCCGTTGTAGCTCGGCCGTCTGACGGGCGAAGGAAGAAGCGACACTCCCCAGCTCTCGAGGAACTCGCGTAGCTCCTCGGAGGCGAAGCCGGGACCGTTGTCGAGCTTCAGGACGAGCGGCGCGCCGTCAGCACGGAATAGGCTCTCGAGGGCGTCGATCGTCGTCTGCGCGGTTTCGTCCGCGACGCGTCGCCAGAGGACCTGATGACCGCTCGAGAGATCGCGCACGGCCAGGATCTTCCGGCCGCCACACGCTGCCATTTTCGCCGGTCCACTCGCGTGGTCGGCTGCCCATACGACGCCCGCCTTCGGCCACAGAAGCTCGCGTCGGCTGAGTCGCCACGCCTTGAGCTCGAGGCGCCGGTAGCGCTCGAGCAGGTCCGCGCACTCGCGCGTTGCCAGATCAGGGAACTTCTCGATGATACGCTGCGCGGCGATCTTCGAGCCTTGGCGCTGGATCAACGCGATCACCTTGCGTCGCGACTGGATCGTCGAGCACTCGAGCGGGCGACCTCGAAGGACGAGCGGCCCGACCGGTTGTTGCTTCCTTTGCCAGGCCCACTTTTGAATCGTTCGCGTCGGAAGTCGCAGAGCCTGTGCTGCCACGTCCAAGGAATCGCCGCCCCTGCGCAGCTGATCCACGACGGCGACCGTGCGCCGACGCACCTCGCTCTCGATTCCCCGACGCTCCTTCTGGTGCGCCACACTGCGGCCCACTCGAGAGCCTTCTTGACGGCGCTGTCCTCCGGTAGAAGAGCGCTCCCGCTCGACGACAGCCCTCTCGATCAGTCGGACGTGCTCTTGCTCGATTTCTTCCGCTTCCGCTTCCGCTTCTGCTTCCGCGTTCGAGCCCGAGCGCTCTCGACTTTTTTTTGACGCTCAAGGAGCGCCGGAAAGACGACGGCGATCTCCTCGCGCACCTGGGTGGCCAGGAGCTCCCGCTGTGCCAAAGCGAGCTCGTCGCGCAGCCCGTCGATCTCTCCATCGCGTTCGTGGTCGCGACTCGGCGGACGCCCGACACGACGCGGCTCGAGCCCCTCGATCGACTCCTGCAACCAACGAGTGCGCAGCTTTAGAAATGCCCGCTCCTTCACACCGAGCTCGGCCGAGGCCTCGGCAAGCGACTTCTCCGCGGCGATGGTCTCGAGGAAAAGTCGCAGCCGCAGCTTCGCGAGATCCGACCCGTCGCGCCCATGCACCAAGCCGGCCGCCGAGGGTGGACGTCCTCGTCTTCTCCCTTCATTCATGTCAGCTCGCTCTCCTGGGCGAAAGACCGCGGGCGCTGCCCGCAAACGATGAGCGCTTCGCGCTCACGAGTTTTCTGCCGCGGCCCGGCCGCGCTCTACTCGCTGCGGACAGCAAGAGCAGCGCCAGGCAAGCCGAGCATTTGGCAAGGACCGTGACGATCCCGGACGACATCACGCCGACGGACGCGTTCGCCGCGTCGTGCCTGTCACCGCCCTTGCTCGCCCTACGCTCGCGCCGTCGCGACCGAGCCGCGGCGGGAGGGGCCTCCGAATCTAACGATCCAGCAGGGTGTGAAGAGGAGAGGCCCTGCTCGGTTGCCCTCTGGCCTCCGCCCTGTCGTCTCCCGATTTCGTCAGCCCCCACAAGCCGGCGAGGGGCCGACGAACTCGGCGAGACGGCAGGGAAAGGCGGCGGAAGGTCGTGTCTCATGGATGCGACACCTTCTTTCTTCTCTCGTACGAGTCGCGGCCGGGCCGAACTGCGACGCTCGACCCGGCCGCGGGTCTTTGACTACTCGCCTGTGGGGCGACGTTTGCGTGACGGCGGGGCGTTCACGCCTTCCTGCGGCGAATCTGACGCCGTTCGAAGAGCCGAAGACGCCTCTTCGATCCGCGTCAGAAGCGTCACCGCACGCAGCGCTCGCGCTGTGGGCCGACGCTTGCGACGCTTGCGCGTCGACGCGTCGGCGCCCCCGTCCATAGCGCCCGTACCCGCGCGCTTGGCGCGCTTGGGACCCCCGCGGGCAGCGGCCCCCGTGAACCCCCCCGCGCCCCCTTCCTTCGCGCCGTTCCGCGAGCTCTTCGAGCTCTTGGAACGACCGCTCGAAGCGGCCGCCTTCAAGCCGACGGCGCGCTGCTGCGCACGCAAGAGCGCCTGCGTGCGTTGCGACTCGCGACGCAGCCGCTCCACTTCCGCGCGCAGCCGCTTCACCTCGCGCTCAGGCGTCTGCTGCCGCCCGCGCGGTCGCGGGCGGCACGAGTGCACCAGGCCCTCCAGCGCCCGCGCCTCCAACGCGTAGTAGCGTGGCACGCTCACGCCGAGCGCCTCGGCCGCCTCCGTCGGCGTGCGCACACCGCCGAGCACCTCGAGAATCAACGCCGCTCGACGGCGCGTCTCGACCGACTCCTGCGCGATGCGACGCTTCACCGATGCGGGATCCGGCTTCTTTCGCGTCGTCGCCTTCTCCCTTGGCGTCGGCGTCGGCGTCGGCCGACTCGCTGCCGATCTCGTCTCCTTGGCCCTCTCAGTCGTCATCGCGCTCGCCTTCCTCCCACACATCTCCGTCTTCGCTTTCTTCGTCCTCACACGCGCTTTCCTCCAGTGCGCGATCAAGCATCGAGTCACCCGGCAGAAGGACTGAAGCCGCGCGCAGGTTGCGGTCGACCTCATCGCGGTGGGCTCGATCGACGATCGCGCCCGGGACGATCGCCTCGTCCGCTTCGCCGTCATCGTCACCGAGGTCACTGCCGTCACCGTCGTCGACTCTGTCGCTGTCGCCAGCGTCGATTGACGACGGTGTCACCGCACTCGGCGTCGGCGCGGTGAGGTCGACCTCCTCGCGCTCTCGGCCCTCGCGCTCCACGACGACACGGTCGCCTTCGGCGTGCACGCTGATTCGCTCGTCGCCGAGTTGGCCCGTCAGGTAGAACGGCTTCTTCGGCTCGCCCGAACGCGCGATCTCCAGCGCGTTCTCCGCCACGCGACGCCGCAGCGTGTCCAGCACCTGCGGCGCGGCCTCGAAGAAGCGGTCGGCCGGCGTCAGGCCATCGATGCCCTGATGCGGCCGGAGAAAGTTGTAATGCGAAACGAAATGCCCGATGCGGCGGCGTGCATCCTCGAGATCGACGAACACCGCCAGCTCGAGGAACTCGCGCCACAGCGTCCCCCAGAAACGCTCGACCTTGCCGAGCGTCTGTGGGCGACGAGGGCGCGCGACGATGTGCTTGATGCCGCGGCGTTCGAGCTCGCGCGCGAACCGGCTCTTGCCGCGCCACGTGACGTACTGGCTGCCGTTGTCCGTCAGGATCTCACTCGGCGGGTTGAAGTTCGTCACCGCCGAGCGCAGCACCTCGATGACGAGCGGCGCCGACTGCGTGGAGTGAAGGCCCCAGCCGACGATGAACCTCGAATGATCGTCCATGAACGCCACGAGATACACCCGCCGGTTTTGGCGTTTGAGCATGAACGTGAAGAGATCCGTCTGCCACAGCTGGTTCGGCCGGGCGCGTTCGAAGCGCCGTGGGCGGTCGCGATGTCTGCGTGTGGGGACCTCCTCGAGTTCGTAGCCTGCCTCGTGAAGCACGCGGGCGACAGCACGAGGGCTTGCGGCCAGTGCCGGGCCGCGGCACAGCATGTCGCTCAGGCGTTGCGTTCCCCACTCCGGGTGCTCCTCCTTCATGAGCAGGATCGCGCGCTTGGTGACCTCCGGCAGACGACTGCCGCGTGGCCCGCCGCGCGGACGGTCTTCCAGTCCGGCCGGCCCGTTCTCCTTGAAACGACGCCGCCACGCGTACAGCGTGTGCTTCGAGACGCCGACGAGTACGGCGAAGTCGGCCGCGGGCAGCCCGCTGCGCTTCCAAGTGTCCAGAAGCAGCAGCCGCTGCGCCGGCGAGAGCGGGCCGCGCGGTAGCTCCGGCTTCTTCGCCAAGCGCTTGGCGCGGCGGCGGCGTGGTGGGCCCAGACGCGGGACGCTCACCTCTTCACCGCCGGGCGGGGCGACGCTCTCTTCGACGCCGCCGCCGCGAGGTTCGTCACGCTCGGCTTCGTGGCGCTCACCGTCCCGGCCGACGGCGTTCACCTCATGTTCGGACGTCTCGCGCCCGCTCGGATCGACATCGGTGTCGTGCTCGATGTCGTCCTTCGCTGCGGCTTCCGGCTTTCGCGCCGCGAGGTTTTCGGAACTCTCGCTGCGTCCTTCATCGTCGCGACGCTCGTCTCGACCGTCGCTTTTCGGGAACTCCCGATTCATCGGGTCTCCTTTCCGGCGGCTCTTGCCGCCTTGTGGAGACCGGGTTTCCCGTACTTATTTCAGCGCTGGGACGCGCAAGGATTTCGCGACGGATGACAACTGAAAACGCCCCGCTCCAGCACGCTGCCGACGGGGGTGGGGGGTAGCCAACGCCGTGACATCGCGGCCGCGGTCGGGCAGGATGGGGGAAGCAGAACCGCGGGAGCAGGCGAGCGCATGACGTGCGCGTCGGCGTTCAACACACGTATGCGGAAGAGCGTCTTCGACGTCCCTATCGATCGCAGACAGCGCGGCGGCGCTTCTGGCGAGCGGTTTGCACCCCTTCGGCTGTCGAGACCAGAAACTCAGTCGAGTGGCCCCGACGCTGATCCAGCTTCGCGGCGACCGGAGTATTGCCGTAATGATAAGTTCCCTGCTTGAGCGGATGGGAGTTTGGCTGCTCTGCCTCGTCCTTTCCGGCTGCGCTCTGCCGTTGGATTCCTATTTGGCGAACCGTGTGGAAGACCTCTCCGAAGTTGGTCACGTCTCGTGGATCGCGCTGTCTTTTGGAGGGGCGGTAAGCGTAGGACCCGCGATCATAGGCTGGGAACAGGCGGCAGCCCACCGGGGGAACATCCGGCTCGGGCTAGGTATAGCGGGGCCCTACGTGTCAATGTCAGAAGGGCGATCGTCA
>CAYMRB010000405.1:0-9300 GCA_964392615.1 uncultured Planctomycetia bacterium | reverse complement strand
CCCGGCGAGCCCCGCCCCCGGGCCGACACGGGGCGGCGACGCGGCGGTCGACTCGAGGCCACCGCCGTCGACGACGAGGCTGCCGGGATCCGACGCTTCGACCGCGGCGATGAAGACCGTCCCCGCGGCACCGATCGCCGCCTCGGGATCGACGCTTCCGACCACGCCGCCGCCGCGCGCCAGCACTCGGGCCGTGTCGAACTCGGCGAGGTCCGCGACGTCGAGCGCGACGCGCCCACCACCTCCAGCTCCGAATACGCTCGTCGGCGCGAGATCGCCGCCATTCGCGTCGATCGACCCGGCACCGCTCAGCCGCGCGCAGCGGATCCACACGCTGCCGCCCGCGCCGGCGCCGGCGACCGGCGCACCATCCGCGGAACCCTCGCCGTCGGCGACGATGCGACCGTCGAGCACGATCTCGCCGGCGACGATTCCCACGACGCCGCCCCCGTCGCCGCCGCGAAGACCCGAGCTCGACGCGCCGCCCGCACCCGGCGTCGTCGGTCGTCGCAGATCGCCGTACGCCGATCCCGCATCGCCGACAGCGCCCGACGCCGCGATGCCGCCCTCGCCGCCGTGACTGGCTCCCGCGCTCCGCACCGACGGCGTCGCGCCCTCGATCGCCGTGCCCGCGCCGTCGGCGGGCGCTCCACCGCGCAGTCCGCTCGCCGCGACGTCGATGCGACTCGCCGCGTCGATCGTCAAGCGCCCCGCGACGTCGAGCTCGAGGGCCGTCGACCGATCGAACGTCGGCGCGCTGACCGTCAGCGTCGACTCGATCAGATGGAGCCCGCCGACGCGGAACGGACCGTCGAGCACGATCCGACTGCGCCGGAACGTCAGCTCGAGCTCGCTGAAGTCGGTGGCGACGCGAGGATTGCTGCCGGCCTCGAGCTCGCTCGCATCGTCGAGGCCGTCGCCGTCCGTGTCCGGGCGCCCGGGATCCGTGCCGAGCGCGATCTCGGTGCGGTTCGCCAGCGCGTCGCCATCGGTGTCCTCGTTCGCGTCGTCGAGTCCGTCGCCGTTCGTATCGCGTCGCGTCGGATCGAGGCCGAGTCGATCCTCGATGCCATCTGCGAGAAGATCGCCATCCGTGTCGGGGTTCGTCGGATCGCTTCCGAGACGCGCCTCGTCGCGCTCGACCAGGCCGTCGCCGTCGCCGTCTTCATCGCCGTCGAACACGCCGTCGCCGTCCGTGTCGGGATCGGTCGGGTCGGTCCTGGCGGTCGCGACCTCGTATGGATCGCTCAGCCCGTCGCCATCGGTGTCGACGCTCGATGGGTCGGTGACGAACCCGTCGGCGCCCGGTACGACTTCCTCGCCGTCGTCGATGCCGTCGCCGTCCGTGTCGCGCGACGCCGGATCCGAGACCTGACCGTCAGCGGCCTGATAGCGCTCCTCGAGATCGCGGATGCCGTCGCCGTCGCGATCGGCATCGAGCGAATCCGGCACGCCGTCTCCGTCGAGGTCAGGATCGACGCGCACGGTGCGCGCGCCGAGGAATCCCTCGTTGCCAGCGAGATCGACACCGATCGCTTCCAGCTCGATCTCGTACGGCGGCGGACGCGCCGCGTCGAATCGCGGACCGAACCGGTATGGCGCCACCGTGTCCTCGATGACCGTCTTGCCATCGACGCGGAAGAGCACGCGCTCGACCAGTACATCGTCCACCGCGAGCGCGTTGACGTGAAGCGCGCTCGACGGCGTGACGATCTCGACATCGCCCGCGACCGCAAGGCTGCCGCTCGGCGGCTCCTGCGCCCGGTCGGCCCTCGGCAACGCGCGAGCCACGCTCAGATTGCCCGCGTCGATCGCGACGAGCAGATCCTGACGCAGCTCGAGGTCGACGGGCCGAACGACCCCGAGCGGCGCATCGACGCGCAGGGCGATCGCGCCATCGTCCTCGAGTCGGAAGACGCGCGCTCGCCCCAGGCCGTCGGGCCGCGCCGCGGCGAGCTCGCGCCCGCGCAGCGACACGCTCCGGAACGATTGACCCGGCAGCTCGCCCAGCGTGTCGGCGACGACCGCGAGGCTCGTCGGATCGGTCGTATCGACCGTGACGATTCCGCCGCTGCCATGCGCCACGTACGCGGCGCCATGCGCGAGAACGACGTCGGCGACCGGGGCGTCGCTCGAGGCGAGCACGACACGATCGAGCTCGCGCGGCATGGCGGCGTCGATCACGTCGACGGCGATGAGCTCGCGGGTCGCCGGAACAGCGAGCACGGCGAGGCTTCCGTTGATCGCGACTCGCGTCGCACCGACAACGCCGAGCGTACCGCGTCGGACGAACGACCCGTTCGCGCCGCGCTCGAACACCGTCAAGCCAGCGGCGCTCACCGCGAAGAGCCGGTCCCTTCGGACGACGACGTCCTGGACAGGCGCGTCGACATCGAGCGGCGCGAGCGCGACCAGTCGATCGCCGCTGGAGTCGAGTCTCTGCAAGCCGCTGGAGCCGGTCGCGATCCACGCCTGTGTCCCGTCGATCGCGATCGCGTTGAGGTCACCGCCGAGGGCGATGCGGTCCAGGAACTGAATCGAGAAGAACTGCTCGTCGATGCGATACAGCAGAACCTCCCCCGCAGCCGTGATGACGACGACGCGGCCAGACGTCGTGACGCCGAGTCGAGTGGCCGGCGATGCGGCCAACGGACGCTGCGCGCGGTGACGCGGATCGAAGGCGTCGCCCGGCGTCTCGTTCGGGTCGAGCGGATCGCTCGCGGCTGCGATCTCGATCGCGTCGTCGACGCCGTCGCCGTCCGTGTCGACCGCGCGCGGATCGGTGCCGTAACTCGCGACCTCCGCGCCGTCCGACAGGCCATCGCCGTCGGTATCGGAGCGGTCCGGTCGCGTGCCGAGAGCAAACTCGTCGCCGTTCGTCAGACCGTCGAGGTCCGCGTCCTCCATGGTGTCGTCGCGGTGCGGATCGAGGCCGTGGTCGATTTCGAAGCGATCCGGCATGCCGTCGCCGTCCGTGTCGACGTCCGCCGCGACCTCGACGAGGATTTGCGTCCAGTCCCCGTCGCCGTGGGCGCGCACCCACGCGATGCCGCCCGCACGACCTCTGACGACGCCGTCGGTCGACACGGTCGCGATCGACGCATCGCTCGTCGACAGCCGGATCGCGGCCATCGCCGGACCGCCGAGCAGCTCGCCGAGATGTCCTCCTCGTACGGTCGTCGCCGACGCGTCCACCATCGCGTTCCCGCCGACGCCCGGCACGCCGAGAAGCGCCCGACCGTCGATATCTCGCAGCCGCAGCGACCAGATGACATCGTCCGTAGCCGACGAGACATCCGCGATCGCCTCGAAGCCGTTCGCCGCGGACAGCTCGAACGAGTCGCTGTGCGCCAGCTCGTTGGCATCCGGATCGAC
This sequence comes from uncultured Planctomycetia bacterium, assembly GCA_964392615.1. GTDB lineage: Bacteria > Planctomycetota > UBA8108 > UBA8108 > UBA8108 > CAYMRB01. The sequence continues at coordinate 5,925 of CAYMRB010000405.1, read as the reverse complement.
GCCAGTGCCGCACGATGGGACGATCTCGACGCGCAGAGGCATTCGCGGCGGCAGCCCCTCGGCGCGGAAGCGGCCGTCCGGAGCGACGTCGACCGCGTCAGCCGCTCGCACGGCGGCGCGAACCTCGGCGCGCGCGTCGCCGAGCTTCGATGCCTGCCGGCAGGCGCTCGAGCTCGCGCGACCGGATCGCAGCGCCGCGATCGGATCGGCGTCGCGCGCGTCGACGAGGCAAGGAGCGGCGAAACACCCCGCGATGCCGATCGCCGCCGCGGCCACGAAGCGAAGAACGATGATGATCCGGCGCCGTCGTGAAACCGTCATCGCACGACCTCCTTCCCGCGCGAAGGAGATGTCGGAAACGCACTCGGCGAGATGTAGTCGTTCAGGTCGCCGGCACCGCGCGGCAGAATGTCCGCACACGGCGTCAGGAAGCGCCCGAGCGCCGGATGGTAGTGGCGCGCGCCGAAACGGCGCAGGCCCGACTCACGGTCGAAAGGATCGCCGCGCCAGAGCATGCCGACCTCCACGGGCGGCGTCACCCGCGGCGTATCCCGAAGCAGGAATGTCGGCTCGCCGCGCGGACCATAGCGCACCGTCATGGCGATCTCGCCGCGATCGGTCGCGACGCCGACGGTCGATCCCTCGCGATCCGCGATCACGAAGAGCCGCTCGAGCGCGCCACCCTCGCCGCGATCGAGCAGGAGCTCGATCTCGTCGTCCTCGCCGTCGACCCAGCGCCGCAACAACGTGCCATCCTCGGCGCGCTCCTCGGCGGGGCTCGTGCCGATCCACAACGCATGCGCGATGCCTGCCCTCTGCCCGGGAGCCGGCTCGAGGACGTCGCCGACCACGCGTCGACCGCGCGCGTTGAAACGCCATGGATTCTCGGCGCCGAACGCGTCGTAGCGGTAATGCGCGACGACTCGACCGCGACGCTCGACCTTCACGAGCCGGTCGAGCGCATCGAAGGTATACCTATCGCCGTCGAACGCCGTCGTGTTGCCGCGCTCGTCGTGCCGCGGCGTCCGGTCACCGGCGGCCGTGAAGCGGTCGATCGTGTCGACCTCCCAGAACGTTCGCCTGAAGTCGATGTTCACCTGCCGCCAATTGCGCGCGCCGTCGCGGTAGTACTCCCGGAACGAGAGCGGATCGGCCGGCACGACGCGCGGGTCGAACAGGTCCGGCAGGTACAGCCGGTTGTCGTAGACCGAGTCGTAGCGCCACGCTGTACCGTGCCCGCTGCGGTGGAGCTCGCGCTCCCAGAGCCTGCGGCCGCGCTCGTCGAGCCCCCAGTCGTAACCGAGAACGAGCTCGCCCGCGTCGTTCGTCCAGACCCGGCGTGTCGCACGGCCCAGCGCGTCGTGTCCGGCATCGCGCAGGATGCCGTCGACGTCGAGCTCGAGCGAGCTTTCGGTCGTGCCGCCGAGCACGCGGCGCTCCAGGAGATCATCCGAGCCTGCACGGGAAACGCCCCCGAGCACGCGACGCAGTCGCAGGTGTTCGGCCAGCACGATGCCGCTTTCGTCGATGAGCGCCAACGCCCCGCCTCCGACGCCGCGCTCGACGACGTAGCGGCTGCCATCGGGATAGCGTCGTTCGACCATGCGTCCGGCGTCGTCGTAGCTCAAAACGAAACGATACGGCCCCTGCCACTCCTCGACGAGTCGACCGAGCGAGTCGTAACGCCGATCGACGATGCGATCGGTACCGTCGTGCGCTGTGTCGACGCTGAACGTCACTCGCGACAAGCCGTCGTACTCGAAGCTCTGCGCCACAGCGACGAGATCGGAGCCCTCCGGCGGTTCCGCGGTGCGAGTCGTGACGCGGCCGAGCGCGTCGAACTCCTGCGTCACGACCGTGCCGTCGCGACCGACGCTGCGCACAGGACGGCCGTTGCGGTCGCAGTCCCACGTCGCCGCGACGCCGTCGGGCCAGGTCTTGCGCCGCGGCACACCGAGCGGGTCCCACTCGAGGACCGTCCGGCGACGGTTGTCGTTCTGCCACGCGACGAGCCGGTCGGCGTCGTCCCACTCGAACGTCTCGGTGATCAGGCCGTCGAGGTTGAACGCGTTCGTCGTCTCGATGGAGCTGTCGCCCGTGCCGTCGCGGCGCAGCTCGTGCGTGACCTCGACGGCGCGCCCGAGGTTGTCGTAGACGCTGCGGACGCGATTGCCGTGCCCGTTGACGTTCGAGCGCTGACGGTCCGACAGGAGATCCATGACCGCGGCGAGGTCGGGCTCGGCCGCGGCGCCGATTGCCGACGCGGTCGAATCCGACCACAGCACCGTGTGGCCCCGGCTATCGTAGCGACGTCGCCAAGTGCCGCCGGCGTTGTCAACGTGGACGATGAGGCGATCGAGGGCATCCCACGCGTACACGTCGCGCTCGACGCGCACGAGGCGGCCGGCGTCGTCGTAGTCCGGGTCGTCGGTCACCGTAGGATCGACGATCTCTTCGGAAACCGTGCTCCGCGTCCGCCGCAGCACGTTGCCGTTCGCATCGAGACGCAGCGCGACGCTCGTTCCTGCGGTGTCGCGTTCCACGACGACGCGCCCGGCGGCATCGCGCTCGTACGTAACCTCGCGCCCATCGGCGAGGCGACGCATCGAGACGCGCCCCTCGCCGTCGCGGTCGGTGCGCTCGACGAGCGCGCGCGGCTCGCCGCCGTCTCCCGCCCCGAACAGCATGCGGCGAACCTCGCGCATCCGCCCGAGGGCATCGTGACGATGCGCGGAGCGCGCGAGCAAGACGTTGCCGCTCCCGTCCCACGGCGTCGGGCCGCCTGACGAGCCGAGCACGGACTCCGCGACGACTCGCCCGCGCTCGTCGCGCTCGAACGTGCGGACGCCGCCGGCCGCGTCGATTGTCGCGATGCGTCGTCTATGGCCGTCGTAGCGGTGCTCGGTGACCTCGCGCTCGCCGTCGCCGTCGGAGTCGTCCGCCGCCACCTCGAGCACGACCTCGCCGCCCGCGTCGTGAAACCACTCGACCGTCGCGGGGCTCTCGCTGTCGGCGCCGCGCGTGTGCGCGATCAGGAGGCCGCGCTCGTCGTAGCGCCACGTCTCGTCGGCGCCGTCGACCGACCGGATGACGCGCACGCGACGTCCGGCCGCGTCGTGCCGATAGCCGGTCGTGACGCTGCGCGCCGGACCGACCTCGCCGCCGGAGACCTCGCGCGTCTCCGTCACGCGACGCCCGAGGAGGTCGTACTCGAAGCGCGAATCGATGAAGAGGTTGTCGACTTGGAGCACGTGCGTGCCGCCGTCGTTCTGTCGCACGTTCTCGACGCCGATGCCGACGAGGTGATCGTCGGCGTCCCACTCGTAGCGCCTCCGATAGCGCAGCGGCGGCGGCAAGCTCTCCTGAACGAGCTGACCGAGAGCGTTGTGAACGAGGAAGCCGCGATTGCCGTTCGGGTCGGTGCGCCGTGCGACGTTGCCGTATGCGTCGTAGACGTACGACGTCGTCAGGCGCAGCGGCTCGGAACCATCGCGACCTTCCGGATCGACGATCGTCCGATGCAGGTAGCCGCCGGTCCGCGCGTCGAGATCGGGCTCGGATCGCGCCGTGCCGTCGCTCTTCGGGGCCGTCTCCGGCCACTACACGAACCGCGTGAGGACGCCGGACGCGTCGCTCCGCGCGATAACCTGGCCGTACGCATCGAACGCCATCGTGCGCACCGGGCGCGGAGCGTCGTCCGGCTCGCCGTCGATCGCGAGCGCGGGGAGCACCTCGCGCACGACGAGACCGCGGCGATCGGCCGTCATGCCGTCGCCGTTGAGATCGCCGAGGCCGAACTCGATGCCGCCGCGCTCCATCTCGTCGAGAAGATCGGCGGGATCGACGCCCGCGGCGACGGCGAGCGGCTCGATACCGACGGCCTCCTGGTAATCGAGGTAACGCCGGCGCTCGTAGCGCGGGTCCGGGGCATCGTCGAGCGGCCGGGTGCTCTCGCGGACGACTTCCGCGAAGAGCGGATCGAAGACGCGCTCGATGACCTCGGCGACGACCGCGCTCGCGTCGTCCACAGCCGCCGGATAGCGTGTCTCGACGACGCAGTTCGCACGCGAATGCCGCAAGAGCGCGTCGTCGTCGTACTCGTACACGACCCGGTTGCCGCGCGGGTGGCGCACTTCGGTCAGCAAACCGTCGAGGCTCCAGGCGTAGCGCGTGTCGTACCACGGCGGCTTGACGCCGGGCGGCGGTCGCAGCGAGTCCGTCGCGCGCGGACGGTCGTCGTCGACGGTGTGCACGCGCACGGCGAGCGGCAGGCCGGCGCCGCTCGAGGTCACCTCGGTCAGGACGCCGCGAGGGTCGACGACGCGCGTCGTGACGACCTCGCGTCCGAGCCAGAGGACGAGCTCGTCGATGTCGGTAAGGTCCGCTGCGAACCGTCCGCCGACGCGATCGACGTACTCGAACGAGTAGGTGCCGCCCGCGGCGACGCCGGTGTCGTTCGTGCCGCCGACTTCCTGCCGCACGACGCGATCGACATCCGTCGCACCCGTGTCCTCCTGATACAGGTTCACGAGACGCGGTCGACGCGTGCCGGCGGCAACCTCACGCGGCTCGATCCAGCGCAGCAGGTTGTGGTCGAGGCGAGCGTCGTCGGACCCCGTGCTGTACTCGTACTCGGTGCGCTTGCCGTCGGGGAAGTCGTTGCCGTTCGGCGTGCCGACCACCGCCGGTCCGGTCACCGCGACGAGATCGCCGCGCGCGTCGTACTCGAAGCGCACCTGCCGCCCCGCGGGACCCGTGACCGTCGCGATGCGGCCGTCGCCGTCCCACGCGTACTCGAAGCGGCGGCCGAGCGGATCGATCACCGCGTCCAGTCGGCCGTCCAGAGCGACGTCCATGCGCAGCGCGTTGCCGCTGCGATCGCGGATCGACTCGAGCTGCCCCGATCGCTCGCCGGCGCCAAACGGGAAGTACCGATAGCGCGTCCCGTCAGCCAGGCGCTCGACGAAGAAGCCGTCCGCGTCGGTGAAGAGACGCGAGAAGATGCCGATCGGCGCGATCCACGCGTCGTCGTCGAAACCGCCCGAGCCCGCGTCGTGAAAGTACTCGTCGAACGCGCCGCGACCGTCCGAGCGCACGACGTTCAGCGATCCCGGCGCACGCGTCAGCCGACGATCGGCGTACTCGTGCTGCCAGCCCCAGCCGAGCGCCCCGCGGAAGCCGTGGCGACTCTCGTAACGTCGGCGCAGCTCGTACTTCAGCGCGCCGCGTCCGCGAAGCTCGAGGTCGACCGCCTCGAGGAAGAACTCGCCCGAGTGCGCGAGGACGCCGATGCCGACGACGGAGCTCGCAGCGCGCTGCGGCGACTGCAAGACCTGGGGCAGACTCGCCGCGATGCTGCCGGTCACGACTCCGGTCGGTCCGCCGCGCGGCCCGGGAGCCGCGAAGAGGTGCATGCCCGAACGACGCACGCCGAGCCCCGAGAGGCTCCGCACCGCGTCGTTCTCCGAAACCGCGCCGACACCCGCATCGCGATAGTCGCCGCTCGACGGATCGGTGGCGTAGAGCGGGACGAGCGCGCCTTCTCCCGCACCGTCGGACGACGGCAGGACGAGCGTGGCGGGCGGATCGAAGCGCACGCCGGGAGGCGAGATCGCGACCGCGACCAGCGCGTCGATATCGTCCGGCACGGGCTGTGGCCAGCCTCGAGCGTTCGGCTTCGACACGCGCAGCAAGCCCTCGTGACCGCCGTCGGGGAACGTCGCCGCGCCGGCCTCGACGCGCAGACGGAAGCCCGGCAGCGATGCGAGCGAGAAGACGGTCGCCGCCCGCGGGCTGACGAGCATCTGCCGGGATCGGTCCGAGTCGGCCGTGGACGCGACGCGCAGCGGATCGGGAAGTCGATTGCGACGACCGGCGATCGAGACCACGCGCGTCCGACCGCCGGCATGAGAGGCGCCCGCGTCG
>CAYMRB010000404.1:0-9338 GCA_964392615.1 uncultured Planctomycetia bacterium | reverse complement strand
CGCTACTTGATGAAGCGGATACACAGCGGGTAGCGGTACATCTGCCCTTCGCTCGCTCGGATTCCCGCGATGATCTCCACGACCAGCGCGAAGATGCCGACGGCCGGCAACAGAAGGAAGCCGATGAGGATGATCATCGCGAACATGCACCCGATGATGTAGATGAAGACGCTGATCTGGAAGTTCAGCGCCTCCTTCGCGTGCTCACTGATGTACTCCGACTCGTCCTTCTTGACGAGCCAGATGACCAGGGGGCCGATGAACCCCAAGAGGATGGCCGAAAGGTGCGCGAACATCGCCCATTGCCGCTCCTCGCTGCTGAGCTCGCCCGACCACTCCTCGGACGGAGGCGGAGGCGGAGGCGGCGGCGGGCCCTCGTCCGCGTACGGACTCTCGTCGGTCTGGTAGCCGTTCTCGTCGACCATGCTCTTCTCCCTGCTCGGGTGCTGAACGGACTCGGGGGGCGCGCCGTGACGACGTCGCAGTGCCGAGACCCATCGAACGTCGCGCGACGTCCTCCGTCAAGGACGTCGGCCGCCGCCGGTCCGGTTTTCGGCCGGCGTCCTGGCGCTCCTCCGCGGGCCTCTCAGGAGAGCAGCTCGGTCTGGAACTTCTTCAGCTGGTTCTTGAGCCGGAAGATGATCCGCGAGTGGAGCTGGCAGACGCGCGACTCCGAGAGATTGAGCGTCGCGCCGATCTCGCGCATCGTCAGGTCTTCGTAGTAGTAGAGCAGGATGATCAACCGCTCCTTGCGGCTGAGGCCGCGCGTGATGAAGTCGGTGATCTCCTTCTTCTTGAGCTCGATCTCGGGATCGACGCCCTTCTTGTCCTCGAGCAGGTCGATCTTGCGCAGCGACTTCGACCCCTGGTCTTCCTTGGCCTTGTCGGTCAGGCTGACGATGGTGATCGCGCTTGCTTCGCGCAGCATGCCCTCGAACTCCTGCAAGGAGATCTCGAGCCGCTCGGCCATCTCGAGGTCCGTCGGCGTGCGGCCGAGCTCGACCTCGAGGCCCTTCCAGGCTTGCTCGATGCGGTTCGCCTTGTTGCGAACGATGCGCGGCACCCAATCGAGCGAGCGCAGCTCGTCGAGGATCGCACCGCGGATGCGGGTCGTGCAGTAGGTCTCGAACTTCACGCCGCGGTCCGGGTCGTAACCGTCGACCGCGTCCATCAGGCCGAAGATTCCGGCGCTCTGGAGGTCCTCCAGCTCGATGTTCTGGGGCAGCTTCGCCAGCAAGCGCTCCGCGATGTACCTCACGAGCGGGAGGTACTTCTCGATGAGCATGTTGCGGAGCTTCTTGTCGTGAGTCCTCTTGTACTCACGCCACAGGTCCGCGACGTTGCCGACGTCCTTCTTCTTTCGAGTCGTGATCACGCTCGACCTCTCTCCTGGTAGCAGCCCGTCGAAGAAGACGATTCGGCGCGAATCCCCTTCGTCGGCGAGCGGTGAATCCCGTAGTACTCGGTGGAAGGGGACGCACATCCGATGATCCTCGGCCGATCACGTCCCCGACTTGAGCATGTTTCCGATATAAACCCGCGCCGGCGGCCCGGTATCGATCGTTACCAGCCCTTCGGCGCGAAGGCTGCGCGCGTTCAACCTCCTCGCGTCAACGACAGGAAACGCTCGACGAACGACAGTCCCCCGCGGCCTTCGCGGCGCTCGGCGCCGCCCTTCGCGGTTCGCACGCCCGCAAGCAGGCGCTGAGCGAGCGTGCGTACGCACTCGCTCGCTCGGCAGTTCGGATACTCGAGCACGAACGGTCGCCGGGCGTACGCGGCTCGACGCACGTACGGGTCGGCGAGAACCCCGCCGAGGTTCTCGACCTCGAGGTCGAGGAACCGACGGGCGACCGTCCGGATGCGCGAGGCCACCTTCGTCGCCTCGTTGCGATCCTTCGCCAGATTGCACACGAGCCGGATGCGCCCGAGCCCTTTCTCGCGCGACACGGTCTTGATCAGCGCGTAGGGATCGGTGATGCCCGCGGGCTCCGGCGTCGCGATGACGATCACCTCATCCGCGGCGGCGGCGAAACGGATCACGTTGCGCGTGATCCCGGCACCGCAGTCCAGGAACACGAAGTCGAGCCCGGCCGTCATCGTGTCGAAGCACGAGATCAGATAGCCGCGCTGCGTTTCGTCGAGGTCCGAGACCGTACTGACGCCGGTCGAGCCCGCCAGCAGGAGCACGCCGGACTCCGTCGGCGTCAACGCGTCGGTGACGCTGACCTGGCCGAGGAGCACGTTGCGCAGGTTGTACTTCGGTCGCACGCCGAGCGCGAGGTCCGCGTTGCCGAGGCCGATGTCGACATCGACGATCGCGACCTTCTTGCCGAGTCGTGCGAGCACGACCGCGAGGTTCGCGCACAGCTGGCTCTTGCCCACGCCTCCCTTACCGCTAGCGAAGGCCACGACCCGAGCGCGGCCCGGCGTCCCCTTGACCATGCTGCGAAGAGCTGCGGCTTGATCCATGGTTCCCCCCATCACAGCGCCTGTGGCTTCAGTACGAGATCCACGAGGCGATCCGGATCCGCGGGGATGATGTCGTCCGGCACGTTCTGTCCGTCCGTGATCCACGAGACCGGCTTGCCGATATCGATCAACGCTCCCGCCAGCGCGCCGAACGCGTAGGCTTCGTCGACCTTGGTCAGGAGCACGCGGTCGAAGCCGATCGGCTCGAAGCGTTCGGTGACGCTCGAGATCGTCTTCGGGTGCGTCGTGCAACTCACGACGAGGTGGACCTCCGCGCCCGGCACGACGTCGAGGAACTCCGCCAGCTCGTTCATCTTGAGCTCGTCGCGTTGGCAGCGGCCCGCGGAGTCGATGAAGATCAGATCCGCTCCCCCCGCCTTGGCCGCGGCGACCGCGCTCGCGAACTCCGCGGTCTCGGCGACGACGTCGAGCGGCACCTCGAGCATCTTCGCGTATTCCTGGAGCTGCTCTGCCGCGCCGATCCGGAACGTGTCGAGCGTGATCAGCGCGACCTCCCGCATCTGGTGCAGCTTCGCCCGAGCCGCGAGCTTGGCGATCGTCGTCGTCTTGCCGACCCCCGTCGGCCCGATCAGCACGATGCAGCGCGGACCGTCCGCGGTGTCGAACGGCGGGCACGGCCGGAACATCTTGCCGAGCTCCGAGCGCACGACCATCTGGACGCTGCTCTTGTCCGGATAGCCCTCCGGCAGCCGCAAGTTGGCGATCTCCCTCGCGACCGCGTCGGCGATGCGCGGCTCCACCTCGCGTTCGATCAGGAGCTCGTAACACTCCTTGAGGAACGGGTGCGTGAAGCCGCCGTTGCCCTGCGAGCGCGACATCAGCGATTTGATCTCGCCGCGGATCTCCTCCAGGCTCGAGGAGAGCCGATCGATGCCGGCCCCGTCGGCTGGCGGGCTGCCGCCCTCGACCTCGGTGGCGACAGACGGTGCCGGCGCGCGCCAGCCCCCTTGCGTCGTCTCAGCGGCTGCGGCGCGAGTACGCCCGGCCGTCTCGCGTCGAAGGTTCTCGATCCGGGATCTCGTGTCGGCGACGAAGACCTCGACGAGCTCCTGCCCGCCGACGCCGAGAACGCCGCCGCGACGGAACGTGCGCGTCCCGACGATCATCGCGTCCTCGCCGAACGCCGAGCGGATCTTGTCGAGAGCTTCGTTCATTGTCGTAGCCTCGAAGCGCGCGAGCTCACTCATCCTTCGGAAACCACCTCCTGTCTCACGCTCGAGGTATCACTCAGTCGGTCCAGACTGACCGATCCCCGCACTTCGACGGGAACCTCCTCGAGAACCTCCTCGTACGAGAGCACGGCCACGTCGGGGACGCGCTTGCGCACCAGCTTCCAGAACGGCGCGCGGACGGCCGGCGCGCAGAGCACGGTCGGCCGCCTTCCCTCATGCCCCGACCCACGCAGCACCTCGGCGGTGCGATCGCCGATCGAATCGACAGTTCGCGGATCGAGTGCGAGCACCGGTCCTCCGAACGTCTTCTCGAGCGAGCCCTGCAGGAACTCCTCGAGTGCCGGGTCGAGCAGCGCGGCGTGCAAGCGTCCGTCATCGGCCGCACACGAAGCGCAGATGCTCCGGGACAGCGACGACCGCACCGACTGCAGCGCAGCGTCTTGATCTGCGCCGCGCGCCGAGCACTCCGCGAGGGTCTCGAGAATCGGCTCGAGGTCGCGGACGCTGACGCTCTCGCGCAGCAGCTCCTGCAGCGTCCGGTGCAGATCGCTCAGCGTCACCGACGAGGGAACGATGTCGTCGACGAGACCGGGCGCGCGGTCGCGCAAATCCGCCACCATGCGCGAGGCTTCCTCGCGGCTGAGAATCTCGGCGGCGTGCGTGCGCAGCAGCGCGTCGAGATGCGCTGCGATGCCCGCTCCGGGGCGCAAGAGCTCCAATCCCACCGCGAGCGCGCCGTCCGCCTCGTCCTCGGCGATCCAGCGGCCGCATCGTCCGCCGACGTTGACCTCCGCGCGCTTCGCCGTCCGTTCGTCGTCCACGCGCACGTACCGCACGGCGGCCGATTTCGGATCGGCGCAGGCCGGTGCGAGCGCCAGGAAGCCTCCCGGAGCGCTGCGCCAGACGCCGAGGCGATTGCCGCGGAGCTTGAGCGAATACTCCCGCGCCTGCAGCGCCCGCGAGTCCGCCACGCGGATCGACGGCACGACAAGGCCGAGCTCGAGCGCGAGACGCCGGCGAACCTCTGCGAGCTGCACGAGAAGATCGCCGCCGCCATGCTCGCTGACGAGCGACACGAGGCGATATCCGATCTCGAGCTCGAGGCACTCGACGCGCAACAGCGCGCGCGCGTCGACCGCAGGTCGCGAGTCGACTTCCTCCGCAGTGGCCGCCTCGCGGCCCGATGCCTCGTCCCCGTCGTCGACCGCGGCCTCGAGGCGCTCGCGTCGCAGGATCCAACCGCACGCGACGCAGGCAGCCGACGTCAACACGAGCGCCGGAATCGGCAAGCCGGTCGGCGTCATGATGAGCAGGAAGACCGCCGCGACGAACAGGATCCGGTCGTTCGAGAAAAGCTGGCGACCGATATCGCTGCCGAGGCGCTTGTTCGCCGTCGACCGCGTCACGAGCAGCGCTGCCGCGACGGAGACCATCAGCGCGGGGACCTGGCTGACCAGGCCGTCGCCGATCGTCAACCGACCGAAGACGTCGAGGGACTGCACCAACCCCATATCGTGGCGGAACACGCCCACACAGGCGCCGCCGACGAGGTTGACGAACATGATCACGATGCCGGCCACCGCGTCGCCCCGGACGAACTTGCTCGCGCCGTCCATGGCGCCGTAGAAGTCCGCCTCCTGCGACACCTCCTCGCGCCGCTCCCGCGCCGAGAGCTGGTCGATCTGACCCGACGAGAGGTCGTTGTCGATTGCGAGCTGCTTGCCGGGCATCGCGTCGAGCTGGAACCGCGCCGCGACCTCCGACACGCGCGTCGAGCCACGCGTGATGACGACAAACTGCACGACGACGATCACCGTGAACACGACCAGCCCGATGACGAGGTTGTCGCCGCCGACGAACGTGCCGAACGTCTCGACGACCTTGCCCGCCGCGTTCGAGCCCGCGGCCGCGTTGCCCAGGATGAGGCGCGTCGTCGCGATGTTCAGCGCCAGACGGAAGAACGTCGTCACCAGGAGCAGCGACGGAAAGACGCTGAACTCGAGAGGACGCAACACGCCCGCGGCCGTCATCAGGACGAGCAACGACACGGTGATGTTGAAGATCAGCAACGGATCGACGACCGCTCCGGGCAGCGGCACGAGGATCACCAACAGGATCCCGATCAGGCCGAGCGCCAACAGGAGCTCCGGCTGCTTGCGGATCCTCGTCCACAGATCGCCCGCACCCGAGCTCGTCGTGAATCGCCGGGAGTCGCTCATGCAGCACCTCCCTGCGGTACGAGGCCCTTGGCAAGGCGTCGTCGCTGACGACGCACCTCGGGCGGCGCCTCCTGTTCGCTATGCTCGTCGATGACCTCGCGACGCGTCATCATCAGCCGTCGCTCGAGCTGCCACTTGCGCAGACACCAGTCGACGAAGCCGAGCGCCACGAGCCCCCAGACCGCTATCGACGCGACGGACAGCAGATGCCCAGCGCCGCTCGCGAGCCCGGCGGTCAACGAATCGCCGGTCGTGTCGACGGTTCCGTACACCGTCGTCGCGAGGCCGCCGGTGACGACCGGAGCAAGCCCCTGCGCGGCGACGACGACGAGCCAGGCGCACTTGGCGAGCGCCAGAGCGCCGCGACCGCACGAGCCCGACGGCAGGACGCCCCCACCGCCGCGACCCGCAGGCGAAAGCCGCCCCCACGCGGGCAGTATGTTCGACGGGCGAAAGAGGAATCCCGTCTGCGCGAGGCTGACGATCGCGACAGCCGCCACGACGACCAGAGCCGCGGGGACGAGAAGCCGCACGAGAAACCCTCCGGCGCTCGCGAGCGTCGTCGACGCTCCAGCGACATCGAGAGGACCCGCTCGGAACGCATCGTGAAGCAGCCCGCGGAACTCCGCGTCCGCACCGCGCAGCCACGCGCCGCCGAACAGATCGAGGGCGCCGAGGACCGCGAGCAACGACACCGCCGCGACCAGGTCGCGACTGCGCGCGACCTCGCCGGCTTCGCGCGCGCGGCGGCGGCGAGCGGTCGTCGGCTGCTCGGTGCGTTGATCGCGGTCCGACGTCATCGTCCGCAGCTCCCGAGAATCTCTCTCACGGGTGTCACGGTCATCCTTGCCACGCGGCCAGCGCTGCGCTGCCCTCGCTCACGGCCGACCGCAGCAACCTGCCGACCCAGCGCATCGATGTCGGCAGAGTCGCGACGAGCACCGTGAGGCCGACGAGAATGCGCGCCGGCATCCCCAGCGTGAAGAGCTCGACCTCCGGCAACACGCGCCCCAGGGCCCCCTGGACGATGGAGACGAGGAAGAGCGCCAACAGCACGGGAAAGCACAGGACGACCGCCGCTACGAAGATGTCCGGACCGATCTCGACCGCCAAGCGACCGACGAACGCCGGTAGCGCAGCACCGCTCAGCGTTCCTGGCGGCACTTGATCGAAGCTCGTGACGACCGCGCGGATCAGCGCGTGGTGCAAGTCCAGCGCGAGGAAGAGGACGATCGCCAGCGAGTGGTAGAGGAACGGCAATCCGACACCGCCGTCGGACGCTGCCGCCGGATCGCCCTGCGGGTCGGCGACGCTCGACGCGGCCAGCCCGATCTGCTGCGAGATCACACGCGCCGCCCCCTGGATCGCGCCAAACACGAGTAGCGCCGTCCAGCCGAGCACGCAGCCGACAAAGAGCTCGCCGGCCAACACGATGCCCGCGTCGATCGGTCGCGTCGTATCCGACAGCGCCGCGACCGCTTCGGACGCATCGGCTCCGAGCGACACCGACGAGCCCACGCAGAGCGTCAGCACGCCCAGCATGCCGATCTTCACGCGCCACGGCAGAAGCCCGCTGCGGAAGAACGGTGCGGCAAGGAACAGGCCGAGCAGCCGACAGGCCACGAGTATCCAGAGGGCCTGGGCCGACGATGCGGCCAGCAGGGCTTCGAGCCCCCCTGCTTCGTCCGGCATGTCTCGACTCTCCACGTTCCATTCGTTCTTCTCGCGCGCGGCGACGGCTCGCTATCGCTACGGGATGAGGCCCCCGCCGAGCTGTTCGAACACGCCGCGCGTGTAGCTCGTCATGACACTCAGAAACCACGGCAGCAGCAGGAACACGACTGCCGCCATGGACAGGATCTTCGGGATGAACGACAGCGTCTGGTCGTGCACCTGCGTCATCGCCTGGATCACGCTGACGATGAGACCGATCAGCAGGCCGGCCGCGAGCACGGGCAGCGCGAGCTTGACCGCAGTGGTCAGCGCGCCGCGCGAGAACTCGATGGCCAAGTCGATGGAATCCATGTGATCGGCTCCTATCAGGTTCCCTGGATGCCGGCCAGCAGCTGCGTGACGATCAGCCCCCAGCCATCCACGAGAACGAAGACCAGGATCTTCAACGGCAACGAGACGAGCACGGGCGGCAGCATGATCATGCCCATCGACACGAGCACGGCGGAGACGAGCAGGTCGATCAGCAGAAAGGGCAGGAACAGCAGGAAGCCCATCTGGAACGCCAGCTTCATCTCGCTGAGCACGAACGCCGGCAGGACCGTGAAGATGCTCAGGTCCTCGAGCCGGGTCGTGTCCGGATAGCCCGAGATGTCGGCCATCAACGCGAGGTCGCTGTGCAGCGTGCGATCGAGCATGAAGGCCTTGACCGGTACCTCGGCGGCGTGGAACGCCTCTTCCGCGGTCATCGTCTTCTCTTCGACGAGCGGCACGTACGCCGTCTCGTACACCTCGCGCCAGACGGGCAACATCACGGCGCCGGTCAGGAGGAGCGACAGGCCGAACACGACCATGTTCGGTGGCAAGTCCTGAGTGCCGAGCGCGCGCCGCAGGAAGCACAACACGACGAGAATGCGCGGGAAGCACGTCGTCAACAGGACCGCCGACGGCACGACGCCGAAGATCGTCACGATCGCGAGAGCACGCAGCGGAGCGCCCATGTTCTCGCCGTTGAGGCCGAGCAGATCGTTCAGCGCGCTGCCGCTCGACGGCGTGGCCGTCTCCTGCGCGACGATCGACGCCGCCGACATCACGACGACGACCGGCGTCAAGACCGCGATCCGCGCGAGGAATCGACGCGTTATCCACATCGCTCTCCTCCCGCCGTTGGATCCGTGATCGCGTCGTCGGATGTGTCGGAGGCACCGAGCTGCCGCAGGATATCCGCGACCTCATCTCCTTGATCGATGACGGAGATCGGCGCGATGCGGTCACCCGCCATCCCGACGAGCACGAGTCGGCGTCCGACCTTCAGCAGACAGACGGCATGTCGCGGCGACAGAGCGGTTCGACCGAGCACCTCGATGGCGCGCGAACCGCGCAGCCCCTTCATGCCGCCTCCGAAGCGCCGGTAGAAGTACACGAGAAGGCCGCCGGCCACGGCGACGATCAAGACGCCTCCGACGAGCTCGAGGAAGGGGCCGAAGGGAGACGGCGACTCCTTGCCGTGCTCGTCGTCGTCGCCGCGTTCGCGCAAGTCGCCGACGGTCGCTCCGGTCCGGCCGCGCTCGGCGTCTGGATCGCAGAACACACCGGCCGGCGCAAGGGTCGCCACGAGAAGACACGCAGCGATGATGGTTCGCGTACGATGGTTCACAGCGCTACCTCCGTCGCGGCAGACTCGCGGCCGCGCGCGGCTGGACGCGACAGGATCTCGGTCAGGCGGACGCAGAAGCGGTCGTCGACGACGAGCAGCTCGCCGCGCGCGATCGGCGTCTCTCCG
>CAYMRB010000403.1:0-9371 GCA_964392615.1 uncultured Planctomycetia bacterium | reverse complement strand
CACCGCGTTCTCGGAACTTTAGGGATTTGCACGAAAACTTCTGACCGACGGCACTAAGGAACCCAGGAACCCAGGAAGGGAGGGCGCATCCACTTCCCTTCCTGGGTTCCTGGGTTCCTTAGAAATCCTACTTGGAGGCGGCAGAGGTCTTCGTCGGAGAACAAGATTCCGGACGTTAGTAGTGCAGAGGAAAGAAGAACGGTTAGAAGAGAAAGGGACTCATCTTCCGGCCCGTTCTGTCTCTTCTCCTGCCTTGTCTTCTCTGTGGTGAATCCTCTTCTCTTCAGGGGCCTACACCGGCACGACCCGCCTCTTCGCCGCGTCGAACTTCATCTTCCGACCCGCGACAAAGGCCATGTCGCCCATGACGACCGCGACGCCGTGCATGTACCCGGCGTCCATGTGGGCCGCGGGAGTCTCGCGCGTGCGGATGCAGTGGAACCAGTCGAGCATGTGGTCGCGCGTCTTCGGTAGCTCGAGCTTCTCTTCCTCGCGCGGTCGCTCCGGGTGCTCGCTGCCCTCTCCAGAGATGCGCGGCCCGTGCGGGTTGTGGCCGAACGCGCAGCGCAGCGTGCCCTTCTCGAAGTAGTACGTCGTCGTCTCGTTGTCGACGCCGCTGCCGAAGTGCGTGGTGAACTCGGTGACGAAGCCTTCCGCGTACTCGAGAACCACCGTCGCGGTGTCGGGGGCGGTCCGGCGACGATCGGTCGTCGGAGCGAAGATCCCGCCGTGCGCGGTCGCGACCTGCGGGAAGCCGCAGCCTGTCATGAAGTGGACGAAGTCGCTGTAGTGGCTCATCCAGCCACCGATCGGACCGCTCGAGAACTCGTGGTAGCCCATCCACGAGCCGTGCTGGTCGCGGTCGAACGGGCGGTGCGGTCGGCCGTAGAGGAACTCCTTCCAGTTCGTGTCGGACTCCTTCTCCGGGCACGCGTAGTGGTTCCAATACGGGCGGTACGCCGACTCGGTCGACTCGACGCGGAAGAGCTTGCCCATGCGTCCCGATTCGTACAGAGCCTTGCAGGCCACCGCGCCCCGGCTCGACCGTCCCTGTGTTCCGTGCTGGACGATCGCCTTCGAGGCCTTGACCGCGTCGTACGCCTCGTTGAGCTCGTCCATCGCCATCGCGATCGGCTTCTCGACATAGACATCCTTGCCGGCCCGCACCGAGTCGCGGAGCTGTCCGCAGTGCTGGTGGTCCGGGGTCGCGATGATGACCGCGTCGATATCCTTGTCCGCGAGGACGGCCCGATAGTCGGCATAGACTTTCGGCTCGCCACCGAAGCGCCGCTTGATGTGCGTGGCCATGAACTCCCGCTGCTGCTTCCAGACATCGCACGCGCCGATGACCTGGGCGTTGGCTGCCTCTGACACTCTCTTCACCCACTCCGTGTGCCACCGATTGCGGCCCCCGCAACCGACCTGCGCGACGCGGATTCGATCGTTGGCACCGAGGATTCGCGCGTAGGCGGCCGTCTGCAGGCCGGTGGCGACGACGCCGGCGGCACCCGCCCCCAGGCCTCCCCGTAGGAATCGTCGACGTGACAGATGGCTCTTCTTCATCGCTTGGCCTCCGGTGAGCGAAAGGTGTCGTAGGTCTCCCAGAGTAGCGCGGGCGGTGACGCCCCATCAACCGAGGGATTGCGGTCGCTCGAGCTCGCGGCGATCATGGTCGACAGGCAAGCGAACGGAGGAACCATGACGGAACACGAACTTCCAGTCGTCGAGCGAAGCCGCAGGGAGTTCCTGCGCTCGGTGGGGGCGGTCGGCGCGTCGGTCGCCGCGGTCGGCGCCGGGCTAGTGACGCCGAGCGCGCTGGCGCTGCCGGGCGATCACGGCAAGGCGTGGGCGGTACCTCCCGACAGTCCGTACGCGCCGTTCCGAATGGCGCTGCAGAGCTACTCGCTGCGCAAGCTCGACTTCCAGGCGATGATCGACGTGCACTACGATCTCGAGGTGAAGTTCGTCGAGCTCTGGCCCGGACACCTGCCGGCGGACATCGAGGAGGGGCCGCTACGGCGACGCTTCAAGGCGATGCGCCACAATGCGCTCAAGCGCATCGCGTACGGCGTGGTCGAGTTCACGAAGGACCACGCGCGCAATCGCGACATCTTCGAGTACGCGAAGAAGCTGAACGTCTTCGCGCTCACAGCGAGCCCGACGCCCGACAGCTTCGACAGCCTCGACCGGCTCGTCGAGAAGTTCGGAATCGCGGTCGCCATCCACAACCACGGTCCGGAAGACAAGCGCTACGGCAAGCCGGAGCAGATCTCGAAGGCGATCAAGAACCACCACAGGCTGATCGGCCTGTGCGTCGACACGGGTCACTTCCTGCGCTCGGGTATCGATCCGGTAGACGTCGTCAAGGCGTTCAAGGGCCGCGTTCACGCCGTTCATCTCAAGGACGTCAAGCAGCGGGGCGCGAAGGCGAAGGGCAAGGTCGGCACGGTGCTCGGTCAAGGAGAGCTCGAATTGGTGCCGTTCCTGCGCGAGCTGCTGAAGGCCGGCTTCCATGGCGGCCTCGCGCTCGAGTACGAGGAGGAGGCCGACGCTCCCGTACCGTCGATCCGCAAGTGCCTCGAGGTCGTTCGCGCGGCGGTGCGGGACGTACGACCTCGACCGAAGAAAGAGTGATCGCGCAGTCGGAGTGCTCGCCGTGATCAGACCGCGACGACTTGTCTCTATGCTGTCCGCGCTCGCGACGTTGCTGTTGGCATCGCCCGTCACCGCCGACGATTGGCCCCAATGGCTCGGCCCGCGGCGCGACGGAGTCTGGCGCGAGACGGGCATCCTCGAGCGATTCCCGCAGGGCGGTCTGCGACTGCGCTGGTCGGCGAAGATCGGCGCCGGGTATTCGGGGCCGGCGGTCGCGGGCGGTCGCGTGTACGTCATGGACCGGATGGCGGCGCCGGATGCGGCCGAGAACGCGAAGGTGCTTCACGAAGGTGAGCCGCCGCGCAATCGAAACTTCCTGCGCAAGCTGCTTCCCGGCAAGGAGCGCGTCGTCTGTCTGCGCGAGTCCGACGGCGAGATCGAGTGGATCGACGAGTACGACTGCCCGTACACCGTCGTCGAGACGTACGCGACCGGACCGCGGGTGACGCCGGCGGTCGATGGCGAGCGCGTCTACGCGCTGGGGACAGAGGGGCACTTGCGATGTCTCTCCGTCGAGAGCGGCGAGCCGATCTGGACGAAAGACTTCCGCACGGACTACGGCGCGAAGGTGCCGAACTGGGGCTTCGCCGCACATCCGCTCGTCGATGGCGATCGGCTGATCTGCGCAGTCGGCGGCAAGGGGGCCGTCGTTGTCGCGTTCGACAAGCGAACGGGACGCGAGGTCTGGAGCGCGCTCGATGCGGAGGAGCCGGGATACTGCGCTCCGGTGATCTATGAGATCGCCGGCAAGCGGCAGCTGATCATCTGGCATTCGGAATCGGTGAATGGGCTCGATCCGCGCACGGGGGAGCTCTTCTGGACCGTG
This sequence comes from uncultured Planctomycetia bacterium, assembly GCA_964392615.1. Taxonomy (GTDB): domain Bacteria; phylum Planctomycetota; class UBA8108; order UBA8108; family UBA8108; genus CAYMRB01. The sequence goes on along the minus strand of CAYMRB010000403.1, from coordinate 5,890 downwards.
CCATTCAAGCCGACGTACGCGATGTCGATCGCGATTCCGGTCGTCGACGGTCGATCGCTCTTCGTGATGAGCTTCAACCGCAAGTCGGCCCTGATCCGCGTCGGCGAGGACGGACGCTCGGCGTCGATCGTGTGGACGGGCAACGCGAAGCGCGGCGTCGGCGGCGTTCACTCGGCCGCGCTGGTCGATGCCGGGTATGTGTACGCGTGCGGGCAGAACGGCAGGTTCGCGTGCGTCCGGCTCGCCGACGGCGAGCGCGTGTGGACGACGTACGAGCCCGCCGTACCGCGCGGCGCGCGGCAGCGATCGATCGCGTGGGGGAACGTGTTCGCGATCCGACATGGCGAGCGCTACTTCCTCGCGAACGACGTCGGCGAGCTGATCATCGCGCGCCTGAGCCCGAGCGGGTATGAGGAGCTGGATCGGACGAAACTGATCGATCCGACGCACCGCGTCGGATCGCGGACTCTCGTGTGGTCGCATCCGGCATTCGCGAACCGTAGCGTGTACGCGCGGAACGATGGCGAGCTGCGCTGCTACTCACTTTCGTCATCGCCGTAGGACTTCTGCGCGCATGAACCGACAGTCCGCTCGCCGCGCAGGCTTCTCGATCGTGTGCTCGGGAGCCGTGTGCCTCGCCTCCCTCGTCTTCGGAGGTCAGCCGCCCAACATCGTGCTCATCCTCTCCGACGACGCTGGGTACAACGAGTTCGGATTCAACGGCTCGTCCCGGTTCCTGACGCCACGTCTCGACGCCCTGGCCACCCGGTCCGTGCGCTGCACCCACGGCTACATGTCGGCACCCGTCTGCAGCCCGGCGCGGGCCGGACTCCTCACCGGGCGCCACCAGCAGCGATTCGGCTACGAGAGGAATATATCGAACGGTATCGATGCGGCGGACGGCATGCGAACCGATGAGGTGCTCCTCTTCGATCGGCTCCAGGAACTCGGCTATGCCGTGGGCGTCGTCGGCAAGTGGCACCTGGGGGCGAACGACGACCTGGGCCAGCGTCCGCGCGACCAGGGAGTCGACGAGTTCTTCGGTGTCCTCAAGGGCTCGCGGCCCTACTGGGGCGGAACAGCCACCGGCGTCGCCTCGATGATGCGAGACGACCGGGTCGTGGAGAACGAGATCGACGGGCAGTACGTCACCGACGTCTTCGGGGACGAGGCCGCCGCCTTTATCGAGCGCCATCATGCCGATCCAAGCCCGTTCTTTCTCTACCTGTCGTTCACCGCTCCCCACGGCCCCTACCAGGCGAGAGAGGACGATCTGGCCCTGTTCCCCGAGCTCAGCGGTACCCGGCGGACGATCGCCGCCATGGTGTACGCCATGGACCGCGCGATCGGCACCGTGCTCGACAAGCTGGCCGAGCACGGCATCGACGACGAGACGATGGTCGTCTTCACGAACGACAACGGAGGCACTCCCGACAACGACAACACTCCGCTGCGCGGGGTGAAGGGAAACACGTGGGAGGGGGGCATCCGGGTGCCGTTTCTCCTCAAGGTACCCGGCGTGCCAGGCGGAGCGGATTCGGACATGCCGATCACCGCTCTCGACGTCGTGCCGACGCTGATCCGCGCCGCTGGCGGCGAGATGGATCCGCTCTTCGACGGCGTCGATCTGATGCCGTACCTCACCGGGGAGCAGCCGGGCGTTGCCGAGAGGACTCTCTTCTGGCGTTCCGTGGGGAACTGGGCCGTGCGGCGGGGCGCGTGGAAGCTGGTCCGGCCGACATCGGGCGCCGAGTACTCGCTCCACGACCTCACGGTCGACGTAGGAGAGGCGAACGACCTGAGGCGGGCGCGCCCCGACATCGTCGCGGAGCTGCTGCGGGAGCTCGCGAGCTGGGAGTCTCACCTCGACAAGCCACGTTGGGGGACGTTCGGGGCCACGGACCGCAACCTGTTCGATCGCTTCCTGTTTCGGCCGGAAGCGGGCGCGTCGGTCTCCGGCGAGAACCAGCTCGTGAATCCGAGCTTCGAGGAGGGTGAGCAGAGCGACGACAACTCTCGCTACACGTTCGACGAGATCCTCGCGTGGACGAACTCCTCCGGTTCGCCCAGCGAGGTCGCCGCTCGGCCCGACGAGGCCCACAGCGGTGCCTATCGGGGCATGCTCAGCAGCTCGCGCGGTCCTTTCCAGCTGTCGGATCACCTTCTCTCCCCGGGCGAGGAGCTCGCGCTGTCGTTCGCCCACCGAGGCTTCTCCGGATGGGATGACGGCGCGGATACGGTCGACGTCGAGCTCGTCTACGCGGACGGCGCGGGCGACGTGCAGGTGCTGGACAGCCTCCGCGTCGATCTCACCTCGGGCGTCTGGGAGACCGTGAGTCACCGGTTCCCTCCGGTCAGCGCTCCCGAAGCCGTGGGGCGACCGGTGGGGATCCGCTTTCGCGCCAACTGTCAGGGGGGCGAGTTCGCGTCGATCGACGCCGTCCGATTGGCGCAGCGATCGGAAGAAGCGGAAACCCGGCTCGCCACATGGTCCGCGGCGGGGGCCTGGCGGAATGCCGAAGACGGTCAGGTCGCTACCCTGCACTCCGAGGATGCCTACGCCAACGCGTCGCTCGAGTTTCGGCCGCTCGACGCCGCGGACTACGTCGCCACGAACGACATGCAGCGACGCTCGGGGCAAGAGTTCATGCTCAACGAGCTGGACTTCAGCGGCAGCTACGGTGGAGCTCTCCCGCGTTCCGCCCGAATCGAGGGCAACCCTCTCCTCTTCGTCCGCAGTCTTTCCGGGGAGGACCCGAGAATCGTGCTCGGTTGTCTCGAGAGCGGCGCCGGCTCCTACGCTTTCGAGGTAGGGCTCGACGCGATCCTCCACGACGATCTGGTCGTCGACGGCGACGGTACGGCCGCGTTTCGCTTCAGCGGTTCCATCCGCGACTTCCACGTGCCCCGCGTGCTCACGAAGCTGGGCGCGGCGGAGATGACGCTGATCGGCGCCGCGACCCATGGTGGGAGGACCTCGATCCACGGCGGCAGTCTCCGCCTCGAAGGGAGCGACGCCGCGTTGGCCGGAACGGCGGAGGTGCACGTCGGTCCGGAGGGAGCTCTCGTGCTCGCCGGCGGGACGATCGCGACCGGCGCCCTGCGTGTCGGCGAGGGTGGACGATTCGAGTTCCTGAGCGGCACGCTGACCGTGGCCGAGGTCATCGGCGACTTGACGAACGCGGGCGGAACCTTCGCCGCCGGGGCAGCAGGGTTCGTCGGGTCCACAGCGGTGACGCCGTTGGACGGCGCCTACGTTCAGCGTCGATCGGCAACGCTGGCGCTGGAGATCGGCGGCCCAGAGCCCGGAGCGGAGTACGACCAGCTGGACGTCTCGGAGGAGGTCACTCTCGACGGGACGCTGGTCGTGGAGCTCGTCGAGGGGTTTGTTCCGGCGGCCGGGCAGCGATTCACGCTGCTTCGCTGCGCCTCCCTCAACGGTGCCTTTCACAGCACACGCTTGCCCGCCCTCCCCGACGACCTCGACTGGCAGCTCGAGTACCTATCGCAGGCGGTCGAGCTGCGCGTCACGACGACGGAGGGGGGACCCCAGCGTCCGGGAGACTGCAATCAGGACGGCGCCGTGAACATCTCCGACGCGATCTGTGTCCTGGGCTTCCTGTTTCTGGGCGCCCCGTCCGAGCTGCCCTGCGGCGACGGAGAAGTGACCGACGAGTCGAATCCGAGGCTCCTCGATTGGAACGGAGACGGGAGGCTCGACACATCGGATCCCGTGGGGCAGCTCGCCTGGCTCTTCCTCGCCGGCTCTGGCCACGCTCTCGGAGCGCACTGTCTGACGATTCCGGCGTGTCCCGATGCGTGCGTAGCGGGTGGGTGACGGACGTCTATCGGTACTCAACCTGAGAGGATCAGAGCGAAGAGAGCCCGACCGATGGCGCAAACCGTGAGAGCGATTGTGGCAGTGACGCTGATCGTCGCCCTGTCGGCATCGAGCGAACCTGCCCACGCCGACTCGGCGAACAAGAGGCCGAACGTCCTGTTCATCGCGGTCGATGATCTGAATGACTGGGTCGGTTGCCTGGGGGGGCATCCGCAGGCGAAGACGCCGAATATCGATCGACTGGCCGAAAAGGGAGTGCTGTTCGAACAGGCCTACTGTGCTGAGCGCGATGACCTCGACGGTCGGAGCCTCGCACCGCTCGTGCACAACCCGGAGGCAGCATGGCCCTGGCCGGCGATCATCTCCCACTCGCCGCGGTGGCACGGAACGAATCTCGCGATTCGCTCGGAACGATACCACTACATCCGCTATGTCGACGGGGGAGAAGAGCTCTACGATATGTCGATCGACCCGCACCAGTGGAGGAACCTGGCCGACAGTCCGCCTCATGGGCGAGCCAAGGAGGAGCTGAAGAGCTGGCTGTCGAAGGAGAGCGCTGGTACTGCGAAGTGCGGAACCGCGCCGACGCGGCTGATCGTGCCCGGGTCGCGGCGGTGAACCCGCGCTCGTCTGCTATGATCTCGAGGCGCGCAGGACCGTGTTTCGTGCGTTCCGCGCGAAGACACGCCACGTGATCCTCGCGTCCTCTCCGTTCGTCGACTACTTCGCGCTCTTGGGGGATCCGATCTCGCCGCTCGCCGCGATTCGCAAGCACCGCCCGCCTCCGGCCTTGGCGAGGGCGTCTCCGAGCCAGGCGGCCGACTCTCCGATGGCGACCACGTGCAGCGTTGCCTTGACGAAGAGGTTGCGGCGGCGGACCTCGTCCGTCAGGGGGTCGGGGAGAATGTAGGGCCCCGTCTCGTCCAAGCGTGTCGACTTCTTGCCGGGTATGTACGATCGCGGCCGGGCGGGAATCTTGTACTTCTCCTTGCGCGTCGCTCCCGTCTCCGGGTTGATGACGACCTCCCGCTCTCCCTCGGTCTCGGGCGTGGGCCCGATCCACTGTCCCAGCTGCTCGATGATCGGCGTGCGACCGCTGAATCCGTCGCGCGTCGGCATCCCGTCGGAGAGGAGGTAGACCGTATCGGCGCACGCGTCGACGAGTTCGGGATGGGATGCGGTCACGACTCGGGTTCGAGGGCGCGAGGAGCGCGACGAACGCGACGAGCGCGACTTGAGCCGCGACTTCATCGAGAACCCCATGGCGAGCGCCTCGTAGATGTTCGTCTCGCCCCGCAGGGTGCCATACGGATGCGCGGCGTCCTTGCGCCCCGGAACGATGGCGTCGAGCTCGATCACGACGCGCGTTCGACTCTTGACGGTCGCCGTCATGAACGTCGGGGTCGTTCGCAGCATCTTGGCATGGTCGCCGAACAGGATGACGGCGAACTCCACCGTGGGATCCATCAACGCCAAGGTGTGCTTGAGATGCGCCCGGGCCGCGTCGAAGCGCGTCTCGACATTTTCCCAGGCTCTTCGGCTGATCGTGGTCAGGCGGCCGCTCTTGGATTTCGATCCGCCGACACGCGTGCGCCCTCGCGAGCCGCGCCGCGGCTTGTCCTCTTCGGGATCCGAGCCCTTCGCGAGATCGGTCTTGGCGTCTTGCTCCAGAAGCGTCCAGAGGGCCTCCTTCTCACCGGGGGTCAAGGGGGTCAGCATGGAGTCGGACCCGTCGAGCAGGAACAGCACGCGGTTGCCGCCGAAGGAGGGGATGCCGAAGAACTGCACCGAGGTCCTCGACGTCCCGCCCTGGATCTGCCGCTCCCGGTCGGTCTCGACCAGCTTCCAGCTCTCCGAGTGGTCGTACGCGACCTTGGTGGACCACGCATGCTGCAGCGCCCGCATCACCTGCACGCGCGCGCGCGCTCCGAGGGACTCCTCGTCGAGAAGATCCCGGACCGCCGCCATGCACTCGAGCGCCACCCGCTTCCTCCTCCCCGAGGATTCGTCGTCGCCGAGAATCGGCTTGCAGAGTGCGGCGGTCGCCTG
>CAYMRB010000402.1:0-9374 GCA_964392615.1 uncultured Planctomycetia bacterium | reverse complement strand
TCCCTCCTGCGGCGCAACCGCCGCGCCATACCCGGGGCGAGGTGCTTGCTCACGCTTCTTCGCCTACTTGTCCGCGCCCGCTTTTTCCTTCGCTGCTCGTTCCTTTCTCTCCCCCTCGCCCCGGGTATGGCACGGCGCCCGCGCCGTTGGGGGGCATGCGCAACGCACTTCAACCACCGCGAAGGGAGACGACCCTCATGCGTTCCCGATTCCTCGCTCTGCAGTTGTCTGTCGATCTTGTTCGCGTCTGCCGACCCCTCGTCGAGAAGATCGCCAAACGCGATCGGAAGCTCGAAGACCAGCTGCGGCGCGCTCTCACGTCCTGTCCCCTGAACCTGAGCGAAGGCTCCCGGCGAACCGGCAACGACCGACGGCGCCACTATCGCATCGCGGGCGGCAGCCTCTCCGAGGCCCAGACCGCTCTGCTCGTCGCCGAGGCCTGGCGCTACCTCGAGCGCTCCGAGACTCGAGAGGCCCTCACCGCAACCGACCGCCTGCTCGGCATCCTCTGGCCGCTGACCCGCTGACGCGTCGTCGTCGGACCGGGGACTCCCTCCCGGTTCGACGACGCCTGACGACGCCTGAGGTCCAGCTTCAGAGCCGAGGCGAGGCCGCGCAACTCCGCGGGTGCACCCAGGTGCGGCCGGGGAAGCCCCGCCGGCAGGGGATGCCGCGCCGTTGTGACGCGCGGTTCCGCGTCAGCCCATCCTTGAGAATCCCGGCCCGCGATGTAGGCTGGACGGTGCAAATCGACCTTGTCCTCAGGGGTTCGGGCGTCCTTTTCGACGGACAGCCAGCCAACGGACCCGGCCCCGCCGGTCCGCGGCCCGAGCCTGCACACGGTGCCGCGGTCGGTCGTGGGCGACAACTCCGGGAGGTAGATCGCGATGCTACGGTCGATGCCCCGCTTGATTCCCTCCGCTCTCCTCGCGGTCTTGCTGACCGCGGCGATCTCGTTTGTCGCGTCGCTCGCGTCCGCGCAGGAGCTCAGCTTCCGGCGCGCCGACGCGAATACCGACGGACGCGTCGACATCAGCGATCCGCTCTTCGTGCTCAGCGCGCTCTTCCTCGAAGGGCAGGCGCCGACGTGCGCGGACGCGGCCGACGCCAACGACGACGGCTCGGTCGATATCTCCGACGCGGTCTTCTCGCTCCTCCACCTGTTCGCAGGCGGTGCGCCCCCTCCGGCGCCCGGCGCGGAGTGCGGCGCGGACCCGACGGCCGACGATCTCGACTGCGCATCGTACGCGATCTGCGAGATCGTGTTCGGCCAGAGCGAGTTCGAGACGCCCATGGGCGCCGACGCCGCGCGCGGCGGTCTCGGCGCCGAGGACAACGCCGGAGGGCTGGACCCCGGAGCGCCGCCGCCCGCTGCCGATCCGCAGGGCGACGGCGGTCCACAGCGCGAAATCGAGGAAGCCGACCTCTACCGGATCGTCGGCGACGACCTCTTCGTCCTCAACCGTTACCGCGGTCTGTACGTGATCGACATCGCCGATCTCGACTCCCCCGAGATCGTCGGCCACGCGCCGATCTTCGGCCACCCGCTGGAGATGTACGTGCGGGGCAACACCGCGTACGTCCTCGTCAGCGACTACTGGGCGTTCTGGGAGGAGGCCGGTAGCCCGTCCGTGCGCGGACGGTACGGCAGCCTGCTGCGGATCGTCGACATCTCGGATGCCAGCGATCCACGCGTCGTCCGCGACATCCCGCTCGCGGGTTACCTCAGCGACTCGCGCATCGTCGGCGACGTGCTCTACCTCGTGTCGAAGAGCTACTCCTGGCACTACACAGACGACGGCCGGCGTCCGGAGAACAAGACGTCCGTGCTGTCGGTACGCGTTGGCGATCCCGACGACGTCTCCGTCATCGACCTGCGCGACTTCCCGCGCGATGGTTGGGAGCATCACATCCACGCGACGCCCGACGCGATCTTCCTCGCGAGCTCGGGCTACTCGAGCGACCGGCGCCGGTACGAAACGCGGCTGCGGTACATCGACATCAGCGACCCGGACGGCGCGGTCCAGATTCGCGGCGAGGGCGTTGCGTCCGGTCGCGTCCATGACCGCTGGTCGGTCGATCGCAACGGCGGCGTGTTGCGCGTCGCCTCCGACGATCGGGGGCGCACCAGCCGTGTGCACCTGACCACGTTCGATGTGTCGGACCCGGACGTCATTCCGCAGCTCGGGCACACATCGATCGACCTGAACGAGTCGCTGACCGCGGCGCGCTTCGACGACGATCTCGGCTATCTCGTCACCTTCCGGCGCATCGACCCGCTCTTCGTGTTCGACCTGTCGAACCCGCGTCGTCCTCGGATGCTCGGTGAGCTCGAGATGACCGGGTGGCTCGACTACATCGTGCCGCTGGGCGACCGCCTGGTCGCGCTCGGACACGAGATCGTCACCACGCCCGAAGGGTGGAACCGATTCGAGCTCGCCGTGTCGCTTATCGACGTCGCTGACACGACGCAGCCGAGCCTGCTGTCGCGCGTCACCCTCGACGGTCTGCGCGGCTGGGTACCAGGCGATCGCGACGACTTCGCGAAAGTCTTCCGCGTTCTGCCGGCCGATGAGCTCGTCCTGTTCCCGTTCTACGGCTGGAACGATACGGATCGACGCTGGGTGAGCGGCGTTCAGCTCATCGACCTCGCGCGGAGCGACCTCACGCAAAGGGGCGTCATCGACGGTCACGGGCTCATGGAGCGCGGTGTGCCGCACGAGGAAGACACCGTGCTGGCGCTCTCGACGCAGGAGTATCAGGCGGCGGACATCTCCGACCGCGACGAGCCGCGCACGCGCGGCAGCCTGGAGCTCGCGCGCAACGTGCAGGGCTTCTCGTTCCTCGGCGACGATCATGCGCTGCAGCTCGCGGGCGATTGGTACCGCGGCGACACCGAGCTCGTCGTCACGACGGACGAGAATCCGAACGCGCCGCGACCCGTGTCGCGTTTCGAGATTCCGGCGAGCTACGGTCGTCTGTTCACGAATGGCGACCTCGCCTACGTCGCGAGCGTCGAGAGCATCGACGATCCGGACGAGCCGTGGCGTCGCGCGACCCGCGTGCGCGTCGTCGACGTCGAGGACCGCGCGGCGCCGCAGGCTCGCGGGACGGTCTGGCTGCCCGAGGAGGTCTGGTGCGGATACCGCTCGTGGTATTGGGGCTACGGCGACCAGGCCGTGCAGGTCGGCGGCACGACGCTGGCATTCCACCGCTACTCGTTCTGGTGGTGGATGCGAGGCGACGTGCTCGGCGCCGAGGTGGACGACGGTGCGATCGATGATCGTCGCACGCAGCGCATCCATCTCGTCGATCTGGCCGATCCCGACGAGCCGGTGGTCGCATCGACCATCCGCCTCGAAGGCGTCGACTGGGCGTGGGGCTTGAAGGCGCGCGGCGACACGCTCTATCTGTCGACGTACCGTTCCGAGCAGCGGGACGGCAAGTGGATCGCGAGGTATCGGCTGCGCCGCTACGACGTCAGCGATCCCGCTGCGCCGGTCGAGCTGCCCGACATGAGCATCCCCGGCATGTTCATCGACACGTCGCCCGACGGCCGCACGATCTACACGTGGGAGAACCGCTGGGACGACGCCACGAGGCGGGCGCGCAGCTACCTCTACGCGTTGACGATGGTCGACGACCGCGCCCACTTCCGCAGCCGCGTCGAGATCGACGGCACGATCTCGAGCGTGCAGATCGACGGCGACGGCGCGTTCGCCAGCGCGTATCGATGGGACGAGCTGCCGCTCGAGGGCGGCGGCGTTACCTGGCGCAGCTACACGAGCCTCGTCGCCGTGGATCTGAGCGATCCGATGGCGCTGGAGATTGCGGGTGAGGTCGAGCTGCCGTACACGTGGGCGTATCTGCAGGAGGTCGAGGACGGCCGCGCGTTCGTCGGCAGCGGGCCCGGTCTGTTCGTATTCGACGTCTCTGACATCGACGAACCTCGATTCGATCGGTTCTTCCGCACACAGGGCTGGGTGCAGGACGTCCTGCCGCGCGGCGACGAGGTCTACTTGCCGAGCGGATACTGGGGCGTGCAGAAGCTCCAGCTCGAGGAGTAGGAGGCGCCGTGTGTGATGTGTCCTCTCCGTTCATAGCTGGTCCGAAGTAGGACGGGAGGACCGTCATTACGACTCTCGCAGCACGAGTCGCGTTCGTCGCACTGTCGTTTTCGCTGTCCAGCGTTGTCTGCTTCGCTGTCGACGTGCGGATCACCGAGCTCGTTGCGCGCAACGATGGTTCGTTCGTGGACGAGGACGGCGACGCGTCGGATTGGATCGAGACTCACAACGCGGGCCTCGACGCTGTCGACCTCGACGGATGGTTCCTGACCGACGATCCGCAGCGCTTGGCGAAGTGGCGCTTCCCCGCGGTGAGTCTCGCGCCGGGTGGTTACCTCGTCGTGTTCGCGTCGGGCAAGAACCGAATCGAACCCGGAGGCCAGCTCCATGCGAGCTTTCGCCTGTCCGGAGACGGCGAATACCTCGCGCTCGTCGAGCCGGATGGCGCGACGATCGCGTGGCAGGCGTGGCCGGAGTTCCCGCCGCAGCGCGAGGGTTACTCGTGGGGCGCGGCGCGGCGCGCGTTGCCCGAGCCCATCGTCGCACGCGGTAGCTCCTGCGCTTACCTCGTGCCGACGGACGACGCCGCGGGGATCGCATGGACAGGAGACCCCGCGAATGAGCCGTTCGACGATTCGATCGCCGCGGGCTGGACGCCCGGTGTACTCGGCGTCGGTTTCGACACCGCAGCCACGCCAGACGGGGCGCCGCTCGCCTATTGGACCTTCGACGACTTCGAGGACGGCGAAGTCGCCCTCGACGCGAGCGGCAACGGCCATCACGGCACGATCACGAGCGTGTTCGCCCAGAGCGGCAGCGGCGGTCGCGAGCAGCCGATGTACGGCGGCGATCGCAGCGGCCACACGGGACTGCGGGGCGATCGTGCGCTCGACTTCGGAGCCGACCAGAACGGTGCGCTCGTCGCGGTCGACAACGCGCGCCGCGGAGCGTTCGATACCGCCACCGCAAACGACGCGATCACGATCAGCCTGTGGATCTTCGGCGCGCCGTCACAGCCCGCGCCCGGCTCGGTCTTCTGGGGGGCGAGCGAGTCGAGCGGCGGAGGGACGCGTTCGTTGAACGCGCACGTGCCGTGGAGCGACAGCGTCGTCTACTGGGACACCGCCGGCTGCTGCGACTCGAGCCAACGCGTGTCGCGACCGGAGCCCGACGCGCGGCGCTGGCGCGGCGAGTGGAACCACTGGGTCTTCGTGAAAGCGGGGCCGGCGAAGCGGATCTGGGCGAACGGCGCGCTCTTCCACGAGGGCACGAATACGGCGGAGCTGACGACGATCCGCGGCTTCTTCATCGGCGGCGCCCTCGGCGCAGGTCCGTTGAGCTACGGCGGACTCATCGACGATTTCGCTGTCTGGGATCGCGCGCTGACACCGCTCGAGATCCGTAGCCTGGCGCAGGGCGCATCGCCTCTCGCGCTGTCGGCCTACGACGCGTGCATCGAGACGGACGTCGCCGCGTCGATGCTCGACATCGGCTCGTCTCTCTACCTGCGCGTGCCGTTCGTGCTCGACGCGGAGACGCCGCTCGACTGGCTGGTGCTGCGCATGAAGTACGACGACGGATTCGTCGCGTATCTGAACGGCACTCCGGTCGCGCGACGAGCTGCGCCCGACGTCGTGAGCTTCGACTCGCCGGCGACGTCGATTCGATCGCGCAGCGCGGCGCTCGCGTTCGAAGACATCGATCTGTCACCGTTTGGCAGCGCCCTTCGAGCCGGCTCCAACATGCTCGCGATTCATGGCCTGAACGCGAGCGCGGACAGCCCGGAGTTTCTGATCGCGCCGGAGCTCGTCGGCGGCAGCACGATGCCGGAGCGCTTCCTGCGTCCGTCGACTCCCGGTCGACCGAACGGCGACGGTGTGGCGGGGTTTACCGCCGACGTCGTGTTCAGCGTCGAGCGCGGCTTTCTGATGGAGCCGACGAACGTCGAGGTGTCGAGCGGCGGTGACGGTGCCGCGATCTACTTCACGCTCGACGGCAGCGTGCCGGAGCCGGACGCTCCGGAATCGACGCTCTACTCGCGACCGATTCCAGTCGCGACAACCACGACGCTGCGAGCGCGAGCGTTCGAGGAAGGGCTCGAGCCGTCGGCCGTATCGACCGCGACGTACATCTTCATCGCCGACGTCGCCCGTCAGCCCGCGCGACCTCCGGGCCTGCCCGCGACGTGGAGCGGCGGCTTCCGCGCGGACTACGAGGTCGATCCGGACGTCGTCGACACGACACTGCCCGGATGGAGCTTCGAGGACGCGTTGCTGTCGATTCCGAGCGTCAGCATCGTCGCGGCGCCGGAGGACCTCTTCGGCGCGGAGCGCGGTATCTACTATCACTCCCAGCAGCGGTGGGAGCGACCGGCGTCGATCGAGTGGATCGACTCGGACGACGAGAGCTTCCAGGTCGACGCTGGCGTGCGCATCCACGGGCTGACGAGCCGTCGCCACAGGTTTACGCCGAAGCACTCGTTGCGCCTGCTGTTCAAGCGCCAGTACGGCCCGTCGAAGCTGCGCTTTCCGCTCTTTCCCGATACCGACGTCGACCGTTTCGACCAGGTCGTCCTCAAGGGGCTGTCGACGGACACATGGCCGGTGGAGGACGGCTGGGCCTTGCCGGGGTTCCCCGGCGTGCGGCGATGGTATCGCGAACGCGCGCAGTATCTGCGCGAGCAGTGGATGAAGGACGCCATGCTCGCGATGGGGCAACCAGCCGCGCACGGTCTGTTCGTGCACGTATACCTCAACGGGCTCTACTGGGGGCTGTACAACCTCACGGAGCGACACACCGACTCGTTCCACGCTGACTACTTCGGCGGCGAGCGCGAGGAGTACGACGTGCTACACGACTGGCACCAGATCCACTCGGGGAACGACGTGGCCTGGGGCGAAATGATGGCGCTCGCCGGGGCCGGTCTCGCGAGCGAGGCCGCGTACCAGCGGATCCAGGGGAACGGTCCGGACGGCGTGCGCGACCCCGAGCTGCCGTGCTACCTCGACGTCGGCAACCTGATCGACTACATGATTCTCCACATCTACGCCGGCGCGGATGATTGGCCGACCCACAATTATTGGGCTGGGCGTCGCCGCGGCCCGCTGAGCGAGGGGTACCGCTTCTACCCGTGGGACCAGGAAATCTCGAACAACGCGAACAACCGTCTCGGGTTCACATCGTCGGGTTGGCAGTTCGAGCTCGTCGACGCGCGGGACTCGCCGGCGTTCCTCTACTGGCAGGCGCGCGCGAACGCATCGTTCCGCATGCGCTTCGCCGACCGCGTCCACGAGCATCTCTTCGGCGGCGGCGTGCTGACGCCGGCGGCGAACGACGCGCGTTGGATGGAGCGCGCGGCGGAGATCGACCGCGCGATCGTCGGTGAGTCGGCCCGATGGGGCGACGCGCGCCGCGCTGTGCCGTTCAAGCGCGAGGTCGAGTGGTTGAACGAGCAGTCCTGGCTGCGCAACGAGTACTGGAGCGAGATCCACCCGGTCGTGCTCGATCGCTTCCGTCGCGTCGATCTGTATCCCGACATCGCCGCGCCGACGTTCTCGCGCAACGGAGGCTGGATCGAGCCGGGCTTCGTGCTGCGGATGTCGGCGCCGCGCGGAACGATCCTGTTTACCGCGGACGGAAGCGATCCTCGGCTCGTCGACGGGAGCATCGCGCCGACGGCACAGGAGTACGGCGAGGGGAGCCGCACGGTGCTCGTCACGGCAGGCACGCCGGCGCGCGCAGCCGGACCGAGCGGTGACCTCGACTGGACCGCGATCGACTTCGATGACCTTGACTGGCTCGCAGGAACGACCGGCGTCGGCTACGAGCGCGGCTCGGGATTCGAGGACCTCATCGGGCTCGACGTCGAGGAACTCGCGTGGAGCGTTCACGCGTCGGTGCGGGTGCGCATCCCGTTCGAGGTGACGGGCGTAGACGCGGCCGACGTCGATTCGCTCGTCTTGCGCATGAAGTACGACGATGGCTTCGTCGCCTATCTCAACGGCGTGGAGATCGCGCGCCGCAACGCTCCGGAGATGGTCGGCTTCGACGCCGCGGCGACGACGTCGCGGCTCGACTCCGAGGGGAGGGTCTTCGAGGACATCGACATCACTGCGTCGCGCGGTCTCCTGCGCGAAGGGGCGAACGTGCTCGCGGTCCTCGGGCTCAACTTGCGGGCGACGTCGAGCGACCTGCTCGTGCTTCCGGAGCTCGTGGCCATCGCGACGCGTGGCAGCGGTGTCGCGATCGATCAGACGACGCGCGTTCGGTCTCGCGCGCTGCTCGACGGCGAGTGGAGCGCACTCCAGGAGGCGGTGCTCGCGGTCGATACGCCGCTCCGAATCACCGAGCTGCAATACCATCCGGCGCCGCCCCCGCCGGAGAGCCTTCACGACGAGGGCGACTTCGAATTCGTCGAGCTGCAGAACATCGGCGCCGAGGAGATCGACCTCACCGGCGTGCGGCTGACGGGAGCGATCGAGTTCGACTTCACCGCGAGTGCGGTCACGCGGCTCGCACGCGGCGAGATCGTCGTCGTCGTCAAGGACATCGTCGCGTTTGCCGAGCGCTATGATCTCGGAGCCATTCTCGTCGCGGGCGAGTACGGCGGTCGCCTTGACAATCGGGGCGAGGAGCTCGTACTGCTCGGCACCCTGGACGAGCGCATCCTCGAGTTCCGCTGGGACGACGCGTGGTTGCCCGAGACCGACGGTGTCGGCACGTCGTTGGTCGTTCGCGACTCGCGGGCCGAGCGTTCGACCTGGACGCTTCCCGAGAGCTGGCGTGCGAGCGACTGGCCGCTAGGATCGCCAGGCATCGACGAGAGCACGCCCGTGCCGCCCGGTGGGCGACAGCTTCCCGGCGACGCGAACCAGGACGGCAACCTCGATCTTTCCGACGCGGTCGCGCTTCTCGGGCATCTGTTCCTCGGATCGCCCGAACTTCTGCCGTGCGGCGACGGCTCCATCGCCGACTCGGCGAACGCGGAGTTGCTGGACTTCGCGGGCGGAGATGGGATCAACTTGTCCGACGCGGTCGCGGTCCTGGCGCACCTCTTCCAAGGGGGGCCGCCGCACGCGCGCGGCGGCGTGTGCGTGCCGATCGTCGGCTGCACGGACGTCTGCGGACCATAGTGCCGCTCACAAGAGGATTCATATGGACTTTTCGATCTGCATCGACGCCGTCTTCCAAGGGCGCGATTTCTGTGCGAGCCTGGCGACAGTCCGCGAGCTCGGCTACTCGAACTTCGAGTTCTGGGGCTGGTGGAACAAGGAGATTGCGGCCAACCCCAACCCCAACCACCCCCCC
>CAYMRB010000401.1:0-9431 GCA_964392615.1 uncultured Planctomycetia bacterium | reverse complement strand
AGCTTCTAGCTGAGCATGTCGCGGCACACCTGCCTGTGGGCAGTGCGCTGATGGGTAGTGGCGCGTTGCTGAGGCGAGCGGCGATCCGTCGGCTCGCAGGGCTCTTCGTCAGCGATACTGCGTCGTCGGCCCGCGGTTTCCTCGTGCGATCCGGAGTGTTCGCGTACGTTCGACATCCGGCAGAGTCCGGACTCCTGCTGTCGTCCCTCGGGGGATCCGTCGTGCTCGCCTCGCCTTGGGCCGCCGCCCTGTGGGCAGTGTGCCTGCTGCCGTTGAGCTGGGTGCGATCGACGCAGGAGGATCGGGAACTGTCCCGTGCCTACGGATCCGATCACGAGCGCTATCGCCGCGACGTGCCGCGCTGGATTCCGCTCGTGGGGCGGCGGGATCCGCGGCGACGGCACGTGCGCTGTGAACTCGCGGTCACGCCGCGCACGCGTTCGTCGCGTAGCACGACTCGCTCGCGTCCGCGCTGAACCCGCAATCGGGGAACGGCGCCGGCGGTGGGGGGCCGCCCTGGAAGAGCCAGTTGAAGCCGCGGATCGCGTCGGAGAGGTCGAGGGCCCGATTGCCGTCGCAGTCCGCCGCCGCTTCGCACGGCGGCCCGTCGCGGCCGATGAACAGCCAGCCGAGCGTCCGGATCGGATCGGAAATGTCGAACCGGCCGTCGTCGTTCGCGTCGCAGCGCCGAAACGCCTTCGGCGGTGTCCGCGTGACGCGCACGCGAAGAGGCGGCGGCAGGACGGGGCGACGCGGTTGTGGTCGCGACTCGTAGAGCACGACGTAGTTCTCCACCGGCTGGCCGCTTCCTCGGAGGCCGTCCCGGAAGGTGAGAGTGGCCTCGATCGACTCCGCGTCCGGATCCGTCGCGACGAGATCGATCTCGTGCGCTGTCTCGGTGCCTCCGGGGTTGAGCACGAACGGCCCGCCGCAGAAGTAGGCTTCGGCGAACACGGCGCCCATGCCCTGAGGCTCGCCGTCGGCGTTCGGTCGCAGCGGATCGATGATCTCGACGACGCTGAAGTCAGCCACGCAACGCACCTCGTCGCGAACGCGCGCGTCGACCGGCTCGAGATTCCCCTCGATGCTCACGCTCAATCCCCACCCCGCGACGCCGTGGTCGTCCGCGCTCCTCGGCCTGCGGAATCCCTCGGTGCACTCCCCGAACTCGCTGACGAAGGCGATCGCCAGCGTGATCGGCTCGCCTTCGCGTCCCGGCGCGACTTCGACGTCCAGCGTGTTCTCGACCGCCCCGACGAAGGTCTCGCAGCTCGATCCCGACGGCTCGGCCTGAAAGATAACGCGCACGCGGGGCTCGTCTCCGACGACGTGCTGTGCGCAGAGCGACGAGGTCCAGGCGCAGAGCACACCTGCGAGCATCCAGGTCGAGATACGAATCAATCTCGCGCGTCCCGGTCGCTTCGGGTGACCGCGATCCGATATGCGTCCGCGGTCGACGCGAAGACGAGCTCGTCGTGCTGACCTTCCCATCGTACGCATAACTCCTCTCCGGGCCGCGTCCACGACGTCGTCGGCAAGCGATCTCCCGATACGTGCGGAAACAGCAGGATCTTGAACTCCGGCGCGACGCCCTCGACCTCGACGATCATACGCCTTCCCGGAGTTCGTGTCCCGCGTCGCGTGTCGACGTGTGCCGTGTAGTCCTCCACGCGACCGCGCAGCTCGCCCGTGGTCGCGTCGGCCTGCAGGACCCGCACGAGCATCCGTCGGCTTCCCGCGGCCTCGCCGAGGATGAAGTCGTCTCCGCTGTGACTCTTCAACTCGACGTCGATCGGAAGCTGCAGGTACCAGCCATACGTGCGCTCCTGCTCGTCCTTCTGGACGTCATCCGCGACGATCACATACGGCTGCGCTCCACGCACCGCCGCGACCGCGCGCGTCGCCCGCAGGACCGGATTGTACGGTCGGCGGTGCAACCAATTGCCGGCCGGGAGCTTGCTGGCGTAGCCCGTGGCGCTGCCGTGAAGCTGCTTCGGCAGCCACGTCGGAGCGTTCGCGCGCGGCCAGCCGAGGTCGCGCGGGTCGGAGCGTTCCGGCTCCCACTCGCTTGAAAACCTCGTTCCCTTGACGGGCCACGGTGGGCTCCACTGCCAATCGTAGGCGTACTTCAGGTCCGCCGAGCCCGTCGTCGCGAGCGGGCTGTCGGCGTGCGCCAGAAAGCGGACGCTGGGCGCTTTCCACGGCTGCGCCTTGCCGTCGATGTGCACCAGCGAGTGCTCGTCGCTCGTCTGGAAGTGGTGGAACGAGCCGGTGAACGCCCAGACGCGCCCGTGACTCGCCAGCGTGATATTGCCGCGATCGACGCTGTCGTGGCCGATGACGAACGCATCGGGCCGCGCGTCGAACATGAGCTGCATCGCGTTCGCCGACCAGTCGCTCCGCGTGACGAGCTTGCCGCGTTCGGGGAAGAAGCGAGCCAGGGGTAACCCGGTGGCTTCGTGCATCGCTTCGCGACTCGCGGCGCCCTGCCAGTCGCCGCCGAAGATCATGAAGTCGAGATGCCCCTGCCATCGAATGCGACGCTCGTGATCGTCGCCGAGCATGTGTCGGTGTGCGAGGTTGGCCGCCGGGTGCCGCGGGTACATGTAGCGGGCGACGATGGTGCTCGTCGGGTAGAGCTCCTGCGCGGGGCCTCCGGACGCACCGCCGACGAACGCGCCCCCGGGGAACGGCTCGAACTCGGTGACGAGGTAGTCGAGGAAGTGGCGATACTTCTCGGTCGCGAAGACGTTGTGACCGCGCCGCGCGAGAGCGAGGAGGCCGCGCGAGCCGGCCCGCATGCCGAGATTCGGACCGTACGCATCTTCGCGACACGCGCCGAGCGCGGTGAATCCCGCATCCCAGTAGTTCACGAGGATGTCGCGGATGGTGTCGAAGGTGGAGCGGTCGTAGCCTTCCTCGCCCTCGATCGCGCACAGCAGAACGGCGAGGTCGCCGTGGTAGCCGAAGTGGTTGCTGACGCCGAACCCGACGGGCAGTCCCGTGCCGTACGGAGTGCGGCCCTCGGTCGCCGTGGCGATCGCGGTGCGAACGATGTCGCGCTGCTCGGCGGTCATCGAGTCGTGGAGCACGTCGTAGCTCACAGCGACGCCGGACGCGCCGATCGTCCAGCTCTCTCCGACGGTGTACTGCGTCGTCGTCCAGAGCTTGCGGATGACGTCGGTCGCCGCGGCCGTGTCGGCGAGCTCCCTCGCCGCGAGCAGCAGGCGGCCGTAGCTCGTGACGACGCGCGCCATGAAGTCGCCGAGCGCCGCGTCGTCGTATACGACCGCGTAGAGCGACGCCATTCCCCAGCGGATGTTGCGCCCCTCGTCACCTCGGACGTGCTTCGCGATCAGCTCGGGCGTGATGGCCTCAGGGGTGAGCGCGGCGAGGTCGGCGTAGTTGCGGCGCACGTGCTCGGCGTTCGGGATGACCACCTTCTTCTTGAGGATCCTGCCGAAGGTCGACGTGTCGAGACGGTGCCGGATGCGAGGGTACTCGTCCGCGGTGAAGAAAACGCGCGGATGGACGCCGACGGGCGGCAGGTCACTGAGGACTCGCGCGCCGTTCTCGTCGAGTCGGATCGACACGTCGTCGTTCGCGAACGCCAACGGCGCGCCTGAGAGGATCGCCACGCAAGCGAGCGCCGTCGGAGAGAGTCGCAGCGGCACCCGGAAGGGGAAGGTCGTCGTCATGATTCGATCGGCTGGGAACCGGTACCTATCGACGTCGGCTCGATCGACTCTTCTTCGTCTTCGCGAGGAGATACGCGCGCGCTGCCTCGAGGACCGTGTCGCGACCGCGCGCGAGGTCCTTCGCCTTCTGCCGCACTGGCTCGTCGGGCTCGAGGCCGCGGCGCTCGATCGGGCGATCGAGGAAGCCGCGGTAGGCCTTGACCGGAAAGCGCACCTTGAAGTGGCCGTTCTTGAGCTCGTAGATCGTCTTGCGCCCCGAGGCCCCGGCCGTCGCCTCGCCGAACGCGCGCGCTCGCTTCTCCGCGATGAACCACGATGCCCAGCCTTCGCCCGCGCTGATGCACCGGGGGGCGAGCAGCACGGCCATCGGCCCCTTGAACCGCGGTCGGTCGGGTTCTTCCTCGTCATCCGTGTCGAAGTTGCGGTGCGAGCGCGCCGCGTCGAAGCCGCCGCCGCTGTTGCCCCGGACGTCGATGATCAGCGCCTTCGCCTTCGCGAGCTCGCCGACGGCAGCGTCGAGTCGGTCGATCAGGTCGGCTCGGATGCGCCGCACGTAGATGTAGCCGATGTCTCCCGGCAGCGTCGTCCACGCGACGTCCGCCGAGTCCGATATGCCCTTGATCGGGACGGGCAGCCGCGGCAGGTAGCGGACGTCCATCGTCGATTGCAGCTTGATGCGTCGCTTCTTGCCGCGAGCCGAGATCAGACCGACCGTCACGGTGTCGCCCTTCTCCTCGCGGCGCAGAAACCAGCGCGTGGCTTGGTATCGCAGGTAGCGTTCGCTCGAGTAGCCGACGTAGCGCGTGAGCTTCGCCGCCATGGCGTCGATCGCCTTCTTCACGGGCGCGCGATCGACCTCGACGATCGTGTCGCCCAGGCCGATGCCCGCTCTCTGCGCCGGGCTCCCGCGGTCGACGTGGTAGACGACGGGCCGGCCGCGGTCGTCGGTCAGGCACGTGAGGCCCGGGTCCCAGCGCGGGAACGGGATCTTCGGCAGCTCTCGCGATCCCGGCAGCAATGTCGCGTGGCTGTCCTCGAGGCGCGCGACGAGCTCGACGCAGAGGATCGCGAACTCGTCCTCCGTCTGCACCTTCTTCGCTCGCGGCAGCAGCTCCTTGCCGACCGCTTGCCAATCGATCTTCTTGAGGGCAAAGCACGGGTATCGCCTGCCGAGCTCGCGATAGAGATCGGTAAAGGTCTCTTCGTACGAGTCCTCCGCGTGAACGCGACCCGGGAGGAATGGCGCGAAAGCGACGGCCAGAACAACACCGACAGGGACGAAGCCGACGAGTGCTCTACGCGACATGATCGGAGTCTCCAGTGCGACATGGCGATGCGCGGCGATCGAGTGGCCGCCGGCACGCATTCAGTATGCGAGCAAGCCCCGCAGCGCCAAAGCGATACTCGCGGCACCCGGCCGAAAGGCCTTCTCCAGCGGCGGGCTGTACGGTACCGGCGTGTCCGGCGCGGTCACGCGACGCACGGGAGCATCGAGGAATTCGAAGGCGTGCTCGGTGATCCGCGCCGCCACCTCGGCACCGACGCCGCAGGTGCGCGTTGCCTCGTGAACGATCAGCGCGCGTCCGGTGCGGCGCACGGACTCGAGAACGGCATCCGTGTCGAGCGGCGCGATCGTTCGCAGGTCGATGACCTCGCACTCGGCGTCGTCTTCTGTCGCGACGGTCGAAGCCGCCTCCAGCGCCTCCTGCACCATCGCGCCGTACGTGACGAGCGTCGCCGCATCGCCGGGTCGCGCGATGCGCGCTTCCCCGATGGGCACGGTGTACGGACCGTCGGGCACCTCCTCCTCGACGCGTCGGTACAGGTACTTCGGCTCGAAGAAGACGACCGGGTTCGGATCGCGGATCGCAGCGATCAGCAGGCCTTTCGCATCGTACGGAGTCGCTGGAATGACGACCTTGAGCCCTGGCGTGTGCGCGAACCACGCTTCGGGGCACTGCGAGTGGAACGGGCCAGCGGTGGAGCCGCCGCCCCAGGGGGCGCGGACGACGATCGGCACCTGCGTGCCCCAGCGATAGTGCGTCGTGGCCGCGTACTGCACGATCGGGTCGAAGCCCGTCGAGACGAAGTCGGCGAATTGGATCTCGACGACGGGTCGCAGCCCCATCATCGCCGCGCCGTTCGCGAGTCCGACGAACGCCCACTCGCACATCGGCATGTCGACGACGCGTCGGCGCCCGAATCGCTCGAAGAGCCCGGCGGTCGCCTTGAACGCGCCGCCGAACGCGCCGATATCCTCGCCGACGACGAAGACGCTGTCGTCGCGCTCCATCTCCTCGTGCAGCGCCTGGTTGATCGCGTCGAGGTAGCTTCTGACCGTCATGGCACGAACACTCCGTCGGTCAGCGTGTCCGGGTCGGGCCACGGGCTCGCCTCGGCCTTGTCGACGGCCTCGTCGAGCTGCGCGCGGATGCGCCCGCCCGTCGCCGTGCGTGCAGCATCGTCCAGGACGCCCTCGTCGAGCAGCAGCGCTTCGAAGGTCGCGATCGGATCGCGGGCGGTCCACTCGTCGAGGAGCTCCTCCGGCACGTATTCCGCGGAGTCGTGGATAGCGTGTCCGCGCATGCGCATCGTGTTCGCGACGATCAGCGTCGGGCCGTCGCCGCGGCGCGCGCGGGCGACCGCGTCCCGAGTCGCGGCGAGCACGGCGAGCACGTCGTTGCCGTCGACGGTGACGCCCGGCATGCCGACGCCGACCGCGCGGGAGGCGAGATCCGTCACCCGGCACTGGTGCTCGAGCGGCGTCGAGTAGGCGTACTGGTTGTTCTCGAGGATGAACACGACCGGCGCCTGCAGCACCGCCGCGAGGTTGAGCGTCTCGTGCGTGCCGCCCTCCGAGGCCGAACCGTCGCCGAAGTAGTTCAACGCGACGCGATCCCCGCCGCGATACTGCAGCGCGAACGCGGCTCCGAGCGTGACGGGCATCGACTGCGGCAGGTGGCTGACGTAGCCGATGATGCCGAGCTCCATGTCGCCGAACCCGTGCGTGTTCGCGTCGCGGCCCCGGCTCGGTCCTCCGACGCGACCGAGGGCCTGCGCGACGACCTGCTCCGGCTTCATGCCCCGGAGGAGGAAGGCGCCGAGGTCGCGGTGCAAGGGCGCGATGACATCGCCGTCCTCGAGCGCGAAGGACGAGCCGACGGAGATCGCCTCGTGCCCCCGTTGCGAGAAGATCACGCCGGGGATCTTGCCCTGCTTGAACAGCGCGTCACAGCGGTCGTCGAGCGCCCGCGTCAAGCGCATCCAGTAGTAGAGCTCGAGTTTCTCGGCCGGAGTCACGACCGGAGCGGAGGATTTCGAGGACGATACGGTCATGGCAGGATGGTGTTTTCGGTTTGCGTAGCGCCGACTCTGAGTATCTTGTTGGTCAGCGCAGTCGCGTCTATCCAAAAAACCGCCGGTTCACCGGATTCCGATGACGAACATCGATCAGTTCGAGAGCGTCTTCAGGTCGGCTGCGAAGTCGCTATTCGAGTACCGCGAGGTCGCGATCCGTTCCGCCGTCTTCGTCACCGATCTCGACGAGCTGCGCGCGCGGCCGCTCGGCGACCGCCTGCGTACGGGCCTCGCGTCGATTCGCGGGACTGCCGCCGGCGACGTCGAGTGGCGCGATGTTTGCGGTGACGAGTTCAGTACGATCGAGGACCTGTTGCGGATTCTCGAGAGTGCGAGCCCCGATCTGGTCTGCACGTACCGGACGCTCCATTCGAGCGCGTGGCGGTGGTGTCACAGCCTGGGCGAGTTCGTCGAGGTGCTGACGCAGGCGACGCCGTACCCGGTGTTGCTGCTGCCGCATCCCGCCGATCAGGAGACCTTCGATCGCTCGCTCGGCGAGATTCGAACGGTGATGGCGATGACGGATCACCTGACGGGCGATCACGAGCTCGTCAATCGGGCCCTGGCGTTCACGGGCGCCGGCGGCCGGCTGATCCTGGCGAACGTCGAGGATCGCGCGACCTTCGAGAGGTACATGGACGCGATCGCGAAGATCCCGAGCATCGACACCGACAACGCCCGCGAGACGATTCTCGAGCGTCTCCAGAAGGAGCCGCTCGAGTACGCGCAATCGTGTGCGCAAGTCATCGACATGAGCGGGGTCGACGTCACCGTGGGGTCGGCCGTCGAGGTCGGTGCCCACCTGAAGGACTACCGGCGGCTCGTCTCGGAGCACGACGTCGACCTGCTCGTTCTCCATACAAAGGACGCGGAACAGGCCGCCATGCACGGCCTGGCGTATCCGCTCGCCGTCGAGATCAACGAGATCCCGCTGCTGTTGCTCTAGCTCGAACAGGAAGTGAAAGTGAACCCGACCGCTCTGCTCGCCTGGGCCGATGCGCAAGGCACGAACGGCGCACACGCCGCGCCCGAGGTCTCCCTTCCGGTCACGCTGCTGTTCGCCGGCATTCTCACCGCGATGATCGTCACGCTCGCGTTCGAGGAGAAGATCCACGCGAAGAAGTCGATCATCGTCGGCGTGTTCGCGGCGTTGTGCCTGCTGGTCGGTGGAGCCTTCGACCTTCTGCCGGTCGGACCGGTCGTCGTGGCCGGGCACTCGATCGACCTGCCGGTCTATATCCCGGCGATCGATTGGGGGGTCATCGCGATCATCCTCGGCTCGAGCCTCTTCGTCGACGTCACGTCGCGGTCCGGCCTCTTCACATGGATCGCGATCAAGGTGACGAAGGCGTCAGGAGGCGATCCGTTCAAGCTGCTCGTCTCCTACGGCCTGATGACCGTCGTTTTTTCGGCCGTGCTGAACAACGTGACGGCGATGATCATCGTCGGTTCGCTGACCGGCGTGTCGCTGCGCAAGCTCGAGCAGCAGGACAAGCTCCTCGGCTTCCTGCTCGTGGAGGGGCTGCTGACGAACATCGGCGGAATGCTGACGCTGATCAGCTCGGTACCGAACATCATCGTCGGCAACGCGGCGGGCATCGGCTTCGTCGATTTCTTTATCGCGTCGGCGCCGTACGTCGTGGTGGCGACCTCCGTGACGATCCTCCTGGGCGCGAAGCTCTGCGGCATTCGCCGGCTCGAGAGCGACGAGGCGCGCAATGCCGCGCGCATGCGGGTCGCAGCGTTCGACGAGAACGACGGCATCGAGAGCCGGTTCTTTTTCTGGTTCGGCGGCGCGATGACCGTGCTGTTCATCGCGGTGATCGCGACGACGTCGATCCTTCCGGTCGTCAAGGATCTCGGCATGGGATTCGTCGCGCTCGCCTTCGCCTGCATCATGCTGGTGCGCTTCAAGGCGATCGCGGACAAGTTCTACCAGGCGCTCGACTGGGACCTGCTCGGCTTCTTCGCGGGGCTCTTCGTCGTCATCAACGTGATGGAGCACGCCCAGGTGCTGGCTCTGATCGGCAAGGGCCTCGAGCATCTCGTCGACACGGGGCCGCGGCTCGGGCCGGGGCTTCTGCTCGCCGTTTCGGCAGGGTTCAGTTCGGTAACGGACAACATTCCGCTCGCTGCGATGCTCGGTAAGATCCTCACCGGGCTCGAGACGCCGGGCGATTCGTCGCTGTGGTGGTCGGTCGTCTTCGGCGCCAACCTGGGCGGCAACCTGACCCCGATCGGCTCGGCATCGACGCTGGTCGCGGTGACGATCATCCACAAGCACGAGCTGAAGCTCTCGTTCGGCGGCTTCATCGCGAAGGCCATACCGTACGCCGTGCTGCAGATCGCCCTGGCGGTGGTGTACGTGCTGCTGTT
>CAYMRB010000400.1:0-9449 GCA_964392615.1 uncultured Planctomycetia bacterium | reverse complement strand
TCTACCCGAGAGGCATACGATGGCGTCCCGAAGTCGACAAACGCGCCCGGTAACGGAGGTGCCGTGTCGCCGGCGATTCGACCTTCCGACCGCGTCGATCCGTCCGAGCGAATCGCGCTATTTCGCCGCTGGCACCGGCTCCGTCGTCAGATACCGCAGGAGATCGTTGAACTGCTGCGGGGTCAGATCGACCGCGATGTTTTCGGGCATCAATGACAGGGCCGAGTCGCTGCGGTTCAGGACCTCGCCCTTGGCGATCGCGGCCTCCTTGCCGGCGCTGTCGGCGACGACGATCGTCGCGCCCTCCTCGCGGCGCTGGAGGCCTGCGACGACGCGCCCGTCGTTGAGAATCCAAGTGCTCGTGCGGAACGCGACGTCGACGTTGCGATTCGGATCGAGCAGGTCTTCGACGAGTCGCTCGACGCCGCGCGCTCCGATGCCGTCGAGCTGCGGACCGACCACCGTCCCCTTGCCCGCGAACTGATGGCATGCGGCGCAGGTGTCCGAGAACACCTTCTCGCCTCCCTCCGCCGATGCCGTCGCCGGGTCGTAGCCGTCGCGGCGCTGCACCATGAGCTTCGCGATCTCCTCGTCCTGCGACGGCAGATCGGAGACGAGCGCGTCGATGCGCTTCGCCACGCCATCGCCGCCCGCAGCGATGGCCTTCTGTCGAATCGACGCGCGCGCCAGAAGTCGCGCGGACGCTTGGCCCTTCTCGACCAGCGCGACGAGCGCCCCGACTCCCTCGCCGCTCGCGACCAGGCTCTCGGCGAGGACGACTTGCTGTCCGGCCGGCAGCGACTTGAAGAGCTCCGCGACGAGAGCCTGCGGATCGACTTCGCGATCGAGCACGGCCAGGACGACGTCCTCCCGCGCCGCCTGCGGGAGCTCGGGCGCGTGGAGAAGCCCAGCGGCCGCGCCGAGCAGTGCGTCAGGGCGCAGCTCGATGACAGCCCTTGCCGCGAGCGCGCTCAACGCCGGATGGCCGGCGTGCACCCTCAGGACGCGCTCGAGCGACTCGCGAAGATCCTCGAACTGCATCCGACGAGCGATCTCGATACCGCCGCGGACGAGCCGCTCGAGATCTTCCGGTCCATGCACCGTCACCGGCACGAATGACGGGTCGAAACGCCCGACGGCTAGCCACGCGAACGCGCCACCCGCGTCGCCGTCGACGATCTCGAACACGCCCTGGTCGCCCGTCGCCCTCGACAGATCCCACCGAATCCGCCGCGCCGTGTCGTTGCGCGGCGGGCGCGCTTCCGCGAGGACGACTCCGGTCGCCGCGTCGAGCAGACGCACGAGGTTGCGGTCTTGAAACGGCTTGTTCGGAACGCCGTCGTGGCCGGCGATCCAGAACTCGAGGCGCGGCGGGATCGTGAACGGCCGCGACCGGATCGCGCCCGTCAGGCTCTCTCCCCGCGGCAAGCTCGACAGGAAGCGGGCAGCGACGCCGTCGGCCGACTCGCGCATCTCCGTGACCCACGGATTCGCGGAGGGCTTCCGTCCGCGTGCAGCCGAGCTGCGCCACGCGAGATCCTCCGCGCCCGCTGCCGTCAGGAGATCGCCAGCGAGCTGCCGCGCCCACGCCCGTAGCCGCGGCCCGGGAGGAGCGCCGCGTTGCTCGAGGCCGCTGTGGATCGCGCCGAGCAGCTCGAGCTGCAGCGGAAGGTTGCTGCGAAAACGATCGCGAGTGAACTCGGCGACCGATTCGACCATGCCCTCGGGCGCGTGACGCACGACATGTCGCAACCGCGACGCGATGACACCATCGGCCGCGCTCGCGCCGCGACGCTGCAGCCAACCGAACAGGCTCACGGCAGCCGCCTCCGTCTCGACGGCTATCGCGACGCCGGCAATGAGCTCCTCGGCCTGCGCGTCCAAGCCGCCAGGCTTTCCGACGACCTTGTCGATGGCCGCGAGGATGCCGTGCGCGCGAATCGTGTCGCGCAACGCGATGCGCGCCACATGCCGCAGATGATCGTCGGCGGGCGGCGTCGTCCGCCAGAGCTCGACGAGCGGCCGCACGTGCGCCGCGCTCGGATGGCGCCCGAGCGCGTCCGCCGCCGCACGCTGCACGAACGCGTCGGCATCTCGTGTGCCGACGATCGCGAGGCTGCCGAGGCGGTCGCTCCAGGCCGGCGTCTCCGAGAGGACCTTCATCGCGTGGACGCGCACGAGCGAGTGAGCGTCTGCGGCCGCGGACACGATCAAGCCCTCACCGAGCGCGCCGAGGCGATGGAGAGCCCACAGCGCGTGCGCTCGAGTCGTCGCGCTCTTCGATCCGGACACCGCACTCGTGAGCGCCGGCACCGCCGCCTTGCCGACGCGGTCGACGAGCTCGTCGGTCGCGAGCATGCGACGCGTCAGATTGCGCGCGCCGAGCTCGGCGACGAGGGCGCTGACGTCGGCCCCTGACACGTCGAACCGCGGCACCTCGCGCTCGCGTTTCCCGTCGCCCGTGTACGCGATCCTCCAGATGCGCGCGCGCACTCGGTCGCGACCCGGGTGGTCGAGGCGCACCTCGTAGTGGCCGATGATCCGGTTGTAGAAATCGGCGACGTAGAGCGCGCCGTCGGGGCCGAGCTGGATGTCGACCGGGCGAAACCAGGGATCGGTCGTCGACACGAAATCGGGCATCTCGCGCGCCTTGATCGTCGAGCCGCGATAGACCGGCACGTCGCGGTTGATACGACACGTCACGACGTTGCCGATGAGGAAGTTGCCGAGGAACTCCGGCGGAAATCCATCGTCGTCGTAGGCCACGATGCCGCAGATCGCGGTCGAGCCGTGACTGTGTCGCAACATCGGGGGGACGAAGCCGAGGCCGTCATGAGGCTTGCCGAAGCTCGGATACGATCCCCCGCGCAGAAGCTGATAGATCGGCGCGGAGTGGCAATCCGCAGTGAACGCGTTGCCGCGCGGGTCGAACGACAGCCCGAACGGATTGACCTGGCCCTTCGTGAACTGCTCGATCCGGCTGCCGTCGAGGCGAAAGCGATACGTATTGCCCGAGTGCATCGTGATCGCGTGACCGTCGCGCCCTCGAACCGTCGTGTGGTTGTTGAAACCGTGACACGCGTACACCCAGCCGTCGAATCCGCGCGTGAACGAGTTGTTCAACCCATGCGCGTCGCGCTGCCAGCCGAACGGCCCGTAGAGCACGCGACGCCGGTCGGCGCGATCGTCGCCGTCGGTGTCCTCGAAGAACCAGATGTTCGGAACGCTGAAGACGACCGCCCCGCCTCGGCAGGGATAGACGCCGATCGGGATGTTGAGCCCGTCGGCGAACGTCGTGATGCGGTCGGCGCGTCCGTCCCCATCGAGATCCTCGAGAATCTTGACGGTATCGCGCCCCGCCTTACCGCTAGCGGGATCGATCGGATACGGATACTCCGTCGACCCGGTCGTCCAGAGCCGACCGCGCGCATCGAACGCGAGGTTCATCGGCTTCTGGATATCCGGCTCCGCCGCGACGAGTCGGATCTCGAAGCCGGGAGGCAGACGAAAGCTGCGCCGCTCTTCCTCGGGGGTCAGCGGATCGGTCGATCTCACGTGCTCCGCGAACGGGTCCTTTTGGGCTTGCAGTTCGCCGAACGGCAAACCGAGAATGACCGCGCAAACGACGAGAACGAAACGGACCATGCAACTCTCCACAGCTCGTGAATCGGGGGGAATGCCCCCAATGCTGCCATCCCTCTGACGAGTCGACAAGCTTATGGGGTCCCACCCGCCCGCCGAGCACACGCCGTTCCTACCCGATCCGGTCCGACTCGATCCGACGACGCAGGCGCGATTGGCCGAGGACTGGGAGAAGTACGCGAGCGAACCCTATCCCTGCGGCCTCGAAAGTTTCGTCCGTGACCGCTGGCGGATCGACCTGGCCGCTCGCCTCGGCCCGTTCGCGCTACGCAATCCGTTCGGCAAGGGATCGGGGCAGCTGTCCCTGAACGCGCGTCAGGTCGCGGCCGACGCGACAGCCGGGCTCGGCTTCGTCGTCCTGAAGACCGTGATCGGTGAGCGTCCGGACGGCTCCAGCCACATGTCGGACTGGAAGATCAAGGCGTCGCGCATGGTCTGCGAGCGCATCCTCTCGCAGCGCGGTCGCGAGGGTTGGACGATCAGCTGGGTCGGCCGCGGCTGGGAGGGCGATCTCGAGTCGTACTGCGATCTCGTGCGCGATGGCGTGGCGATCGGACTGGAGCACGACATGCCGGTCGTGCCTTCGGCCAAACTACACGTGCCGCTCGAGCCCGACGGGGAGTACGACGCCGCGGAGTATCTCCATACGCTGCAGGCGCTGGACCGGTCGTGGAAGGACGGCGGGCGCGACGATCCTCTCGTCCTCGAAAAGGACTTCGCCCCGACCCTCGCCGGCTCGGACCGCGCGGGCCAGCGAGCGACGATCCTGCGATGGCTGCGCGACGTCCCGGAGCTCATCGCGACGTCACTGCCGGGCGTGCGTATCGGCGTGAAGGTGATGAACGCACTCTTCGAGGACGCGTTTCAAGTCGAGATGCTGCGCGTGCTGCGCGACGGCCCGACACCACTCGCCTTCTTGACGCTGTTCAATCGCCTGTTCGATCCGGATCGCATGTTCGAGGACCACCGGGGCATCACGTATGGCGGCTACGACCTCAGCGATCGCAACCTGACGAGCCTCGACGCGTGGCAGCGCGAAGACGACGGCACGGCGCCGATCTCCGCGACCGGCAACATCGCGAACGGCTTGCTGATGGCCGAGTACGCGCTGCGCGGCGCCACGAGCGGTCAGATTCACACGTTCTTCCAGATACCGCGCCAGCACTACCGCTCGAGCCTGCCGCGGCCACGGGCAGCCTTGCACGAGCTCGTGTTCCACCCGCAAACGGGGCTGATCGCCGCCATGGAACATCTGCGCGATCTGCGCGGTACGGCTGGAGAGATGCGCTTCCTCGACCTTCCGGACGTGGGTCGTCAATTGGCGGAGTCGCGGCATGGATGAGCGCGTACGAATCGATCGCATCCGCATCCGCGAGCTGCGATTGCCGTTTCGCGTGCCGTTCCGGATCTCCACCGGGGAGCTGCTCGAACGGCGCTCGTGGATCGTCGAGCTCGAGAGCGACGGCGTGACCGGCTACGGCGAGTCCGCACCGAACCACGAGCCGTTCTACAGCGAAGAGACGCTCGGCACGGTGCGAACGCTGTGGGAGGAGCTCCTGCTGCCGCGAATCGCCGGACGCGAGTTCGCGAGCATCGACGAGTTCGACGCCGAGCTGCGCCGCGGCGTTCGCGGCAACCCGTTTGCGCGGGCCGGTCTCGAAAACGCCTATCACGACGTGTGCTGCCGGCGTTCCGGCGTACCGCTCATCGAGGCGCTGGCGGCGCGCTTGGAGAGGCTCGGCGTGCCAAGAGAAGCGCGAACGCCGCACCCGTCGATCACCAGCGGCGTGGCCGTCGGCATCCCCGACGACACGAACACGGCAACGCTCGGACGCTGGATCGAAGGCTACGTCGCCGAGGGCTATCAGCGCGTCAAGATCAAGATCTGTCCCGGATGGGATGTCGAAGCGTGTCGCGCGGCGCGGCG
Organism: uncultured Planctomycetia bacterium; assembly: GCA_964392615.1. GTDB lineage: Bacteria > Planctomycetota > UBA8108 > UBA8108 > UBA8108 > CAYMRB01. The sequence continues at coordinate 3,880 of CAYMRB010000400.1, read as the reverse complement.
CGCCGTCGGCGACGGCTTTCCGCTGTGGACGGACGCGAACTCGTCGTTCGATCTCCAACGCGATCGGGACACGCTGCACGCGATGGACGAGTTCGGCCTGCTCTTCCACGAGCAGCCTCTTCACCATCGCGACCTCGTCGATCACGCGCGGCTCGGACACGAGATCGCGACCCCGATCTGCCTCGACGAGTCGCTGACATCGGCACGTGCCGGGCGCGCGGCTCTCGGGCTGGACTCATCGCGGATCTGGAACATCAAGGTGCAGCGCGTCGGCGGGCTCGTCGAGGCGGCGCGGATCTACGCGCTCGCCGTCGAACGAGGCGTCGAGCTCTGGGGCGGCACGATGCCCGAGTCCGGCATCGGCACGCAGGCCATTCTGGCCCTCGCGGCATTCCCTGCCTTCGTCCACGCCGCAGACGTCGAGGCTTCCAGCCGCTGGTACGCCCCCGGCTACGATCCGATCGAGATCTCGATGTCGGCACAAGGTGCCATCGAGGTGCCGCGAAGCGCCGGGATCGCGGCGCAGCTCGACACCGAACGCTATCTACGGAACACGCGACTCGTCGTCGAGCGCTGACCGGCCCGTTTTTTGTTGTCCCTCGCGAACGCTTCGTCGGAGAATGGAGCGGTGTCGGGCTGACGGAGCTTGCGGGTCTTCGGGTTCTGTAACCGACTAGAACGAGAGTTGTTCCCCGGAGAGTCGCTCATGAGAAACCTCATCGCTTGCGTGCTCGTGTCCGCTCTGTCCGTGGTCACAGTTCGGTCTGCCGCAGCGCAAGATCTGCCGCTATTCGTGCGCGGAGACACGAATCTCGACGGCAGGGTCGACATCTCGGATCCGATCCTGACGCTCGGCGTGCTCTTCCTCGGCGACGCGAGCCCGGGCTGCGACGACGCGATGGACGGCGACGACAGCGGCATCGTCGACCTCTCGGATTCGGTCTACGTGCTGAACTTCCTCTTCCAGGGTGGCGCGCCGATCCCCGCACCGTTTCCGGATTGCGGCATCGACCTCACTGCCGACGCAATCGGCTGCGACACCTCTCCGGAGAGCTGTGCGGCGCCGTGCTTCGACAACGCGGCGTTGAACGCGTTGATCGCCGAGAGTGTGCCGGAGGTCATCTGCGTCGCGGCCGACTCGGCAACGATCACGGTGGAAGACTTCGAGGTGGAGATCGTTCCGGGGGATCTCGCGGATCCGGACTGCGACGGCGAGGGCAATCCTGGCTCCCCGATCGAGCTCGATTCGGTTGTCGGAGAAATCGATCGGGACGCACGCGAGATTCGCGCGGCCATCTCGGGATCGGTCGAGGGCTTGCCGATCCGAGTCACGAGCGCGCTGCTCGGGCAGACGGACTGCACGCTGATCGTTCCGGAGTTCTCCGCGACGGCGGTAATCCCGTTCGTGGCCGAAGAGGACGAGAACGGCAACCTCGTCGTGCAGGAGGTGCTCGAGGGGCACCTCGAAGACGTCGAGGTCGACCTGGAGGCCGAGGGAGGCCTCGTCTGCAGCCTCTTCGCGGCGCTCCAAGACGCGTTCATCGAGGATCTGATCGCCGAGCTCGAGGTCGCCGCGAACGAGGCGCTCGCGGAGGTGCGCGCGCAGGTCGTCGGCCAGTCGATCTGCCCCGTGCCGTAGCAGCCCCTTGAAGGAAGGCTGCTAACGCTTCGGGCGCGACTTCTTCGCCCGTTTGCCGCGCGTCTTCGACGCGACCTGCTTGGCCGCGCTCTTCTTCGCATCGATCGTCGGCGTGCGATCGGTTTGCGTCTTGGCGCGCTTGAGCGCGGTTCGCTTCTTGGCGACCGTCGCGCGCCCCATGGAGCGAATCGACGCCCACGGCTCCTCGTGCCCGACGTCGACCATCACGGTCCCGACCGGCCGGGCAGGACCGAGCACGCTCAGGAGGCGTAGCACGCCGCGCCCGGCGTTGAACGTCGCGTGGACCGTGTCCTTCGGGATGTGCGCGACGTCTCCGGGGCCGAGCTCGCGAACTTCCTCGCCCACCCATTGCTCGGCGCGACCGTGAAGAACGTAGACGAGCTCTTCCATCTCGGGATGCCGATGGAAAGGCGTCCCCTCACCGCGCGGCATGTGGATGCGCACGGCCAGCAGCTGCTCGGAATCGACGACATCCGGACGCGCAAGCCAATCGTGAGGTCCCCACGGGTACCTCTCGACCTTCATCTCCGCTTGCGTCACGAAGCGCGTCCGAGTTCTCTTCGCCATGACTTCCTGCTCAGGCACTCGAGAGCCAAGAGGACGAAGAAGAGAGCGTACTCGGCAGAGACGATGACACTTCGAAAGAAGCGCAGACCCTCTTCACCGCCACCCTGATACTCATACCAGAAGCCCAAGTAGTAGACCATCAAAAGTCCGGGTAGCGCGAGCCACGCGCGGTGCCGAACGAATGGCAAGAGGGGCACGCACCACGTGAAGTACCACGGAAAGCCGAGCGGCCCGATGAGAAACAACGCGGCAATCGCGAGAAAGCACCGGTGCAGGAAACCGCGCGGTGAGCACGACGCCGGCGCCGACGCTGGCCGCGTCGCAACAGCCAGCGCGATCACGATCGCTCCGATCGCGGCACTTGCGACAAGACGCGCCCAGATGCGCGCTCGCGCGATGTCGCCGATAGCGAGCTCGACGCGCCCATCGTCGATCGTCTCGATCACGCGTTCGATCCACCAGAACACAGCGCAATGGTTGTCCCAGAAGAGCGCGAAGACCTCAAGCGTCTCACGGCGGTTAGCCGCTCCGTCGGGAAAGGCGAACCACAGCGGGATGGCAACGGCTGCAGCGATGCCGATGATCGCGACGCCACGCACGAGGCCGGCGCGACGCCAGAGGATCGGCACCAAGACGCAGGCCCAGATTTTGGCGACGACCGACAAGCCGAGCGCCGCGCCCGCGATCACGAAGAAGACGCCGTGTGATCTCCGCCGCCCGTCCTCGCCGCGAAGGATCGCCCAGAGCGCGAGGAGGGCGAAGAACATCGGCACGGAATCGTGGTGCCCCGAGTTCCAGAACTCCTTGAGCACGAGAGGACACCACGCGTAGAGGACAACGAGGCCAGGAGCAAGACCGACAGCGCGCAGCAGAAGAACCGCCAGCACGAGCGTCGCGACATCGAACAGGCCGAGCAGCGCCTTCATCGCCACGACTTGTGCCGCGACCGACCACCCATCGGGCACGACGAGGCCGTGAACGGCGAAGCAGTACTGCAGGGCGGTCGGGTAGATGCTGACGAGCTCCCCGTGGTTGACCCGCTCCAGGATGACGCGGTTCGACTGCGAACGTCGCGCGATCGCGACCAGCGAGCGCAAGCCGTCCGGCCGGCGATCTGCATCGGCCGCGTCGAGACCGTCCGAGCGTCCGAGGATCGACGCGGGAGGATGCAGGTAGGGATCGATGCCGGCCGCTACGACCTTCCCATCCCAGATGTAGCGGTAGATGTCGTCTTCCTGAATCAGACGAGACGGCAGAAGCACCGCGCGACACGCGACGCCGATGAGCAGAACCCACACGAGAGGCGGCAAACGACGCCACGCGTACAGCGCGAGCGCGAAGTACAGCGCACCGGCCCCGACGAGCATCGCGACGACCGCGGGAATCGGACGCTCCGGCCAGCCCTGACCGTGAACGAACGAGGGGTCGAACGAGATCACGGTCAGCGCGATCGAGCACGCGAGGAGCAGAAGTCCGCCGACGATCCAGATCACCAGACCGACACGAGTGCGCTCATGGGAAGCGTTCGACATGCCGGAGGTTCTACCCGCGGAGCGACGCGACGGCAAAGATGCGAGGCCTGTCCCGGTCGTCACCGTCATCGGCATCGGCATCGGCATCGGCATCGGCATCGGCATCGGCATCGGCATCGGC